>NZ_JAUGZK010000009.1:0-126185 GCF_036327005.1 Alkalimonas mucilaginosa
CATTAACTGGACGTCGGCAGCAGAGTGTCAAAGTAGGTGTCCCGTCCAAGTAAGTGAGCCTGTCATAAATAATCGCCATTTTGCTGAAAAAACCAGCAAAGTGGTTGTGGTTTATCTTAGGGTTAGCCAAAACCTTTTTGGCGAACCAGCTTAACCTTCCAGGAGATGTTTATGTTTTGCGCAAAAGTAGCATCAGGCGCAGCTGTCATTACTATCTGCTTTGGACAGGGCGATTCTGCTTATTTGCCTGTGGTAACCCGCTAGCATTGCTGCCGTTTAATCCGCCAAAGACTGAAGCACAGCGCTAAGGTAGCTGCGTACATCAGCACAGAGCCGGCGACCACACCTGGCCAGTTGCCCCACTGCCAGAATGGTTGCAGATACAAGCCGCCAACACTGGCGCCGAGATAGTAAAATACCAGGTAAAGCGCACTGGCACTGGCTTTGGCTCTGCTGGCATGTTGGTTCACCCAACTGCTGGCAAGCGCATGGCAGAGGAAAAAGCCAAAAGCGCTGATAAAGAATCCAGCTACAATGGCCGATAATTGTGGCCATAGTGTTAGCAAAGAGCCTGATACCATAACTCCAATGCCCAGAGCCATTCCCCCTGGTGCAGACAGCCTGGCGGCTATCCTGGCTGACAGGGCGGATCCCAGGGTACCGGTTAGATAGGTGATAAAGAGTAAGCCGATGAAGCTGCTGCTTAAATGAAAAGGCTCCATTGCCAAGACAAAACTGATGTAGGTGTACTGGTTGAGAAACACCAGAAAATTCAGGCCACCAATCAGGTAAGTCAGGAATAACAATGGTTGACGCAGGTGAAACAGCTGATCCTGCAAAGCTTGCCGCCAGCGAAAAGGTTTGGGTTGGAACTGTGTTGCCTGGGGAAGAAAGCGCCAGATGCAATAGCAACTAAGCACGCCAAGCAAGGTCATTGGCCAAAATACCCATTGCCAGTGTCCCACGTCTGCCAGGCTGCCGGCCAGCAGACGGCCCGAAATCCCTCCCAGTGAGTTGGCACTGATGTAATAGCCAACTGCTGTGACTAAGGCTGGTTTGCTGTACTCTTCGCCCATCCAGGCAATGGCCATGGCCGGTAAACCACCGAGAAAACACCCCTGTATGGCACGCCAGAACAGCAAACTGGCAAAGCTTTCAACCTGGGTTAGCATAAAAGTGCTCAATGTCATGCCGGCTAAGGTAAGCAGCAGCAAGTTTTTACGGCCCCAGGCATCGGATAAAGAGGCATACACCAGCAGGGAGAGTCCAAGGCATAAAGTGCCTATGGTGTAGCTCCAGCTTACCTGCAGTGGGGATAAGCTATAGTGACGGCTTAGTTCGGGCAACAGCGGTTGCAACAGATGCAAATTGGCAAAGACGGCAACGGCAGCCAGACACAACGCGAAGGCACTGCGATAAAATGTGGCTGATTTGTATTCGATCACCCTGTGTTTTGCCTCTGCAATGATGTCAAAACTGGCTCAGAGCATTGTACTGTGATCTGAGCCATTTGTACCGCATTGGTTAGTTGTCAAATTGTTGCAAGCGCCGCCAGTCACGAATGACTTCCCAGCCAGGAATGAGGGCGATAATCAGTAACGTGATGGTGATACTGCGCTCCAACTGTTCCGTTGTCAGCCAGGGTAGTTGCGCAGGTACACTGCTGTAAAACGGGCTGGCCCATGCCAGAATAACAATGGCTGTTACCAGCAGAGCATTGAGTGCCAGGTTGCATTTCAGCAGGGCTGTTGTCCAGTAACGCTGTTTCAGTTGCCATGCGCACAGTGCAATACCCAGCAACAGCAGAGGGCTAAAGGCCTGCAGCAAGAAACGACTGTGGATGCTAAGTTCTGCCGATGCAAGGCTCTGCCCAAAAACCGGGTACCAAATCAGCAGCAGGAACAAATACGTCGCCAGATCGATGAAAATATCACTTAGTTCAATTTGTTGCCAAGGTTTCGCTAATTGAGGCAGCTTGGCAGGATCCCAACTGGCTGCAGACTTACAAGCACTGCCTTGCTCTTTCCCTATCACCCAAAAGCCGAAGGTGATCACACTAAAAGCAAAGGTTGCATCGCGAATAAACCCGCCTGCCATATGCTTTAACATCAGCAGCAGCCCAAGGTTTTCGTTGCCAAGCCAAAGCAGGCTGGATTGAATGACCTGGATCAGAAAAAGAATGCCAAACACCATGGCCAGGGTGTAGCTAAATAACGGCATCAGCCCGATTGGGATTAAGGGGGTTGGCGGAGCAAACTGATGCGCCATTTGTTTCGGCGGGCCAAGCTGTTTCAGTACGCTGTGTATCCTTTCTTCATCCGTCAGGCTGGGCGCTTGCTCTTGCATCGCATCCAGCTGATCGAGAATATTGGCTTTCAATTCGCGAGTGACATCCTGCTGTTTCTCTTTTGGCAGCTCTTGCTGCACGGCGGCCAGATAACGTTCCAGTAAGTCCATGATTAGTGCTCCAATAGTGGCCCTAAGGCGGTGTTCAGTTGTTGCCATTCCTGCGTTAACTGCACCAGCAAGTCAGCACCTACGTCAGACAGTTGGTAGTAGCGCCGCTCCCGGCCTTCACCCTGACGCCATTCGCTGTCCAGCAGGCCCTGATCGGCCAGTCGGCGCACCAGCGGGTAGAGGGTGCCTTCGTCGATATCAATGCCAGCGTCCTGCAGTTGCTTGCGCAGTGAGTAGCCGTAGTGCGGGGCTTTCAGTGAGCTGAGTACCGCCAGTACCAGTACACCGCGCCGCAGTTCCAGCCGCATTTTGTCCAGTTGCGCTGAGGTCATTGTTGATTCCTGATTACTGTGTGCCACATACTGTATGTAGCACAGTAATCGTATACTAGGTGACACACAGTAACGGTGTCAAGGTGATTTGTGGTTTTTTTGCACAAAAAAAAGCCGGCGTTCTGGCCGGCTGAGGTGCGAACAACTTCGTTAGGCCTGATAAAGCTCCAGCGGCAACCCATCCGGATCCTGAAAAAATGTAAAGGCTTTATGGGTGTAGGGATCTATCCGAATGGGTTCGACCAGAACGCCATGTTGTTCCAGGTAGGCTTTGACTTTGGCAACATCTTCAACCGTGAAAGCCAGGTGACGCAGCCCTTGTGCTTCTGGTTGGTTTGGTCTTGGCGGTGGCGATGGAAAAGAAAACAGCTCCAGTTGGCCGCCGTCGGGCAGTTGCAAATCCAGTTTCCAGGAGTGGCGCTCGGCCCGGTAATGTTCTGCCAGAATGGGCAGCTTAAGCAACTGATGGTAAAAAGCTTTCGAACGCTGGTAGTCTGAGCAAATAATGGCAACATGGTGAATGGCTTTTAGCATAGGGGCTCATGCGCTTTGTTTTAACCAATGGTAACAATTTCAATCAGGTGCTGCTGCTATGATCTAGCGTTAAGGTGGTATTCACGGTCAGCCTTTAGGATAGCAAGTTAACCTTACTATTGGGATAAAAATATGAAATTAATGCTTTCAAGCTTACTGTTTGCCAGTCTGATGGCCACGGCAACTCATGCCAGCCCAGTGCCAGACTTTCCTTTTGTGACGGTGACTGGTACTGCGCAGATGGAAGTGGCGCCAGACTCCGCCCGTATTACTCTGGTGATCCGGTCCAATGCCGAAACGGCGGATGCAGCCACCAGTGCGGTGTACCAGCAAGGCCGCAGCCTGCTAAGTTACTTGCAAAGCAAAGGTGTGGATCTGGCCGACATTGAAGCAGCGCAAATCAACAAAGAAGCGACTTATCAGGATTACAGCAGCCGTGTGATTACCGGCTACGCAGCAACTCAGCCGGTATTCATCCAGCTTCGCAGTATCGAGCATTACATTGATATTATGGATCACCTGTTCAAACAACCGAATATTTTCTCCATTCAGGGCCAGTTTGAAACCAGTCAGAAAGAGCAACTGGAACAGGAGCTGATGGCCAAAGCCGGCGCTGATGCCCGCCAGCGTGCCGAGCGACTGGCGAATGCTCAAGGGGCTGGCATTCACTCGGTTTTTGCTATTAGTGAAGGCAGCCGCAGTTGGGGTAATTTGAGCTCTGATTTTGGCTTTGGTGCTGGTAGCGGTGTCTATGGCGTGCAGATGCGGGCCAGTGCTGATATGGCAGAGAGCAGCCTGGTGCTGCCAAAACATATTCGCATTCAGCAATCGGTAAATGTGATTTACCGGTTGGCAAACTAAGCTCCGTCAGGAGAATATCTCCGCTAAGGTCGCTGGTTTACTGTTGGCCAAATTGTTGTTGCAAGTACGCAATAATCGCATTGGACTCATACAACCAGCGCACTTCTTCCTGTTCGTTTTCAATACGCAGACAAGGCACTTTTACCCGGCCACCACCACGTTCAAGCTCTGCCCTGTGGCTGGCATTGTGCTGAGCGTCGCGCTTTTCGATGGTAAGGCCAAGCCGTGCCATTTCTTTGCGAACCTTGATACAAAAAGGGCAAGCCAAAAACTGATACATCACCAGTTGTTGGCAGGCGGTATCGACCTTGGCTTGCGCAGCTGGCTCGCGCTTTATCGCTGCGGGGGTACTCAGCTTTTCAGCGAGCAGCATAAAGGGCGTTAAAATCAGGCGGATACCACGAAAAAATAAGCGAATAACAGCACGCATAAAGGACTCTGTAGGTTAAGAAGGGAATACGATTCACTGGGTGGCATTTTATCATAGCTATCAGTTGAAACCCAGCGAATAAGCCCGCCTGCCTGTCGATGCACGCTGTTTCTGGCATCCATCATGGTGTAGCATAGGCTTTTTTTTGCAGATGTGAGTCGTGATGACAGAATCGATTTATGCCATTGGCACGGTGGGTACCCCCTGGGGTGAAGCGGAAAAAGCGCTGTGGTTAAGCCAGCAAAGCATCAAGCGCAGCTATCTGCAGCAGGTTGCCAGCCAGTTGGATGCCATTCCCGCCGGCTTTCAGTTGGTTTGTTACGGCCAGCTCGATTACCGCTCCTTGGGTGCCAGTGAATACCCGTTGTATGCGGTGAAAAGCAAGGTGTGGGACCCGGCCAAACCCTCAGTGCTGGTGACTGGTGGGGTGCATGGTTATGAAACCAGCGGTGTGCAGGGGGCTTTGGCATTTTTACAGCAGCAGGCGGTAGGCTACAGCGAACATTTCAATCTGCTGATCCTGCCGTGCCTTAGCCCCTGGGGCTATGAAACCATCAACCGCTGGAACCCCAAAGCACTGGATCCAAACCGTTCTTTTATCAGCAATAGCCCGGTGGCTGAATCGGCGCTGGCGATGGCCTATGTGTACTCGGTAAGCAACCACTGGCTGGCGCACATTGACTTGCACGAGACCACCGACAGCGACAACAGCGAGTTTCGCCCGGCCAAGGCGGCCCGTGACGGTACCGTGAATACCAACTGGAATATCCCGGATGGTTTTTATCTGGTGGGCGATACTCAGCAGCCAGCACCTGACTTTCAGCAAGCCGTTATCGAGGCGGTGGCCAAAGTAACCCATATTGCCGAGCCGGATGAGCAAGGTTGTTTGATTGGGGAGCCAGTGGTGCAGCCTGGCGTTATTGTGTACGACACCAAAGCAGCTGGCCTTTGCGCCGGCATGACGGATGCCGTTTTTGTCACCACCACCGAAGTCTACCCGGACAGCCCGCGCAGTACGCCGGAAAATTGCATTCAGGCGCAGCAAGCGGCTATTGCTGGTGCGCTGGATTTTCTGCTCAGGCAGCCGTAACATCCGGCACTAGCTGCCTGATCAGCTGCTCGGCACCTTGTTGATTCAAATAGCGTGGAACGGCGTAAGTAAAACGGGCTTCTTTGAGCGCTGCTTTGGCAATAGCCGGGATATCGCCAGGCTTTAATTCTGCGACTGTACTGGCGATACCAAAATCCTGGTTGAGCTGGCGAATGGCTGTGATCAGGGCCTGAGCCGCTTCTTGCTCAGTCGCTTCAGCAGCCGCCAGCTGGCAGTGTTTGGCCAGTAGCGCCATTTTGCGCCGGGCTTTGGGCTCGGAGTACTGCAGCACCACAGGCATGACGATGGCATTGGCCAGGCCATGGGGCAGGTGGTAATAAGCTCCCAACTGATGGGCGATGGCGTGAATGTAACCGACACCTGCCACGGTAAAGGCTTTGCCCGCTAAATGCGCTGCTTCGGCCATTTGCTGCCGGGCTTCAAGATCGGCTCCGCTCTTATAAGCGCGCGGCAAATACTGAAAAATCGCCTTTGCAGCGGCCAGTGCCTGCTGGTCGGTTGCTCGGGTGGCGTTATTCGATAAGAAGGCTTCAATGGCATGGGTTAGCGCATCCATGCCGGTACTGGCGGTAATGGCTGGCGGAAGGCCGGTCATCAGACTGGCATCGAGCGCCGCCGCTTTTGGTAGTAAGCGCACATCAATCAACGGCAGTTTGCGCTTGTTGGCCGGGTCGGACACCACCGCGGCGATGGTGGCTTCCGAGCCGGTCCCTGCGGTGGTGGGGATGGCATAGACCGGCAGCATGCCGCGCCAAACCCGCAGCAGGCCGCTCATTTTAAGCACCGGCTTGTTATTCCTGGCCCGGGCACCAATCAGTTTGGCGGCATCAATCACCGAACCGCCACCCACCGCTAGTAAGACACTGGCATTGGCGGCAAGCAGCGCTTGATAACCGGCTTCTATTTGCGCATTGGTAGGGTCTGGCGTGATGTGATCAAACAGCTGGAAAGGGATCTTTAGCCGTTCAAGCTCTGCTTGTATGGGAGCCAACACACCGAGCTGACTTAACGCCGAGTCGCTGACCAGCAAAATACCGCTGTGGTGTTGATTTGCCAGCTCTGCCAGCAAGGCATGGCTGCTGTTGTGGCCGTGAAATACCTGCGGCCAGCGAAAAGGCAGCAAGGCGGTAGCCAGTTTGAAACCCGCCATATAGAGCCGTAAGGCCATTTTTTCCAGTGCAAACAGCATGCTGTGATCCTTTTTTCCTCACAGACTCTTTTGTACACCAAGCGTTGTTGCCTTGCAAAGCCAATTGCATCAAGCAAACGCATGCCGTAGGCTGGATGAAAAAGGAGATCTTATGAAAACACTATTACTGATGTTGGGAGCCGCTGTTTTGGTTGGCTGCCAGCCTGCTGAGCTGACGGCACCGCATCCTGTTAACCAAACACCGGCCTTTAACCAATTCTTTCAGGCGCTTGCTCAGCACTGTGGCCAGGCTTATCCGGGAGGCCTGACGCTGGAGCCGGAAGGGGATGAGATGCTGACTGGCACCGAGCTGTTGATCGTGCACTTTCGGGAGTGTAGCGACGATCAGCTAAAATTGCCGTTTCATATTGAACTGGAAGCCAGCCAAAGCTGGGATCGCTCCCGCACCTGGATCATCAGCCGTCATGCCGATGGCCTCGAGCTGCGTCACGATCACCGCAAAGCTGATGGCAGTGACGACAACACTACGATGTATGGCGGTTTCACGGTTGGCGAAGGCTCGGTCATCACGCAGCAGTTTCAATCGGTGCCGCGCACTGAAGAATCGGGCTATTTTCGTGGCTGGCGCATCGAAATTGAACCTGGGGTGCGTTACACCTACGGCACCGTGCGTGGTGACAACTGGAGTTGGCGCATCGATTTTGATTTAAGCAAGCCGCTTGCTGAATTGCCGCCGCCACCCTGGGGCCATGATTAATCGAAGAACTGCTACTCAGGGAACTGCTGCCGCCAGTTTTGATAGCGAGCCAGCGTGGCAGCAGGCTTATCCGTGTACCAGCCATAGCCCTGACGCCGCTCCAGCGAGACCTGATGCACGTCGTAATAGAGGGAGCCGTCCCGATCGCCAAAAATGGGGCGGTTGCTACCCAGCTCAGCAAAGCGTGGCCAGATAGGCTCAGCTCCCGGTTGCTGCAGTAATACCCGCTTGGTTGGGTGCCAATGATGATTCAGGATCTGATGGCGCTGGTACCACCGCATAGCGCTGTGGATGCTGGCCTGCAGCTCGGCGGAAGGCTCAGGTAACTGCATCAGAAAATCCAGCAAGGTGGCACTTTCAGCCGTTGCCAGCGCCGGCATTTCATAGGCTCTGGCCCAGGCTGGCTCAAGGCTGTGTTTGTGGTACTGGGCGGCCCATAAACTTAAGCCATTGTCGTCTTGTTGTTGCAGGCGCAGCACCATGGCTAACCCTTTTTCAAACTGAGGGGCTATGGCCTCGCGCAGTTCCTCAGACACAAAATTAAAGGGATGTTCTGCCTGCAGGCTGTGCCAAAGCAGCTTTAGTATATCCTCTGTCACTTCATCGTTCAGGGTAATATGGTCGTGGTAGCCACCACGCAGAGGAAAGCTTTGTGGCCAGCCACCATTCGGGTATTGGGCGCTCAGAATCAAGCGGACTCCCCGCTCAAAGGCTTGTCGGTAGGCCGGCTTGCCACTGGCGCTATAAGCGTTGGCAAGTATTCGCAACTGGGTGGTGGTAGCACTGTTGTCAAAGGTGGGGATGTAGTTCGCCTCAACGCCAAATGCCTGGCCCGCTTGGCGAGGTTTGCTCATGTCGGTGCGTTTGGACCAGCCACCGGACGGGGTTTGCAGAGACAATATCGCTGCAACCACCTGCTGGCCTTCCTCCGTCAGGTACCAGTCGACCGGCTGATTGGTATCAAAGCCAAAACGGCGCGTCGCAGCAGGCAGTTCTGGTTGTGCTTGCCCTAATAACTTCAGCTCCGCCTGGATAAAATCCTGATCGTTCGCCATCAATTCAGCTGAGCGTTGATAATAGGCCTGCCAGTCACTGGCACAGAGCGATGAAGCCAGCAATAGGAGCAGACAACAGCAGTAGTAACGCATGAATCACCTCTTAGTTGGTCTGGCTGCGATAAACCGTTGTGGTTAAGCGCTAAACGACGCTAAGCTGCCTGGGGCTGCAGAGCAAGGTCATTTGGATGCTTTTCACTGTTTTGGTTCGTATATGAAATGCAGGGCCAGTTCGAAAAAGTGCAACTTTGATTGAATAAATTCCCCATTTCGCGTAGATTAGCGCCCCTTTTGCTGCAACCATCCGAGACCCTGAAAAGCATGATTTCTGCCGCCAATATCACCATGCAGTTTGGCTCCAAACCACTGTTTGAAAACATTTCTGTTAAGTTCGGGCAGGGCAACCGTTACGGCCTGATCGGCGCCAATGGCTGTGGTAAGTCGACCTTTATGAAGATTTTGAGCGGTGAGCTGGAGCCCTCTAGCGGCAATGTCTCGGTCGAGCCGAATATGCGGGTTGGTAAATTACGCCAGGATCAGTTTGCCTACGAGCAGAACAGCATCGTTGATACGGTGATTATGGGCCATGAAGAGTTGTGGCAGGTGAAAGCCGAACGCGATCGCATCTATGGCAGTGCCGAGATGAGCGAAGAAGACGGCATGCGGGTGGCCGACCTGGAAGTGCAGTTTGGTGAAATGGATGGGTACACTGCCGAAGCCCGCGCCGGTGAGTTGCTGATTGGCGTTGGTATTCCGGTCGAGCAACATTTTGATTTGATGTCGACGCTGGCACCGGGTTTAAAGCTGCGGGTTTTGCTGGCGCAGGTATTGTTTTCCAATCCGGATATCATGCTGCTGGATGAGCCGACCAACAACCTGGATATTCACACCATCCGCTGGCTGGAAAACGTGCTGGCCGAGCGCAACAGCACTATGGTGATTATTTCGCACGACCGGCACTTCTTAAACCGGGTCTGTACCCATATGGCCGATATCGATTACGGTGAGCTCAGGTTGTATCCTGGCAATTACGATCAGTACATGTTTGCGGCTACCCAGGCTCGTGAGCAACTGCTGAACGAAAATGCCAAGAAAAAAGAGCAAATTGCCGAGCTGCAAAGCTTTGTCAGTCGTTTCTCGGCCAATGCTTCCAAAGCCAAGCAAGCCACCTCGCGCGCCAAGCAGATTGAAAAAATTCAGTTGGCGGAAGTGAAAGCCTCCAGCCGGGTCAATCCTTTTATCCGCTTCGAGCAGCATAAGCAGCTGTACCGACTGGCGCTGGAGCTGCAGGATGTGAAGAAAAGCTTCGATGAGCTGCCGGTATTAAAAGGCGTCTCAGCCCTGATTGAAGTGGGCGAAAAGGTAGCGGTGATTGGTGCCAATGGCATCGGCAAAACCACCTTGTTAAAGTGCCTGATGAGCGAATACCCAGTCGACTCTGGCCTGGTAAAATGGTCGGAAAATGCCGAGATTGGTTATTATGCCCAGGATCATGCCTATTTGTTTCAGCAAAAAATGTCGGTATTCGACTGGATGTTGCAGTGGAAGCAACCACAGCAAGACGAGCAAGCGGTGCGCGCCGTGCTTGGCCGGATGCTGTTTTCCAAAGACGATATTTTAAAACCTGTAACGGCTTTGTCGGGTGGTGAAAAGGGCCGGATGATTTTTGGCAAGCTGATGCTGCAGCGGCCCAATATTCTGTTGATGGACGAGCCGACCAACCACCTGGATATGGAATCCATTGAATCGCTGAACCAGGCGCTGTTGGAGTACCCGGGCACGCTGATTTTTGTCAGTCACGATCGGGAGTTTGTGTCCTCACTGGCCACCCGTATTATTGAAATCACTGCCGATGGCATCCGGAATTTTGCCGGCAGTTACGATGATTACTTAAAAGAACAAGACCAACAGCAACGTTAAGTTGTTATCCAACCAGCAAACCCGGCTTCGGCTGGGTTTGTCTTATCCGGCTCGACGAACGGCTTGCTCTGTGCTTAGATAGAGCAAGGATAAGCATCACAGTGACGCAACGTCGCTTTTTGCAGGAACCTTTATGTCACTGCTGGCATTTGCCGACCAAACAACGGATCTTAGCCAAGCTCTTAGCGGTAGCCACCAGCATTTACTGGTGCTGCTGTCCTTGCTGATTGCTATTCTGGCCGCCCATACCGGTTTTAACTTTGGCCAGTTAATGCGCTCCACCCAATCACACAATATACGTCGCCTTTGGCACGGGCTTGGTGCCATAGCCTTGGGCGGGGGCGTCTGGGCCATGCATTTTAGCGGTATGATGGCCTATGAGTTGCCTGTCGAAGTGAATTACCAGCTTGGTATCACTCTGGTGTCTATTGTCCCAGCCATTCTGGCTGCAGCCGTCATATTGCATGTGGTTGCGCTGCCGCAGCTGCATTGGCGTAGCATCGGGCTTGGTGGGATTTTTATGGGCGCAGGGATTGGCATGATGCATTACACCGGTATGGCCGCTATGGTGCTTCAGGCCGAACGCTTATACCGGCTGGATCTCTTTATAGCCTCTGTACTGGTGGCTGTGGTGTTGGCTACGCTGGCTTTGGCGGTGCGGCCACTGCTGCGTCCTTTTGTTGCTCAAGATGAGATCCTCAAATTGCTCAGTGCCGTGGTGATGGGGTTGGCCATTGCCAGTATGCATTACCTGGCGATGCATGCCACCTTGTATTTACCAACGGAAACCATACAGGGGTTAAGTGGCACTTCTATTAGCAAATCAACCTTAGGGGCGCTGGCCGTGATGGTGGCCGTTGCTCTGTTGTTGATTGCATCGGTGGCGGTTTGGATGCGTCAGCGTTTGCATCGGGTTGAGAGGGTGAGTGATCAATCTGAGCGTCTTGCCTTGCTTTGGTCGCAGCGGATGCAGCGTATTTCAGAGCGGGTTCCAGGGTTGGTGTATCAGTTTAAACGCAGCAGCGATGGTCATTTTACCTTTCCTTATGCCAGTGAATCGATTCGTGATTTTTATCAGATTTCTCCGCAACAGGCAGCACTGGATGCATCCGGAGTGATGGATGTGATTCATCCGGATGATCGGGAAGGCATGCTGCTATCAATTGAACGTTCAGCCGCCACTTTATCGCCATGGCATTATGAGTACAGAGTACTGGATCAGCAGGGGAACAGTCGCTGGGTGTTTGGTAACTCGGTACCCGAGCAAGAGGCGGATGGCATTAGTTGGTATGGCTTTATCACTGATATTACCGAGCGTAAAGCGGCGGATGAGACCATTCACCGCCTGGCTTATTACGATGAGTTGACCGGGCTTTTTAATCGCAAAAAAATTCTGCTTTGTTTGCAGGAGTTAATACAGGACATGAAGCAGAGCCAGCATTTTGCAGCGGTGATTTACCTTGATCTGGATGATTTTAAACGGCTAAACGACACCCTTGGCCATCAGGCTGGAGATCAGCTGTTACTGCAGGTTGCCAACCGGATTGCGCTTGAAATGCCAGCTACCACCTTCTGTGCCCGGTTAAGCAGCGATGAGTTTGCCGTGGTTTTAGGACGACTGCCTGCGGTCCCGGCCTTAGCTCGGGATATCGCCGGGCAACAGGCTGCCCAGTTGCTGCAACTGCTGCAGCGACCTTTTAGCATCAGTGGCCATCAGTACAGCGGCTCGGTCAGTATCGGGGTTTACACTTTCAGTGCGCCTGAGCAAGCCGACGAGTGTTTAAAGCGGGCCGATCTGGCAATGAGTTATGCCAAGCAGGCAGGTGGCAACGAGGTACGTTTTTTTCTGCCAGGCATGTTGACCGAAGTGGAGCAACGTTTTGTGTTGCAGCAGGCTATTAGCCAGGCATTGGCGCAACAGCAGTTTTGTTTGTTTTATCAACCGCAACTGAACCATGCCGGGCAAGTGGTGGGGGTTGAGGCCCTGATCCGCTGGCAGCACCCGGAACGAGGGATGATTGCCCCTGCTTACTTTATCCCACTGGCTGAAGAGTCTGAGCAGATTGAAGCTATAGGTCGCTGGGTTTTGCAACAAGGCTGTCAGCAATTGCAGGGGTGGCAGCGGGATCCGCTGCTTGCAGGTCTTTCGGTATCCATCAATATCAGTGTACGGCAGTTTTATCAGCCAGACTTTGTCGATTTGCTGACCGGGTTACTGCGCTATTATCAGGTCAATCCGGCGCAAATGACTCTGGAGCTGACAGAAAGCCTGGTATTGAGAGATTTGGATGATGCAGTGCATCGGATGCAACAGTTAAAGGCATTGGGCGTGCGCTTTGCGATGGATGATTTTGGTACTGGTTATTCCTCGCTGTCTTATTTATCCCGTTTACCTTTTGATGAGGTGAAAATAGATCAGTACTTTGTGCGGCAGAGTGAGCACGGCGAAAAAACCAGAGATTGGGCCATTGTGGAAGCCATTATTGGTATTGCCAATACCTTTGGCATGGCTCTGGTGGCCGAAGGGGTAGAGACCGAAGCTCAGCACCAGTTATTACTTGCCAGTGGCTGTCATTATTTTCAGGGTTATTTGTTTGCCAGGCCGCTAGCCGTTGCTGACTTCGAACACTGGCTTCGTCGACGTTAGCTTGGGGGAGATTTGTATGGTACTGGCAAAAAATGGCCTCGTTTGTGCGAAGCCATCTTGCCAGAAACTTTACCAGTTAAGCATGTGACGGGTAATCACTGTACCCCTTAGCATCCTGGGTATAGAAGGTGGCCGGGTCCGGCTCGGCCAGAGGCAGTTGCTTTACAAAGCGCTCCACCAGATCCGGGTTGGCAATATAAGCACTGCCAAAGGCAACTGCATCCAACTGGCCGCTAGCCACCGCAGAGCTGCCCTCATCGAAGCTGTAGCCCATATTGCCAATCAGGGTGCCTTGGTAGTGCTCACGGGTGACGGAGACTACATCCGCCTGTTGAATGCCGGCAAAGTCGGCTCGCATCAGGTGCAAATAGGCCAGCTTAAAGCGGTTCAGCTCACTGGCCAGATACTGCATCAGCTCAATTGGGTTATCGTCCAGCATGCTATTAAAGCTATTGAGCGGTGATAAACGCAGGCCGGTGCGATCAGGGCCAATGGCATCGGTCACCGCAGCAATCACCTCAAACAATAAACGGGCACGATTCTCCCGGGAACCGCCGTAGGCATCGCTGCGCTGATTGGAGCTGCTGCGTAAAAACTGATCCAGCAGGTAACCGTTGGCACCGTGGATTTCAACGCCATCAAAGCCTGCCTCCATGGCATTGAGTGCCGCCTGACGAAAGGCAGCGACAATGGCTGGGATCTCGCTGAGCTCAAGTGCACGCGGTACCACGTAAGGTAGCTTTCCTTCCGGGGTATGCACCGTATCATCAATGGCGATAGCGGATGGAGCGACCGGAGTGGCTCCGTTATTCAGGGCCGGATGACAAGCCCGGCCACCGTGCCAAATTTGCAGGAAAATCCGACCGCCTTTGGCATGCACTGCATCGGTGACTTTACGCCAGGCGCTGATTTGAGCCTCTGAGTATATTCCTGGTTCGCGCCAAAACGCCGAGTTGCCTTCGGTGATCATGGTCGCCTCTGCAATCAGCAAGCCTGCACTGGCACGCTGCGCGTAGTAATCGGCCATGATGTCGGTAGGTACATGGTCGGCATCGGCCCGGCAGCGGGTCAAAGGGGCCATCAATATACGGTTTGGCAGGCGGAGTTTTCCAAGTTCAAGTGGGGTGAATAAGTCAGCCATAAGAAGATCCTTAGTTGATTACTTTTGAACACTGTGGGGGCGGGATCCTTACGATTAAATTGCATAAAATTCAGTTGAGTGTTCGATTTTTTGATTGTATCGCAGCAGCCGACTTAGCTGCTGTATCTTTGCACATGCTGCAACCTGGTTGTCTGGATGCTGCTGCGTGATCCGGCTGTGCTACTGGCTTTGTGGCAACGGCCACGCTTAACACTGCTGATCAGTGTCTGTAGTTGCGTGGGCTCCATTGGCTGGTTTACTGCCATGAGTCTGGAGTCGGTAGCTCTGGTAAAAACACTGGGGCAGGTGGAAGTACTCTTTATGCTGCTGATTTCGGCATTTTTCTTCAAAGAAAAGCTGGTGCGTAACGATCATCTGGGGCTTGGCCTGATCGTGTTGGCGGCTGTGTGTGTGATGTGGGCTTAGCTTGTTTGCTGTTTATGTGCTGCGGTTACTAAGGCCTTAAATAAACGGCGTTGGCGACCTAAAAACAGCAAAAACTCCGGGTGCCACTGCACCCCCAGCAGGTAAGGGTAGCTGGGATCTTCGATGGCTTGCACCAGTTGATCCAGATCCCGCGCCACCACCTTCAAACCATCACCGACTTGATTGATGGCCTGGTTGTGCAGGCTGTTGATTTTGCATTTAGGGCATTGCAGCAGCTTCGCCAGCAGCGAGTTGCCTGCTTCTAAACACAAGGTTTTCAGGGGCAGAACTGTCCAGCGATGCGAGGTTTTGTAGCGATGTTCTTTTAGCTGCTGATGCAAGTTTCCACCCCGGCTGACATTTAAAAGCTGGGCACCACGACAGATCCCGAGCAAGGGTTTACGCTGCTGCAAGGCTTGCTTGATCACCGCCATTTCCAGTTTATCCCGCTCCGGATCATACTTCGGGTGAACCTCAGGCTCAGCAGCGTAAAGCACCGGATCGACATCATGGCCACCGGTTACTACTACGCCATCGAAGCTGACGGATTGTTCGTGTTGGGAAGGCCGCAACTGCAGGGGCACTCCACCATAAAAGCGCACGGCCAGCGCCACTAAAAAGCGGGGGCCAAAGGCACCACGCTCGGGCCCTGTAATGGCAATTACCGGTTTAGCCATTGTTGCTCCAGTTGGTTGGGCCAGTCTTGCAGCAATTTACCCAGTGGCTTGTTTAACAGCTCCAGGTAGGCGGCTGCGCAGGAGCTTAGTTGATCAGGGGCTGCTACCAGTTGTTCTACTTTTATCCAGCCATTCCAGGCCCGGTGCAGGCCCCAGCCGGCCAGCTGGATTTCCGAGCTGGGCAGGCGGTAATGAAACGTCGGCCGGGCTTTAACCAGCTCGTCTTTGACGGCGGCTTTAACTCTGCTTTCATCCAACTCCATGAACAGCGGCAAACAATCCAGCGCCCGGTTACGGGTGGGATTATGCGTCAGGTAATCATCGATAAGCTGCGGCAAATCTGGCTGGTAATCGGCCGCCAAAATCAGCTTTTGGTAGGCTTTGGGGTATGGATTGATGTAACTGGTTAAACGCCGGGTGACGTCGATTTGCTCTTGTTGCAACAGCCAGTCGTGCAGGCAGACAAAGGCTTGCAAAAAGCGCAGCAACATTGCCGGATCCTTGGATGGGATCTCCGGGTTCAGTTGCAAACCAAAGGCATTTTGAAATTCATCGGAAGAGCCTTTCGCGCCTTGCTGCTGCAGTTGGTCAATAATGTGTTCGATATCCTTTAAGCGCTCAAACGGCAGCGGTGGGCTTACCAGCTCCAGTGGCACCAACTGACTGGCTAATGAGGCCAATAGCTGCTCAGCACTTTGTGACAGACTGCCGGGGTCTTGCTCAGTTTTACCCAGCTCTTTCAGTAAATGAAAATCCAGCTCCACCACCCAGTCACCGGCCTGATCGCCGGTTAAACGCAAATCGTACCGGCCTTTTTGCTCAGTGTTCAGCCCAAGCTCTTTCGCGACCAACTCAGCGAGTTCGTTCAGTTCAAGGCCACTGAGTTCAATTTCTACGCCAATGCGTCTGGGTTTCCCCTGGTGATTATTGCTAAATGGCAGTGGTAACAAGCGAACTTGTTCAGTCATGGTGGCTCCCACAGATGTGTGCCGAGTTGTCAGACAAGGCTGGTTCGGTTAGGCTTAGCGCCTATTGGTTCTTACCAGCCTAGAGCGAGCAGTTTTCGATGTCAAATCAAAGGCTCATGCCAGCATGTAATGAGTGCACCTCTCAATGAATACCGTACCACCGCTTTGCCCGCTGTGCCAATCCAACCAAACCCATCGGTACCATACGGAGCAGCGAGCGAAGGTGTTGCCCCGTGATTACTTGCGCTGTGGTAACTGTGCACTGGTGTTTGTGCCGGCTGTTTTTCATTTGGATGCTGCGGCAGAAAAAGCCGTGTACGATCAACACCAAAACCTGCCAGATGATGCGGGTTACCGTAAATTTTTAGGCCGTGTATTTGAACCATTGCAGCAGCGACTTCAGCCTGGCGCTGCCGGGTTGGACTTTGGTTGTGGCCCTGGGCCGACGCTGGCGCTGATGTTTGCAGAAGCCGGCTTTCATTGTGCCAATTACGATCTGTATTACTGCCATCAGCCTGAGCATTTAAGCCGGCAGTACGACTATATTGTCAGCACTGAGGTGGTGGAGCACTTAAGCGCGCCTGGCCAGGTGCTCTGCCAGTTGATTGGCCTGCTCAAACCCGGTGGCTGGCTGGGGCTGATGACCAAGCGGCTGACGACGGATGCGGCTTTTGCCAACTGGCACTATACACTGGACCCCACCCATATCAGTTTTTTTGCCGATGACAGTTTCCGCTGGCTGGCTGCACGTTACCAACTGGACCTTGAGTTCTGCGGCCCTGATGTGGTGTTGCTGCAAAAGCCAACGGCATAACGCTTATTAAGCTTTACCACAGCTCCGGCTGTATGCTGCTGGTTGTTTGGTGTTGCTCACCAGGCCAGGGACTGAGCACTGGGTGATCCAGGCCCAGATCCTGCACAAAAGCACGGCACAACTCAGGCGCGGAGGCATTGTCCGGGGTATGGAAGTAGCAGTAGGGCGTTTTGCCTTCATCCAGCCATTGACGGATTTTAGCCAGCCAGGGCTGGTAATGCTGACGGTTGATGGCGGCATCATCACAGCCGATAAAGCGCATCACAGGCGCATCGGTCAGGCAAATGGCATGCACCGGTAAACGAGGCTTTTTGCGCTGGGCATCAATCAGTGCCGGATTGCTGGCCGGCACCGCAAACAGAGCCCGGCTGTCAAAGACCACCCGCTCAGCGCCGTAATCACGCAGCAGCCGGTTTAAGCCCACTTCGTACTCGGCTTTGTCAAAAAAGGCCAGATGCCGGACTTCTACACAGCAGCGGACATCAGCGACCAGTGCATCCAGCATTGCGGCAATCCATGCCAGTTGCTCAGGGCCAGCAGTGGCTGGTAGTTGCAGGTGTACCTGACCGATGCGGCTGTGCAGCGGCTGCAGCGACTGCCACCAGTTTTTTAGCTCTGCCTGGGCATCGGCATTGGCCTGATGGCTGATACGCGAAGGCACTTTGAGCACAAAACGAAAATCAGCCGGAGTCTGTGCGGCCCAGCGCTGCAAGGCTTCAGGTTTTGGATCGGCATAAAAGGTGGTATTGCCTTCCACAGAGTTAAACACCTGGCTGTATTGCTGCAAAAAATCGGCGGTTTTGCAGTCTGCACGAAACAGGCTGTGTTTCCAGCTGGCATTGGCCCACATCGGGCAGCCAAGGTAGAGCATAGCAGCGACCTTTTGAAAAAAAATGCCATCATAGCAGAGGGTGCGGGCAGTGACATTGCTGTTGTTTTCTTTATAATGTCCCCCCAACTATGCCTGCCGGTTTTCCCTTGGTTGCAGGCTTTCACGACAGTTTTGTAAGGATTGAATGCATGCGCAGTCATTATTGTGGTTCGTTAACCGCTTTGCAGGTAGATACAGAGGTTACATTGTGTGGCTGGGTCAATCGTCGCCGTGATTTGGGTGGTTTGATTTTCCTGGACCTGCGTGATCGTGAAGGCCTGGTGCAGGTGGTGATTGATCCGGATGAAAAAGCCCTGTTTGAGCTGGCTTACACCCTGCGTAATGAGTTCTGTATTCAGGTCAGTGGCAAAGTCCGTGCTCGCCCGGCGTCTCAGGTCAATGCCGACATGGCAACCGGCGAAGTTGAAGTCTATGCCAAATCCCTGCAAATTCTCAGCAAGGCTGCGCCACTGCCATTGGACTCTAACCAAAACAACAGCGAAGAGCAGCGGCTGAAATACCGTTACCTGGACTTGCGGCGTCCGGAGATGACGGAGCGGTTGAAGTTTCGTGCCAAAGTAACCAGCTTTGTCCGCAATTTTATGGACAGCCACGGCTTTTTGGATGTGGAAACTCCGATGCTGACCCGGGCGACCCCGGAAGGTGCACGCGATTATCTGGTACCCAGCCGCACCCACAAAGGCAAATTTTTTGCGCTGCCGCAATCACCGCAGCTGTTTAAGCAGTTGCTGATGATGTCGGGCCTGGATCGCTATTACCAAATCGTCAAATGCTTCCGCGACGAAGACCTGCGTGCCGACCGCCAGCCGGAGTTTACCCAGATCGATATCGAAACCTCCTTTATGACCGCCGATCAGGTGATGGCGGTGACTGAGCAAATGATCCGTGAGCTGTTTCAGCAGCAATTGCAGGTCGACCTCGGCGATTTCCCCCGTATGACCTACGCCGAAGCCATGCGCCTGTATGGTTCGGACAAGCCGGATCTGCGCAATCCGATGCAGTTTGTTGATGTCGCCGATCTGCTAAAAGAGGTTGAATTTAAGGTGTTCTCTGGCCCTGCCAACGATGCCAAAGGCCGCGTGGTCGCGCTGAAAGTACCGGGCAAAGCAGAAGCCATTTCACGCAAAGACATTGACGGTTACACCGACTTTGTTGGCATTTACGGTGCCAAAGGCCTGGCCTGGATGAAAGTCAAAGCCGTGGGGCAGGGCATCGAAGGCGTGCAGTCGCCGGTAGCTAAGTTTTTAAGCGATGACATTGTCAATGAGATCCTAAGCCGCACCCAAGCTGCTGCCGGTGATATCCTGTTCTTTGGTGCCGATCGCTATTCGGTGGTGTGTGAAGCCATGGGCGCGCTGCGGCTGAAGCTGGGTGAACAGCATGGCCTGACCGAGCAGGGCTGGAAGCCGCTGTGGGTGGTCGACTTCCCGATGTTTGAGCAGGGCGACGATGGCCAGTTGATGGCGATACATCACCCCTTTACCTCACCAGTCAACCCGGATCCGGCGGCGCTGGAGCAAGCACCGGCTGAAGCGCTTTCCAATGCCTACGATATGGTCTTGAATGGCACTGAGCTCGGTGGCGGTTCGGTTCGTATTCACGATCCGGTGATGCAGGCCACGGTATTCCGTTTGCTTGGCATCAGCGACGACGAAGCCGCTGAGAAATTCGGCTTCCTGTTAGAAGCCTTAAAATATGGTACGCCGCCGCATGCTGGTCTGGCCTTTGGCCTGGATCGCCTGGTGATGCTGATGACCGGTGCAACCTCTATCCGTGATGTGATGGCCTTTCCAAAAACCACCACTGCGGCTTGCCCTCTGACCGATGCACCTGGCCTGGCCAATCCGGCTCAGCTGGCGGAGTTGATGATAGAGCTAACCAAGGAGTAAGCATGGCAGGTCATAGCAAGTGGGCGAATATTAAGCACCGCAAAGCCAGACAAGATGCCAAAAAAGGCAAAATCTTTACCAAAATTATCCGTGAGTTGACGGTGGCAGCACGCATTAGCCCTGAAGTGAGCTCCAATCCCAGGTTGCGGGTGGCGGTTGATAAAGCGCTGGCTGAGAATATGACGCGCGATACCATCGATCGGGCGATTAAGCGCGGAGCCGGTGCCAGTGAAGGCGAGAATTACGACGAGCTACTGTACGAGGGCTATGGTATCAATGGGGTCGCGGTCTTGGTGGAGACCATGACCGACAACCGCAACCGCACCGTCAGTGATGTGCGCAATGCCTTTAGTAAAAATGGTGGCAACCTGGGCACGGACGGCTCGGTAGCCTATCTGTTCAGCAAGCAGGGGGTGCTGTCGTATGGCAGCGACACCGACGAAGATGCGCTGATGGAAGCGGCGCTTGAAGCCGGTGCCGAAGACGTGCAACGCAACGAGGATGACTCCTTCGATGTACTGACCACGCCGGATACCTTTTCGGATGTCAAAGATACGCTGATTGCGGCAGGCTTTGCTCCGGCCAATGCTGAAATCACCCAGGTGCCCAGTACCAAGGTGAGTCTGGATCTGGAGCAAGCGAAAAAATTCCTCAAAATGCTGGATACGCTGGAGGACTTGGACGACGTGCAAAACGTCTTTCACAATGCCGAAATCAGCGACGACGTACTGGCGAGCCTGGAGTAAGGGTGGCCATTATTCTTGGCATTGACCCTGGCAGCCGTGTCACCGGCTATGGGGTGGTGCAGCAGCAAGGCAGCCGCTTTGAGTACCGCTCAAGCGGCTGCATTCGTTTACCTGACGCGGATTTGGCCGGACGCTTGCAAGTGATTTTCCAGGCGGTGACCGAGCTTATCAGCCAGCATCAACCCACGGTGTTTGCGATTGAGCAGGTGTTTATGGCGCGTAATGCAGACTCTGCGCTAAAGCTGGGCCAGGCCCGTGGTGCAGCCATAGTTGCAGCCACCAATGCCGGCCTGGCCGTGTTTGAATACTCGGCTCGCCAGGTAAAGCAAGCGGTGGTCGGCACTGGCGCGGCCGATAAAGTTCAGGTACAGCATATGGTCAAAGCCATGCTCAAATTACCTGGCACGCCGCAAGCCGATGCGGCCGATGCGTTGGCGGTGGCGCTTTGTCATGGCCATACCCAGCAAAGCTTAATCAGTCTGGCCGGCCAGGCCCGCAAAACCGTGCGCGGCCGTTTACGATAAGGAACCCTGATGATAGGACGATTGCGTGGTATTGTGCTGGAGAAGCAAGCCCCCGATGTGCTGCTGGAAGTCGGCGGTGTGGGCTACGAGGTGCAATTGCCGCTGACCAGTTTTTACCAGCTGCCGGAGACGGGCCAGGAGGTAGTGCTTTACACCCATTTTGTGGTGCGTGAAGATGCACAGCTGCTGTATGGTTTTCACAGCGCGACCGAGCGCGCTTTGTTTCGTCAACTGATCAAAGCCAATGGCGTCGGGCCTAAACTGGCGCTGACCATTTTATCCGGTTTAACCGCCGATGATTTTGTCCGTTGTGTGCAACTGGACGATTTATCCACCCTGGTCAAACTGCCGGGCATTGGTAAAAAAACCGCCGAACGTTTGCTGGTGGAAATGCGCGATCGGTTAAAAGACTGGGGTATGGCGCCTGCCGACAGTGCTTTCAGTAGTTTGCAGCTTAAACCGGTCGCAGTCAGCCTGACCGCCTCTGAGCAAGCCGAGCAGGATGCGCTTGGTGCTCTGGTGAGCCTTGGGTATACTCAGCAACAAGCCAGTAAAGCGGTGCAACAGGTAAAAACCGACGACATGAGCAGTGAGATGCTGATCAAAGCCGCCCTCAGGAGCATGATGTAAACCATGATTGAAGCCGACCGTTTTATTCAGCCCACTGCCAGCCGGGAAGATGAAGCCATTGACCGCGCTATTCGCCCTAAATTGCTGGCGGATTACACCGGTCAGCAGCATGTGTGCGAGCAGATGGCGATTTTTATCGAAGCGGCGCGGGGGCGCGGTGAACCCTTGGATCATTTGCTGATTTTTGGTCCGCCTGGTTTGGGTAAAACCACGCTGGCGATGATCGTGGCCAATGAAATGAAGGTGAACATCAAAACCACCTCGGGCCCGGTGCTGGAAAAAGCCGGTGATTTGGCCGCACTGTTGACCAACCTGGACGAAAACGATGTACTTTTTATCGACGAGATCCACCGGTTAAGCCCGGTGGTGGAAGAAATTCTCTACCCGGCGATGGAAGATTACCAGCTCGATATTATGATTGGTGAAGGGCCGGCGGCCCGTTCCATTAAATTGGATTTACCGCCCTTTACTCTGATTGGCGCGACCACGCGCGCTGGCGCCCTGACATCCCCCCTGCGCGATCGTTTTGGTATTGTGCAGCGGCTGGAGTTTTACAAGGTCTCGGAGCTGACGCAAATCATTCTGCGCTCGGCCAGTTTTTTGAATCTGGTGCTGGATGAAGCCGGTGCGACTGAGATTGCCCGGCGCTCACGCGGTACGCCTCGTATTGCCAACCGTTTGCTACGGCGGGTACGTGATTATGCTCAGGTCAAATCCAATGGTCAGGTGACGCAGCAAGTCGCCGCTGATGCGTTAAAGATGGTGGATGTCGATGCCGAAGGCTTTGATTACATGGACCGTAAACTGCTATTGGCCATTATCGAAAAGTTTATGGGCGGACCGGTCGGGCTGGATAACCTGGCAGCGGCCATTGGTGAAGAGAAAGACACCATTGAAGATGTGATCGAGCCGTTTTTAATTCAGCAGGGTTTTATTCAGCGCACCCCACGAGGTCGTATTGCTGCACCAAGAGCCTATCAGCATTTTGGCTTTGATCTGCCTGAAAACTAGCAGTTTGTAATTTCGCCAGATGTTGCACTGCGGTACGGCTTAGAAAGCAGGGAAAAAAAAAGCCCGCTCATTGAGCGGGCAAATGCAACAAGTTGAAGGAAGTGCTTCAATAAATCCAGGGAACATCTAAAGCAATAAAGTGAATTGGGAGAACTCAACTCTACTGCCATGTGATCTGTTCTAAAACAGTAAGCTATCTCACTGAGTTTGCGCTAGCTCAGAACACAGGGCGTATTCTAGGGAGTTAGAGCAAAGACTTCAAACGAGAAAAATTATCATCCAGCCATTAGATTTTGTAATGCATCATTCATCTGTTGTTCATGCGGATACTGTAAAAACACTTTCATAATGCCAATGCTATGGCCGCACGCATGCAATTTGTTTCTGAATTGATACTTGCCTGGTGGGAAATATAATTCATGCTTAATACTAAAAAGCCTTTCGCTTAAGTCAATGGTGATTGGTCGTACTTTCTGGCTTTTTGAGCGCAGTGCCGGAACTTGCTGCCTGGCGGAAAGTCTTTGTTCTGTTGGCTTAAAAGTATTTTATGGCAATTGTCATACACCGGTTGAGTTCGCAAAATGGCTGCCCTATGATAAGCACTGCGCGAATTCAGCCAATTGATGAATGAATCAAATATCAAACTCTCAGAGGTAGTGTCCAGTGTCCGGTGAAATTTCAGTTATAGGCTTGCTGTTTGAAGCAGGAATTATTGTGCAGGCCGTTATGCTAACTTTGGTTGGCATGTCTATCTTATCCTGGGCGATGATCTTTCAGCGCAGAAAAGTTTTAAAGCAAGCCAGTGCCGAAGCAAAACGTTTTGAAGATAAGTTCTGGTCTGGCATCGATTTGTCAAAACTCTATACCGAAGTCAGCGCCCGCGGCCAGGTGACGGGTTTAGAAGCCTTGTTTAAATCTGGTTTCAAAGAGTTTGTTCGCCTGCACAAAAGTACCCGGCAGTCCGGCGCTGTGATGGAAGGCACTCAGCGCGCAATGCGGGTTGGCTTATCGCGAGAAGTTGAGCGCCTGGAAACGCATTTACCTTTTCTGGCGACTGTAGGCTCTATCAGCCCTTACATCGGGCTGTTTGGAACCGTTTGGGGCATCATGAACTCCTTTATTGCTCTTGGCTCAGTGCAACAGGCTACGCTGAATATGGTGGCTCCTGGGATCGCCGAAGCTTTGATTGCAACGGCCATGGGCTTGTTCGCAGCCATTCCTGCGGTGGTTGCCTATAACAAATTCTCGCATCAGGTAGAGTTGCTGGAAAGCAGCTATGTCAATTTTGTGGAGGAGTTTGCCAATATTCTCCATCGTCAGGCGACGACCAATGCAGTCGAGGCCGCTTGATGTACATACGTAAAAAGCGCCGTATGATGGCAGAAATCAATGTAGTGCCATACATTGATGTAATGTTGGTGCTGCTGATTATCTTTATGGTGACGACTCCGATGCTAACGCAAGGAGTCAAGGTCGAGTTACCAAAATCTTCAGCGGAGCCACTGGAGCAAATGGCCGATGGTAAGATGCCTTTGGTTGCAACCGTCGATGCCGCAGGTTTGTATTACTTTGAGAAAGATGCTGAGACTCACGGGCCCTATACTTCGGCCGAGCTGGTGAATGAAGTCGCCAGTTGGTTGACTATTGAGCCAGGCACTCAAGTAATCGTTAAAGGTGACCATACCGTGAGTTACGATGCAGTGATTCGCTTGATTAATTTATTGAAAAACGCAGGTGCGCCATCGGTGGGGCTGATGACTGACCCGGGGGAGGGCAGTTAGATGATGCAGCGGGAGTTCAAAACAGCTTTAATGATGTCGCTGTTGCTCCATCTTGGCTTTGTGGTCATTTTGGTGATCAGTAATTTTGCACCAAGTCCCAGCCTGAAGCCAACGCCAGTCACGGTATCTGCATCCTCTGAACCAGCAGCCCCGATAGAAGCTGTGGCTATTGATCAGCAACAATACGAACAAAGGGTGCAACAGTTACGGGATCAGCGGGAGCAAGCTCAACGCGCTGAACAGCAACGCATCGCGGATTTAGAGCGCCGGGCCCGGGCGGCGGAACAAGCCAGAGCCGAGGAAGAGCAGCGTATCCGTCGTTTAGAACAGCAACGCCGTCAGCAAGACGAAGCTGCACGACAAGCCGCTGCTGCCGCTGCAGAAGCGCGCAGGCAGCAGCAACAGGAAGCCGAGCGGGCTCGGCAAGCTGAACAGCAACGTCAGCAAGCTGAAGCTGAAGCCAGAGCTGCTGCTGAGCGGCGCAGGCAAGAGCAGGAGGCGGCTGAGCGTGCAGAGGCTGAACGGGTTCAACGCGAACGCGATGCGCAATTACGCGCCCAGCAGGAGCGTGAGTTGCAAGAGCGGTTAGAGCGCGAAGCCCAGGCACGGCAAGCGGCACGTCAGCGTCAAACCGTTAGTGAGGTGGAGCGCTTTACGGCTATGATCCGTGACCGTATTCAGCAAAACTTCCGTCAGGATGAGCGGATGCGAGGCCGGCAGTGTCGGATTAATATTCGCCTGGCCAGCAACGGCTTTGTGACCAATGTCAGTGTACTCGACGGAGACCAGTTGGTGTGCGACGCAGCATTACGGGCAGTAGAGCGCGCTGGAAATTTGCCTGTATCGCAGGATCCGGCAGTGTTTGAGCAACTGCGTAATATTAACTTAACGATGGCCCCAGAACTTTAATTATGAGAATTATTCAATTTAGTTTAATCCTTACTTTACTTCTTAGTTTGGGCGTACAAGCACGAAGTGCGCTGGAGATTGTAATAACGGAAGGCATTGATTCGGCCCGGCCTATCGCTGTGGTTCCTTTTCGGTTTGAAGGGGTGAATCGGCCTACAGAAACCATCAGCGATGTTATTGCTGCCGACTTAATGCGTAGTGGCCAGTTTAACCCTACGCCAGTTGTTCGGATGCCTCAGCAGCCTCACCGTGCCAGTGATGTGGACTATGCCGCCTGGAGCAAAGAAGGGGTGGAGCATCTGGTGATAGGCACCATCCGTGAAGTTGGTCCGGATCGCTACACCGTATCCTTTGAGTTGATTGATGTGGTGCGGGGCAACGCTGGTTTAAGCCGTCAGAGGTTGAATCAAGGGCAACTGGTGCAAGGCCAGGAGCATATACTGGAAGCGCGTGAAACCACCATTTCAGGCAGCCAGGTGCGTCAGTTTGGCCACCGCATCAGCGATATTGTCTATGAGCGATTAACCGGTACCCGTGGTGCATTTTTAACCAAGATAGCCTATGTACTGGTACAGCATGGTGCTGAGTTCCCATTCCAATTGGCGGTTGCCGATTACGATGGTGCCAATCAGCAAATCCTGTTGCGCTCAGTTGAACCTTTAATGTCGCCCAGCTGGTCACCTGACGGTACTAAGTTGGCCTATGTCACCTTTGAGCAACGTCAGGCACAAATTATTATTCAAGATATTTATACCGGGCGTCGCAGTGTATTAAGCAGCTTCCCTGGTATCAACGGTGCTCCTACCTGGAGCCCTGATGGCCGGAAAATGGCAATGGTGCTGTCAAAAGATGGCAACCCGGAAATCTATGTGATGGATATTGCCAGCAAAGAATTAACGCGTATCACCAACCACCGTGCAATTGATACTGAACCTGCCTGGTCACCGGATGGTAAAGAAATTATTTTCAGTTCGGAGCGAGGTGGTAATCCGCAACTTTATAGCGTAAATTTACAAACTGGAACTACAAGGCGATTGACTTTCGAAGGTGAGATGAATCTAGCCGGAACCTTTACTCCGGATGGCCAGTCCATTGTGATGGTGAATCGTAGCCAAGGACGTTACCAGCTTGCCCGGATGGACCGACAGACCCGCTATATGCAGGTTCTGACTACCACCAGCCTGGATGAGTCACCCAGCATAGCCCCGAATGGGTCTATGGTGATTTACAGCACCACGCATGGGTCCAGACAGGTGCTGGCTTTGGTATCTATGGATGGTCGTTTTAAAGCCCGGTTACCAGCCGCTGAAGGTGAGGTAAAATCACCAGCCTGGTCGCCATTTTTATAACAATGAAATTCAATCATTCAATCTATTAAGGATATGTTGCTATGAAGGTACAACACGCTTTGAAAGGCATTTTGATCGCGTTGCCAATTTTAACATTGGCCGCTTGTAGTTCTACGTCGCAAACCAGTGTTTCGGATGCCGAAGCTGAAGCAGCGCGTCAGGCGCAAATGGCGCGTGATGCTGCAGTGCAAGTAGAGCGGGCAGAGCAGGCCTTAACACCAGCTGAGCGTGTGCGTCAGCAGATGGAAACCTTGCGTCAGGAAAATGTGATTTACTTTGACTTTGACCGTTCAACCATCCGCCAGGAGTTTGTAGAAAGCCTGCGTGCTCATGCCGAGTTCTTGCGTAATAACCCATCTGTACGCGTTACCATCGAAGGTCATACCGATGAGCGTGGTACGCCAGAGTACAACATTGCCTTGGGTGAGCGTCGTGCTCAGGCTGTGGTGCAGTATCTGCAGAACCTGGGAGTACCAGCGAACCAAATGCGTAACGTAAGTTATGGCGAAGAGCGCCCGGTGGATATGTCACGTACTGAAGCTGGTTTTGCCAAAAACCGTCGTGCCGTACTGGCGTATTAATTCCTGTTAAGAGAAGCGTTGTGAGATGAAAAAACCATTGATAGTACTGGCAGCTATGATGTCAGCCACCGTGTGGGCAAATCCTGCTCCGGTTTCTGATATTAGTCGCAGTCGGGGCGGGCAATCACAAGCTCCGGCTGGCAGTATGGAGCAGCGACTGGACGCTTTGGAGCGGATAGTTGAGGCGCGCGCCAATGCTCAGCTTCGGATGCAACAGCAACTGGAGCAATTACTGGATGAAGTATCAGAGCTACGGGGTCAAACCGAGCTGCACAGCTATCAATTGGAAGAAATTGTACAACGTCAACGTGATATCTATCAGGAAATTGAGCGCCGTATGGCTTCGGGCTCAGCGACGGCTCCTCAGCAGATAGAAACCAGTATTGACCCAGTCACTACGCAATACTCTACCGATGTATCAGAAAATGACGCCTACGATCGCGCAGTACAATTGGTATTGCGCGATCGACGTTACGATGCTGCCATCACAGCGTTCGAAGGCTTTTTGCAAAGTTATCCTAACTCAGTCTATGCAGCCAATGCCAACTATTGGTTGGGCGAGCTGGTACTTCGTGACAATGAGCTATCCAAGGCGAAAACCTACTTCCAGCGCGTGGTGCAAAATTTTTCTGATTCCAGCAAAGTACCGGATGCATTGTTTAAACTGGGGCAAATTGCGGAGCGGGAGAATAACCTGGATGCTGCAAAAGGCTTCTATCGGCAGGTTGTACAACAACATGCAAACGCTCCGGCAGTGCGTCTGGCGCAAGGCAGACTGGACAGCTTAAATTAAGAAAAAGGTTGCAAGGCTGTTGTCATTTTCAGCAAGTTGCTTTCTATTTAAGCGTTTAACCATTGGGAGCACACTTTTTTAGAATTTTCGGTTGCACTGACGGCTGAAATCAGTAAGATATGCGTCCGCGGCGAGGGTCATTAGCTCAGCTGGTAGAGCAGTGGACTTTTAATCCATTGGTCGATGGTTCGAATCCATCATGACCCACCACCGCCTCTTTGTGACAGTTCTGAATTGGGTCATTAGCTCAGCTGGTAGAGCAGTGGACTTTTAATCCATTGGTCGATGGTTCGAATCCATCATGACCCACCAAATTCAGTTCGTTCACACATCCCTTTGGGGGTCATTAGCTCAGCTGGTAGAGCAGTGGACTTTTAATCCATTGGTCGATGGTTCGAATCCATCATGACCCACCACTTTTTTCATCGCAGTAAAGCACACCGCAAGTTTTGTCATTTCCCCTGCTATCAAGGTATAATGCTGCCCTTTATCGGTAACGAAGACTGGCACGATGGAACAAAGTTTGTATTTCGACGAACAGCAGTTTGTTTTTCCGCGCAAGCCTATGCCACTGCAACAAGATCAAGCGGCAGAGTACAAGGCGCGTATTAAAGCCTTATTACAACAGCACAATGCGGTGCTGGTGGCACACTATTACACCTCGCCTGAAATTCAGGCACTGGCAGAAGCAACCGGTGGCTGTGTGTCCGACTCGCTGGAGATGGCCCGCTTTGGCAAAGAGCATCCTGCTGATACGCTAATCGTGGCAGGGGTTCGCTTTATGGGCGAAACGGCCAAAATCTTAAGCCCGGAAAAAACCGTGCTGATGCCAACGCTGGAGGCGACCTGCTCACTGGATTTAGGTTGCCCGGCCAAAGAGTTCTCCGATTTTTGCGATGCCCACCCGGATCGGGTGGTGGTAGTCTATGCCAATACCTCCGCCGCGGTTAAAGCCAGAGCCGACTGGGTAGTGACCTCATCCATTGCCCTGGATGTAGTGGATTACCTGGACAGTCAGGGCAAGAAAATCCTCTGGGGCCCGGACAAGCACCTGGGTGCCTACGTGCAAAAGCAAACCGGTGCCGACATGCTGCTGTGGAACGGGGCCTGCATTGTGCACGACGAGTTCAAAGCCAAGGCCCTGGTTGAGCTTAAGCAGCAGTACCCCAATGCTGCTGTGCTGGTGCACCCGGAGTCGCCGGACTCGGTGGTACAACTGGCTGATGCAGTCGGTTCTACCAGCCAGTTGATCAAAGCCAGCCAAACGCTGCCTAACGATACCTTTATCGTAGCGACCGACAAAGGCATTTTCTACAAAATGCAACAGCAGGCGCCCGGTAAGACCTTTATCGAAGCTCCAACCGGTGGCAATGGCGCAACCTGCCGTAGCTGCGCTCACTGTCCCTGGATGGCAATGAATGGCTTACAAGCCATTGAGGCAGCATTACTGGAAAAAGAAGGGCACGAGATTTTTGTGGATGAAGCATTGCGGCATAAAGCCCTGTTGCCGTTGGATCGGATGCTGAACTTTGCCAAAGAGCAGCAGGTTGCAGTAAAGGGGAATGCCTGAACTGGTTAATTTGCCAGCAGAAGGTTGCAATGCAACAGATAACTGTTGCAACAAGTCCGCTTTTTACCTAGTATAGCGGCGCTCGCTACGGCGAGTATCGGAGAGGTGGCTGAGTGGCTGAAGGCGCACGCCTGGAAAGTGTGTTTAGGTTAACCCCTAACGAGGGTTCGAATCCCTCCCTCTCCGCCATATTCAAACAAAAAGCCCCTAGCGAAAGCTGGGGGCTTTTTGTTTGACTGCGGAGCAGGGCGGTCTTGGTACGAACCCTCCGGTTCGACCAATTCGTCAGGAACGAATTGGAACTGTAGCCGCGCGATTAGTTTGAGAAATTGCGCAGGGTAGTTTGAGAAATGCCAGGCATCCAGATCGCAGGGTAGTTTGAGAAAAAGAGCAGGGGTTACCTGCTCTTTGCTTTAGTGATTAGTAGGGCTGTGTTTGCATCGTGGGCGCTGATGTGGGATGCGCAGTGTGCAGCTGCATCGAGTAGCAGGGTGATTGCTTCGTAATGTTCCTGACCTGTTTCATCCATCCTGTATGTCAGCTCTTTAGCACTGAATAGCAGTGACTGGGCTTCACTTCGCTCAGCGTGTGGCAGGGCATCGATCATGTCCTGAATCACATCCATGCGGTTCATAACCGACTGCTGACTGTTTAAAAATGTCAGAATATTAAACCCCTGGATCAGGCTCTTAAATAGCTTTTTTATATTCTTTGGTTGGCTCATTAATTTACTTTCCATGCCGACAGGCACAAACAGCAGTGCCAGAATTAATGCGTTGTTGATGTTGCTCTGGGCGGAATACCAATACCACAGCCACCAGCTATCAGTACTCCAGTTAAGATTGGGCTCAGCCAGTGTATTGAGCCCGACAATGTTTTGATCCAGGTGCATCAGGATGTTGCCGAGCACATCAATAGCCAGCAGTAGAATAACTGTCCAATGCACCCAGTACAGCCGGAGCTGCTGCACGGGTCTGATGGAAAGGATCAGCGCGATAATCGCCAGGCAGGCACCGCCCCATAAGATGTACTGGAATGTGATGTGCTCATGGTAGGAACGGCCATCAAACAGCTCAGCTGTTACCCAATGAGTAATTGCATAGCCGGCTGCGAGTAAGCCAGCCAATATGGTCACTGCCTTTAGATCTGGCCGCCTGGCCATGTTGTAAAACATGGCCAGAATGAACGCGATGATCCAAAGACTATTCAGGATGAATGCAGTCAGGTTGTCCAATGCTTAGCTCTCTGTCTGCTTATCTTTACCACCGGTACCACCTGAGCCAGGGCCTTGCGGTTGCATTGGTGGTTGATCATCGACACTTATACACTGTAACCAATCATCAATGTCGAGGATTGAGTCACAAGGGTCATCCGATGCCATGGCTGTGCCCATGAAACAGGTGAAAACTACAAGCAATGCTACTTTCATCATTACATCTCCTTTTTGTTGTTGGAAAATTACCTGAAATTGCAAAAAATATCTCATCAGTAGTTTTATTAAAAAATGATATTTTGCTGATATGGCTGTTTTTTGAACGTTAAACGTCAATATCTGCATGCGGCAGGTCTGCGGCTACACCTATTACGCGGCCATCCTCAATGTACGCTTTGTTGCCAATATCTACCTCTTGTCCCAGTACTGTGATGCTTGTACCGGCCATTAGCTCGACGGTGCTTGTACCGTCGGCGTTGTGATTTGTGACTGTGGCCACAGTTCGGGTTGCTTTGGAAGTGAGCACCCGCAGGCGTTGGTAGCTGTTACTCATAGCTGCGTAGCGCTCCCACATTTTGGCGAACCGTAATAGCACCGTTGCTGTTACGTACTGCTGATAAAGACAGGCTATCGACCGTTGCTTTATAAATGTCGGTTTGCCAGGTAACGCCAAGCAAGGTGCCTGGCAGGCACGGGGGCAGGGTTGCCATCACCGGTAATGTGATAGTAATGGCATCTTTGTAGCCACTGTCAGCCAGCTCTGCCGTACCGCGCATGCGGGCTGCCTGGTTGTCTGTGATAAGTGCGTCGACTACATCCGGGGCAATGACATCGCCTGCTGTACCAGAGCGGCGAATGCCACAGCTCACACCTTGTTGCTCGCCGCGAACAAAGATTTTATTAAATAGCGGGTTTACCTGGGGGCGCGTGCTGTAGGACAGGATCACATCATCATGCACGGCAATATCTGGGGTAGCACTGGCCATTGCCCATGGCACGACTGGCCAGCGTGGGCGAACTATCAGAGTATTTGTTTCACCATCGGGGTACAGCATGCCTCCAATAGCCGCCACTACCTTGGCAATGGCTTCCATCTTGGTTTTGTTCTGATAACTAAATGCACCGGCAGGCACATTAAATGCTGTCATCTGATAGTCCAGTGTCCAGCTGGTACCGGCTAGTTCGTCCGTGATTAGCGCCGCTACGCCTTTGGCTGTTGCGTTTGTGTAAGAGCGGGGGGCAACATGCGGGCTTGCAAGAGCTGCGATGCTGCTCCGGGCTTCTACTGTCCAGGCCGTCTGACCAAACTGGTGATCGAGTGATGGCTGCTCAGCCAGGCCATAAAACTCAAAGCCGTTGATCACCAGCTTAAACAGTTGGGGGCCACCAGCAAACAGCAGGTCTTTATCGCCTCTGCTACCACATGCCAGGTTGATTGTTGCTGCCCAGCTGCTGCGGTTGATGCTGAATGAGGCGCTGATGATATTCACCTCTTGGTTGTCGCTGACTCGATAGCAGCGTAGTTCTGGCTGCATGATGTAGCTCCTGCGCCGTGGGGGCGTTATGGGTTTGGTGGTGTCGATGGTTGGTTGATCCGGCAGTGGCCGGATTAACCCGCCGCCAGAATCTAACTCACAAATTATCGGGTTGTTGTCGTTGTTAAAGCGCAGGGTTACCGCCCCGCTGGCAGGCTCTGTCGGGTCGACAAACCGCAGAGCAATTGGGCTTTTCTGCAGCCGGTACCGGTTGCTGCACAAGTAACTTGGTGGCCGTGGCCCCCAAGGTGTTTGCTTGGGCAGGGCTATTTCGCAATCGTAGCGCCAGATGGCGGCCAGCTGCTGCTGGCTTAGTGCCGGGTAGTGCCATGCCGGAGCTTTGGTTGATGCTGTTATCGGCAGATGCTGCCAGAGAACTAGCCAGGCCTGCTGCTGGTAGGGCGATATTGCCCAACTTGTTGCTGTGCTCTGAGTGCGCAGCGGCTGGTCGCCCCAGGCCGATGAGATTTGTTGCTGCTTTAGGCTAATATAGCGCCATGCAAGCGTCACATGCTGCATGGTGATATCCGGCGATTGCCAGGGCAGTTGCAGTGCTTTGGTCGTGGCGCGTTCTGCGGTCCATGCCAGCTTTACCGGTTGCGTGATATCGTTGTTGGCCAGCCAGGCGGTTTTGATAAAAGCTGCCATAGGCCGTTCTGGCCGCCAGCTGGTTGTTAGCATCATACCAATCGTTGGGTTTTGGATTGGTACCGGTGGTATCACCGAACCATCATCACCAAATCGAAGTGTAAGCGGGCTGACAACCCCTTGGTTGATGCTGGTAAAGCGTAGCTCTATCATGGGTTAAAGTTAACCGTTCGCGCATCAACCAACTGGGCTTGCACTTTGTCATTGCCGGCCATGTTGTACTCGTTGTCATCGTCCAAGATCATCACCATCAGATCATGCTGGTTGGTGTGTTCAAACGGCACTAATACGCGAGCAATATTGCTGGCTGGCACGGGTGCATGCATCAGCACCATCAATGTACGCCGGTGCATGATCAGATAACGCTCGGCATCGATATCGATGTCAATCTCTACCAGCCCCCGGTGAACCGGCACGTCTTTTTGAGGCTCAAACTGGTACATATGGGTTTATCCATTCGTCCAGTTTGATTGCAAACATACATGGGCCATTGGATGGATTTCGTAGGAGCCAATGCTGACATCCATGCACGTCAATTAATGTCGGCCAACTGTAACTTCGCCATCCTGCATAAATCATCTGGACGAGGCCTGGCAGCACACCACGATATGTAGGGGATAAGCTGCTATTGAATAATGCGGTACCCATGCGATCAGTGCCTGTTGTCACACCAGACTCACCTATCATTTTAATAAAAACTGGATATGTGATCTGGGATTGAGCTGGTACATCGTTAAAAATTGCGGATGATGTGCTATCTGTCGGGTAAATTACGCTGAGTCCATATGATCTATTTTGCGCATAGCCGTCCGCATCAAATATCAACAGGCAGTTAATACCATTGAAATTACCGTTTGATGATAACCAATCCAGGGTACGTGACCATCCATATCCAGTGTCGTTATTCAGCGAGGGTGAAACAATAGATATGCAGCGAGATACATCTGATGATATCGCTGGATAATAATCACCGAAAAACATTGTTTGGTTTATGCCACTTGTTGGTGTGGACATCGGCACATCTCTCGATACAAAAAAGTATACAGATGTTGATGTGCCGATTAATGCCCATCTGTCGATGCCGGCGCGCAACTCAAAAGCCTGTGTATATCCCTGATGAAACAATTCATTTATGGCCGTCATGCTGACCGCATGCGTAATGCGCATCAGTGCACCAGCACTATTTGAGCCATTATCGCTAAAAAACTTCACATAGCCGCCACTACCGCCATCGGACACGTTATTGCGAAATGCCACGGCTTGGGTGCTGGCATTGTAAAACGGGCGCGTCCAACCGAGCGGTGCTTTAGTCCCATAGCCATCGACCAGGCACTTTGTAAGAATATCGATAATCTCACTGGGAGTGCGGCTGCTGAGCTGCGGCGCACCCGGATCGTCCCACCGATAAACTGTTACTGGCTGTCCCATGTTTACTCCTTACTCTGCATTACCACGGAAATGCAATCTGATTGAATCCTGCTCGATTTGGCTATGGCCAGCGCTGACTGAGCGCAGCAGCACCAGCGGGCGGCTTGCTGCGATGGTGTTAAAGCGCAGGCACTCGCCAGGGTTCCATCCGCCGCCCCAGCCGCTGGCCCGGATCACAAAATAAGGCTCACCGGTGTTGGGGTTGATTGGTGCGAAGTCGTTGAGGGTGTCGCCGGTGGCGATTTGCCCCAGCTGCTCGCCCACGCAGCGGTATGATGTTGAACTGCCAATAAAAATAATTACCCAGCGTTCGTTGATGGCAGACTGGTTGACTACCTCAATCGGGTAGTTGAGCTGGTTAAAGCTGGCTGTGGCCGGGTCGCCGGTGATGGTGTCGCTCCAGACGTTTTGCCAGGTTGTCATATCAAACAGGTTACTGACACTGGCCTGCAGGTCTTTCAGGATTTTCACACTGCTGACAACTGTTCCAGGCGGGAATGTGCCGATTGTTGATGCAACCCGTAGGGTGTTTTCGCCGACCTCAGTGACCAGTGCCAGCTCGCTCAGTGCATCGATGATTTCAAAGGGGCCGGTAAAGCCATCCACATCAACAATAGTGAGCACACCGGTGTCTTTGTTGTACTCAAAGTGTTGATCGAGCGGGTGCCAGAGGCTTTGGCCTTCACTATCCACAATGTCGATAAAGCTTTGCGGGCGCAAACTAAAGGTTTGGGCCGGTGTCAGCTCTGTCACGCTTTGATACTCGTTATGACTTAAATTTATTACCCCAAAAGGCCGGAACAAAGGCACGCGACCGCCAGCAACGAGGCGCAGAGGGTTAACCCCATACAGGTCAACGGGTGGTGTGAGTACTACGATTTCATCCACGTTGTAAAACAGCGTGCTTAGGCGCACAGGGGTATTGAATGACAGCTGTACGGAACTACCTGTCACTGTGCCACTGATATCGGTACCAGTGATAGTGCCGTTGCTGTCGGCGCTGGCTGTTAGTAATGTGCCCCCGGTAGTAGTGACGCTAATGTACAGGCTGCTGGTTACGAACTCTGCAAAGGGGATGCTGAATGTCGTGGTGGTTGATGATTCACCGCTGGCGGCCATGTTCTCAATGACAGATTCAAATTGCAGATCTTCGTAGTTATTAAAATAGGTGGCGCTACCATCTTCCGGGTCGATTATCGCTGCAAGTGTATAGTTGTAGGTTGCGCTGTTGAAGACCATCATCCGGGTTGCATCTGTTGGATCCGGGCTAACGCTGTAGCGCTGAGAATTCGTAGTGCGCAAAACGCTGCCGCTACGCACAGTAGCGGGCAGGATGATCCAGTTACTTGGTACTGCGTTGGCATTGCTGTAACTGGCATAGCGGGTGGAGCTGTAATACTGGATGGTCAGGTTTGTGCCGTTGTCGGCGTTGAAATCCAGCACAAAACTTAGCTCATTGCCGCTAAGTGATGCATCACTCAGTGTCCTGGTACGAGGTTTACCGCCTGATGTGTACTCAATAATAAACTGGTTAAAGGGCGTGTTGGCAAAATCGGTTATCTCGATAGTGTAGCTAAGCCCAGCAGCAGGCAGGCTAATCACGCTCCGGATCATGCCTTCATCACCGATGAAAACCTGGTTAAATGGCCGGGATTCTGTTTGAGTTATGCGCGGCAATACAAGGCCCGATGTTTTCTCAACTTTCAGCGTAGTGCCAGCTAATGTGTCTGTCAGGACTGTAGTGCCGTGATAAATGACCTGATCCGATGATGTCACGGCCCTAAGCACGGTGCAGCGGGTTTGGCTGTTGATGCTGGTGTTCCTACCAGGGGCCGATTTAGGTAAAGGGGGTTCAAAATTAGCTTGGGTAGTGACATTGCCATTACGCTCGAAGCCGGTGATTTTGCAAAAGTGGGTAAAGCGTGGCCAAGTGGCGCTTTCCGCACCGGTATACTCGACTGAAATAGCGACTACTTGCCCAGGCTCTAGCCAAACTTGGGGTTGCTCGCCATCTGGCGCTGCCGATGGAAGCAAATCCAACATATTAATGGATGTTTGGCCAGCAACCATTGCTGACAGGCCGGTTCGTAGTGCAAAGCCAGGCACAATCCCCGACTCAATGGCGGCAATAATATCGCTGCGTTCGCTGGCTTCATTGATGTTAGGGGCCTCAATGAGCATTACATCCACCAGTGGATCTATTGGTGGCTCGTTGATGAGCACATGCGCATCTTGCAGCAGCTTGCGGTCGTTGGTATGGACTGATGGATAAACTTTTGAAATGTCGATGGCAGACTGGGCGTGTGCAATGTCACTGATATTGCGAAACACATCGTTTAGCTTGCCGTTTTCAACCTCGTTGCCGGTGCGCTGGCCGCCACCATTCTCGTTCTGCGTCATGCGCTCGGATTTGAAGATTTTTAAGTCTGTGCGTAGCATTTAATTGCCTTTTAAACAGTGATAAATCGTAGGGTGACAGCCATCAGGTAACTGTCGTTGTCTGGGTCTACCTCGTCTTGCAGTGGTGTGGCAGCGACTGGCTGGTTGCTGTAATCCCACATCACGGTAAAGGTGCGGCCATCGCCCAGGGTGATCTGAAATTCGCCTGGTGTTTCTTCTGCATGGGTTACCAGTGCATTGACCAGTTCGCGGGTAATCAAGTCCTCTTGCAGCACAATAGAGCGGCCTGCCTGGCGCTGGGCTACCTCAACCATCAAGGCACCGCTGCTGGCATATTGGGTATTTGCCACCCGGCTAGACCAGCTGTATTCATTCACCCATGGCATATCGGGCATGGTGATGGTGTCGATGATCATAGCGATGTACTCCGGGCACGTTCGACGTGTGCTAAAAAGCTATTGGCATCGTTATTGGCCATGCTGGCCTGATAGCGACGGCCCTCCAGGTTAAGGATTAAGGTAATAGTGTTGTTGCTGGCCCTTTGCTGGGTGGCCTGAGGCTGTACCGGGGCAGTGCTGGTAACCTGGCTTTGAGGTTGAGTAGGGCGCGGGGCTGCTTCTGCTCGCTCCTGTTCGCGCTGCAGCTTTTCGGCGGCTTCTTCTTCGCGTTGCTGCTTTTTCACCTGGTAAATTTCCCTGGCAAGTTTTAGCGCGTGCTGTGCTGCCCGGATGGCCTCTTCATCGCCTGCTTCTTGCGCCACTTTGAGCTTTGCCTGCAGCTCTGCCTGTTGCTGTTTGTACCGTCGCTCCTCGATGGCATTCTGGTTGTCGTTCAGACGATCCAGTTCGTCTTGCAGGCTTGCTACAGTGCCCTGGATCCCATCTCGCAAGCTCAGAATGCGTTGCTCTGCCTGGGCAATTGCGTTACGTAGCGGAGCCAGTTCGTTAGCGCCAAGCTGTGAAAAGGTGGTATCCGTTACATGGGCAATGCGGCGGATCTGCTCTAAGGTGATCGCGCTGTTTTGCAGTTGCTCGGTGAACCGCCGTACTTGCAGGGTTTCGCTGATGATTTGCTGTTCGCGGGTAAAGCCCGCGTTGCTAGTCGCAGCCAACTCGCGCCACCAGACGTTATGCACACGCCGGTTCTGGTCTATCATCCAGGTCAATTCACTGTAGCGCTTTGCCAGATCCTCTGATGAGGTGTTAGCAAAGTTGAACTGCTCGGTCAGGTAGGCCTGAGCGGATGCATACAAGCTGGTTGCTGTTGTTGCGGCAGCGGTTTGATTGGTTAAGTCGTCCAGGCTTTCTGATTGCTGGGCGATGGATGCATTGGTGCTGTCGGTGCTTTGCTTTGCATCTTTCTGGCTTCCGGCCATCTCGGCAGTACTGCCGCCCGCTTGCCCCATCAGTTGCTGCAGTGCCTGCACCAGCATCAATTGGCGTTGCAGCTGCTCGTTGTATTGCTCGGTGTTGATTGTCCCGGCCCGGTAGGATTCGTTAAGCCGCTCCAGCTCGCGCTGCGCTTCCTCCAGGGCCATTTTCACTTCAAAGTAATTGGCAGTGCGTAAGGATTCGATTTCTGTCAGCGTTTGCAGCTGCTCTTTAAGCAGGTTCTGAGCTTGCACCAGGCGCAGGGTTGCCTGGCGCTTTTCTTCAATGCTGGCGGTTTCGCTTTCAATCACGCTTTGGTACAGGGCGATGGTGGCTCTGGTCTTGTCCACTTCCTGGCGCAATATGCCCACGCTTTGTGCATAGCTTTTAGAGCTTTCAACGGCTAAGCCCTGCTTTTTCAGCAGCTCATCGAATTGCAGTGCCAGGCCCTGGTTGGCAGCAGTTAAACGCAAGCTTTCAGGGATAGCGGTACCCGTTGCTTTGGCGGCGATTAAGGCAGCTTCGGCATATTTCAGGAAGGCGGCTCGTTGCTGCTCTATGGGTTCATTGCCAGTACGAATGGCTTCATAAGCCTGGCGGAAGTTTTCGGCGGTTTCCTGCAAGCTGGCCGTGGAAGCAATGCCGAGCTGCTTATAGGCTTCTTCAATGTCCTCTGCAGTGCTATTCCAGACAGCGCGGTAATCCTGCAGTGTCATGGTTTGGTTTTGCAAAACCTTAGTGGCATGCTCCCAAAACCCGGTTTCCTTATTCATCACCAGGAGACCGTCATCAATCGCCTTGTTCAGCTGTTGACGTGTTTGGAAGTTGGTGGATAGCCTTAGATTGATCTGTTCAAGCTCATTGGCCCAAAGAGCCTCCTGCTCGGCTAAATCCTGCTGGCTTTCCTTCAGGTTATCGACGGATCCTTTGTAGTCCCATAAAGCTTTGACCAGAGTGCCAATCTGCACGACGCCGTATGCAATACCCGCCCAGATCCCTGTTTTTGCCAGTGTAGCCGCCAAGCCAGTTAAGCTGGCCATCCAGGCGAGTGTGGCAGCGCGGGCTTTGCCTAAAGCCGCTGTTACGCCAGCGAGTGTCAGGCCATACATCTTGTTGGCTAGGGCAGCGGCTTTTTTTGTGCCGATAAGGCTTAGCAGGGCGGCGATAGAATTTCTGGTGCCAGCCACCAGATCGATAAAAAAGCGGCCAACTTTTAATGTTGCCCATACCGCGACAACGGTACCAATGACCCCCTTAAACTCGTAAAGGGTACTGACTGTTGTTTTAACGCCTTCGCCAATACTTACCAAGGTATCGCTGATACTTTTCGCCCATTCCTGCAGAGAACCATCCGCTGCCATGCGTTCGAACTCGCTGTTCAGGGACGCGATTTGACCTTTTAGCCAGTCCATAGAGCCGGAAGTGGCAATCAGGTTGTAGAACTGAGACAGGTTGTCCTGGGCGTTAGAAATAAGACCAGAAAGCAAAGACATGTTGGCAACGGCAGCACCTTCGGACTGGCGGCCCATCTCCTCCATCAGGGCTTTGATCACATCGCGGCCAATCTTGCCTTGCTCGGATAGTTTTTGCAGCTCAGCGGTGTTTTTGCCGGTGACTTTCGCCAGCAGATCCCAGATAGGGACACCCTGATTGAGTAGCTGCATGATTTCCTGGCCCTGCAACTTTTGCTTGGCCCAGGCCTGGCCTAAGCCTAGCGCGATGGAATCCAGTTTTTCAAAGCTGCCGCCCAGTTTAAAGGTTTGGTCGACTACGGCTTGCAAACTTCCATCCATCGGATCCAAACCATAGGCTTTTAGCCGAACAAAGGCGCGAGAAACCTCTTCTAATTGAAGGGGGGTTGTCTTGGCAAAGTCTTTAACCCATTCAGTTGCTTTTTCACCACCTTCCAGGCTGCCCATCAAGGCCGTGAATTGCACGCCCAGCTTTTCAAACTGGCTGCCGGTTGAGAACATTTCACGGATGGCGCGGGTAAGGCGGGTAACCCCAAAGTAAGTACCGGCAAGAGCTGTTAACCGGCCAACCAGATTACTTGTTCCCGCTGAAAATTGATTTTGCTGGCCGTTGGCCCGCAGGTAATCGTTACCGAGTGCACGGGTGTCGGCGGCGGTTTTCTTCAGCTCATTTTGAACCCGGCGCTTTTCGGTACTCAGGACGCGCGTATCGACACCGGATTTTTTTAGGGCAGCTTGCAACGTGGTGTGGCGGCTGGCGTTTTGTGCCAGTTCGCTGCGCATCTGGGTTAGCTCTTTTTCCGCCGCATCAATATTCTTGGCCAGTACCGTGAAGGGTTGGCTGGTATCCTGGGCATCTTTTTGCAGTTTCTGCAGCCGCATGGCGACAGCGGTTACTGCAATCTCATTGGCATCCAGTGCCCGCTTTGAGCGCTCAAACTCGCTAATCAGCCGCTGTTGGTTCGACAGCCGATCCATTTTCTGGGCCAGCGCATCGGTTTTAGGGTCGGCCTCGGCAGCACCTTTGCCCACATCGCGCACAGCAGAAGCCATTTTCACCAGGTCTTTATCACCGGTGACGTTGGCGGCTATGCGTAGGGCTAGTTCAAGGTTCTTGCTCATGGGGTGCTGGCTCCGGGCTTGGAAAAAGTGAGGCCTGGCGGCCTCACTGGGTTGTGTTACGGCTTACAGTTCGTGGTATTCAAAGGGGGCGTCTTTGCCATCCACTAACTTGATTTTTCCGCTTAAGGTGGTGCTTACAAACTCGGAAGCCATGAAATCTACCGGGTTGGTTGGTGCCAGGGCGGATTCCGGGATTTCCAGTTTGCAGTTTTTTCCTGTTGCCAGGTTTTTCAAGTCGCCAACGATGCGAGCACGGATCTGCGGACGTAGACCACCTTTTACGGCCATGCCGCTGATGGCGTTGTACTGATAGGTCAGGGTGATGGCTCCGCCTGCCTCCATAGCACCGCCTTTTTTGGCGCGTATTAATCCAGCTGCATAGTTGATTTCTACGTCTGCAGCAATATCCAGTGGCCCGGCTGGTGTAACAATGGCTCCAGTGATACCTGCCCCAGCCAGGTTGCTGTGGGCCAACTTCGCCCAGCGCTGGTTGGCAGGAAGCGTAATTGCTTCATCTGTGGCCGTACCGCTGCCCTGATTGATGACAGAGGTATCACCCAGCAATGCCATCGCCAGCAGCTCGGCAGGTTGGTCATCAAATGCAATGGTGATTTCGCTTGGCTGGGCTATTTTCACTACATCCAGCGCCTGGCCATGACTGGCCTTACGCTTAGAGGTGCGCACCACTTCATTGCTGGGGGTGTTGATAGCCAGTTGAGAGACGTTGACAGGGCCAATTAAACCCGTGCTGGCTCCGGTATCGGTTAGGCGATCAATAAAAATATCGCCTGCTAACAATAAACCGCTCATGTGCGATCTCCTTTCAGTCTGAATTTGACGTTAAACGCCAGGGGGTAATAAGCGTGGCCCTTGGTGTAGCGGGGCTTTGCCGGTGAATTAATGCGGGTTAACACGTGCTTGCCGTCGACCAGGTTGTTGCCATGCAGTGCTAACAGCAGCTGCTTGATCAGTTCGCCAGCTTCACGGTTCGGGTTCTGGCCACGGCCCTGGCGGACAACAATAATCAGCAACCAGGTTTGGGTTACATGGCTGTAGGTACCGCCTTGCACAATGTCAGGCACCGAATCGCCAAAGTAGATGACATGGCAGGCCGGGGTTACCTGGCTGCGTTCTTCCACTTCGGCCAGGTCGTTGGTGCTGCACACCTGGCGAAAACCTGCTACAGACTTCGCTACATCAAGCAGGTGCGGCTCAGCAGCCAGGTAGTTGTCTCCGATATCGTGCATCAGATAAATCCCTTGCTGTTGCGGCGGCTAAATACCAGGCCATCCGATTGCATCACTGCAATGGTGCCGCTGGGCTGGGCCGGTTGGTCATCGGCCAGGCCCAGCTGCAAATCGCCTTTACCAACGGCTTCCAGGAACCGGATTACAGCTTTGTAACGGTCTGTGACTTGCTCCGGTGCCCGGTCACCATTTAACAGGTAGCGGGCGATGCTGCAGCAGTGGCTGGTTAGTACTGCCGGTACCGCTGACAGTGGCAGTTTGTAGCGGCCACCGATATAGCCATTGATTTCGGCAGTAGCATCGGCCAGTGCTTGCTCGACTACCGGCGTGTTGATGTCGCCATCGGCGGCACCTTCACGCCAGCTGAGCAAGGCTAAGTCGGTCTCGCCAAACCGGCTTATCATGTCAGCAACCGTGGCGTACATTACTCAGCGTCTCCAGCTTCGCTTTTGATTGCCAATGCGGCCTGATAGGCTGCCCAGGCTTCATTGCGCTCTGCTGCGGTTACCCGGCGGCCCGTCAATTGCTCCAGGGCGCTCAGCTGTGGCTGATTGCTTTGAGTAAAGTGATCGGGGTTGTCCGGCTGCAGCTGGGCAAACGCCTGTTCCAGCGTCAGCCCGGTTACAGCGGCTGATAATGTTCCGTCGCCCACTGGCCCTTGCGTGCCGCTACCTTTATTTGCTTCATCCTGCAAGCTAATGCTGTCTGCGTATTCGCCCACAACCAGTAACGGATCCTGGTGAATTTGCTGTAGCTGTTCGGCAGTAAGGTTTTCTGTTTCCACGGTGTTTTCACCTTGAACAAAGCGGATACCGCCCCGGCGATAGCCCGTATGAGCCGCGCAAACAATGAATAATAGTTTTGCCATTTCATGGTTTCTCCAATTAGCCGCTTGTAGCGGTTGTATGGGTTGTAAGGGTGCCGGGCGCGACCCCGGCTGCGTCGCGGGTTATGCCAGCCAGGGAACGACTAACAAGTCGAGCGCCTTGTAGTTGGTGTTGCTTTCACCGCCGACTTTTTGCGCCGCTTCAATAATCTTGCGGGCTTTAGCTCGGTTGGATGGGCCTACTACCAGCAAATCAGGCATCACGCCAAGCGGGCGACCTTTGTCGGACTTCACCGACATCATGGAAGAAATGCCAGCGTCCAGGTTGTCGTCGTTCAGTTCGGCCATGCTGGCAAACGCCATCTGCCAGAAGCCAAAGCCGACATTCAGGCGGGCATCAACGCCATACAGGTATTCGTCATGCATAAAGACATGATCCGAGTTGCCTGCATCAGTTTTGGCCTGCAGCCGGTAGTCTCGGCGCTTTTGCTTAATCAAGGGCTTGATGGGGCGACGGGTGTCGAGCACGAACCAAGGGTTGCCAGAGCCCGCTTGCATGTTACTGACGGACACTTCCTGGCCTTCTTCACCTACTGGGTGGTCGGTGTCAAAGAAGTTCTGGCCATCGTAGCAAGGGGTAGTAAAACCAGCGGCCAGCAGGGCATAAATCAGTTCATCCGGGTGGGTGGCAGCTGCATAGCCCATATCCTGGAACTTGGGCATTAAGATGCCGTACTGATCGTCTTCAATGTACTCAGCTGGGATGCCTTCAGTTGCTTCAAACTTCTTGTTTTTGATGGCATAGCTGTACACTTTGGCTTTTTCGATTTGCCGCTCACCAATCCATTCACGCAGCCGCTTGAACTCACCTAGCCAGCTGTAGTCATTTTGCGATGACGTGGAAGGTATTTCTGTGGCGATGCGATCACCAGTGGCAGTGTAGGTGTTACGGCCCTGGTTAAAGGCAGTGCTAACTGCAGTAAACAGCGCTTGCAGCGTCTGTGGTGTAATATCCATTTCTTGCTCCTTAAAGCAGGTTTAAATTCAGTACAACCGGGCGTTAAACGCCCAGTTCTACCCAGACACCATCGTCATCGACCTGGATGATTTTTCCGGCGATGGGGCGGCTGTTGGTGTCGTGACTTTTGGAAACAGTGCGGTCATCGACAAAGTAGGCGGTTGCGCCTACATCGGCAGCCACGATGTCGGTGGTGGTAAACTTGTGTTCACCGGCTTCCACTTCCACCCGCACAGCACCGGCTGCGCCTGGGTTGTTCACTGCAAAGGTCACCACACCAGCCGACAGCTCTGTACCAGCGGCTTGAGCCAATGGGATGGCCAGGCCCGCTGCCAGCACGGCGATGGTATTTACATGCAGCGAGGTTGCTGCTGCCACGGGATAGGCGCGTTTTACGCCAATGCGTTTTGCGATGCTCATGCTGATTTCGCCTTCTTAGCTGCCAGAAAAGCCGCTTTGTCCAGGCCGGTGGCCTTAAGGACCGCTAATTCTTCCTGGGTAAGTTCATCGTCACCGGTTTTTTCCGGCACTTTCGTGGTGGTGGTTTGTGCAGCGCTGAGCGCGGCAATGGCAGGGCGGTTATCCAGTACGCCTTTCAGTACAGCAATGCCGTTCTGGTTGCCCAGCTGGGTTAAGTAGTCGCGTTCTGCGGCCACAATCTTGCCGTCCTTGTGGGCTTGCTCAATCAAGCTGTCCACGGTGTCGGTGGTGCTCTGCTGGCGCAGTACTGCCAGCTCACTAACCACACCGTTGTAGGCGGCAATGGGCACGTATTGCGACAAGTCGATATTGCCAGGACTGGCTTTCAGTGCGGCCACCTGAGTGGTCAGATCCTCGGCATTGGCTGCCTGGGTTTGAAGGGCAGTCAGCGCGGCAAGCGCAGCCTGGCCTTGTTCTGCTGTGGGCTCGGTACCGTCTGCAACGGTAATACCGATAGCCGCAAGCAGCTGCTGTAGCAGTGGGTTCATGGGTGGTTCTCCCTGTTGGGGGTTGGTGGTAGTGGTAAACTTTTTCGCAGCCAGGGCGGCTATGGCGTCCATGCCATCTACCCCTGGGTAGTTGGTAAGCGCAGCCATTTGGATTTCTAATGGCTCACCGGTAGCTTTGTCGTAAGGGAAGACGGCAGACAGATAGCGGTATTCGCTGGCGTCAATGTGTGATTTGGCAGCACTGAGCCAGGCAGGTTTAATAAACAGGCCTTTACCAGGGCGGTATTGCATGTCTTTAAACCAGCCCGCAGCCGGGGCAGGTTTGCCGTTTTCTTCGGTTTTCAGGGTTTGGTGTTCGTAGTCGATGACCAGATCGTTAGCGCGCAGTTGGGCGCGCTGAATTAGCCTTGCCGCGATATCGGCATTCATCTTCCACTTGCCGCCAGGCACATCATGCGGGCGGCCATCTATGGAGCTGAATTCACCATCTGGCAGCAACTGGTACCAGCCATCCTCGCTGGCCAGTTCGCCAGACAGGGCGGCAATGCCGCAGCTGGTTGCGACGGTAGCAGATAGAATGGCCAGTGAAGTCAGTGATGGTTGAAACATAACAGCCCAGGTGGTTGGTTATCCTGGGCTGATTGTGGGCTAGGTGGGCAGCGGTTGTAGATTAAAGGGTTTTGCTAATCTAAGACAATCCAAATAGGTCTTTTCTGAGCTTTTCATTTTCGGATTTAGCATTGGAGAAAAAATCTGATTTTCTATTTATTAAGGTATTAGGGTCTTTCTCTATCATCCATCGACAGCTTAAATGAATATCATATGCCATTACTGAGCATAAATAATGTTCTAACATTCGGTCGCTCTTTTCGTTAGTCCCTGTATCGGTTTCGTCGTGATACTCGAAATACCTTTTAGCATCTAACCGTATTTTTTCTGTTAGCCCGTTATAGCTTTCTAGCATGTTATATATGTTTCTTATGTTTTTCCTTTTTTCGGAGGAAATGCAGGGGATTATGTACTTAAAGTACTCTAGATAGGCGGGGTATGAATGGGTCATTGAAATGGGGTGGTTGGAGTTTTTGTTATTTTTTACCTTTCGCGCGCTTTTAGCGTATAAATCTCTCGCCTCCTTCATTGGTCCTACTAGATCATGAATTTCTTCCATGATGGCATTGATGCGTATTTCTGTATCTTCTTTTCGTTTGTTTTGCTCACTATGGATGGCGAGCTTCCAGCCTAAGAAAACGCCTGCTAAGGTCGTAATCGCCTGAAGAAAGGCCATGAGCAAATTTTCGGCAGGAATACTCGGGAATATTTTAGGCACTAGATGAACTATCAGTGACAATGCAGCCAGCCATACCAGTAATGTGTAAGGCCCGAAAAATAATGTTACATAGTTCCTGTTCGTTTTTTTACGTTCCATTAGGCTCACACTCCTTAATAAACGCCCTTTAAATCGCGTCAGAATCGTTTAAAGGGTTTCCCTATGAATGCTGGTAGCTTAAAACCCTGCTGGACGCCTTACAAGCGATTTGAGCGCGTTTGGGCTAAATCAGGTAATCGGCCACTATGTCCAGGATATCGGTTTCGTCTTCCCTGGATAAACCGATCTGTTCCCGTGCAGGGATAGCGGCTGGCCCTGGGGCCATTTCCGGGGTGCCGCCGAAGTGGTGGATAGCAGCATAGATTTTGTTGCTGCCAATCTCCGCCCAGTCGCTGCCATAGTCGCTGGTATAGCTGGCAGCCAGGCCACCGGAACTGGCTTGCAGGATTTGCCCGCCCCGGCGGCTAGGGTTGGCTTTAAGGTAGTTGTCGGACAGCGCCTGCCAGGGGGTGCCGGTTACCGGGCTGGCCTCGGTGGCAAAGGCCCGCTCTGTGGCATCTTCCATCACGCCTGCAATGCGTTGCATGGGCTCTGTTAAATCGCCCAGCCGATCCATCAGCCCTTGCAGGACATCGATAACGGCGGTGCTGTTGTGCTCGATGGTAATTTTGTTGGTCATGTTTTATACTCAGTACTGCAGCTGATGTACTCTTAATGGTAAAGCGGCGGTGCTTGCATCGTTTATGTGGGTTCGACTCCCTCCATCAGCTGCCCACTTTCCCCTCCAGTAATTCATAGTTACTTTCCAGCAGGTGATAGGCCTCTACCTTGTAGACGTTGATGACCGTATCAAGCGGCTGCTGGCGCTTGTGCTTCCACCCCGTGTTGATGACCACTTTGACTTTGTTGTTGCCGCTGGCCGGGTACACATACAGCAAGTTCTGATGCGATTTATCCCACAAAACGGCCTCTGGCTGTGCCAGCATGGCTGGCAGCTGCAGGTATTCCTGGCGGCTGAGTGTAACCTCTCGGCGTTGATGCTTTGGGCTGTCAGCATGCAACAGTTGCTTTTCGCCGATGGCCAGCAGGGCAGTAGGGGCCTTGCCCAGGCGGGCGGTAACAGCGGCCTCTATCGCCGGTGTCATAAAGCCCAGCGCCTGCACCGTGTTGCCTGCCCGGCGTTTACTCAGCGCCTGGCTGGCCCAGCTGGCAAACTGGGCGTGGCGCAATTCGCTGTTGTTGATGGACTGGATCAGCTGGCTACGCAGCTCAATGCTGCGGGCTGAGCCCAGCTTTTTGGCGATGGCCATGTCGGTGCCAAAAGCGGCTTCACCAGGGTTGTAGGCCCAGCCAACATCGGGCTGCATCACGCTGCCATCCGGCAGGCGGATCCGTACATGGTCTACCTGGATCACTTCGCCGGTTCGCTGGTCGATGCCTGCCTCGGCGGTGATGTCTTCCACATAGCGCCCGCCGTTCTCTACCTGCAGCCCCAGGCGTTCCACCTGTGCTGCTGTCAAAGCCCGGATACGGCAGCGGCAGCCCCACCCATTGGGCGGGTAGATGTGTTGCCAGATTGGATCGTCATAGCGGAATACTTTGCCGTTTAAATTGGCGTGGGCCGGGCGGGTTTGGCCATCCATGACCGCGACGTACATCCAGTAGGGGCGGTCTTCTGCATTGGCCAGCTGGCGGCGATAGCGGCCGGCCATGTAGGCGGTTTGCAGGTTGTTGCGGTAGATGTTGCGAAGCCGGTACACACTGCCGAGTTGCACTTGCTGAGCGCCACCGGCGCTGTCTACCCAGGTTTGCTTGCCCCACCAGCCCAGCTTTTGCAGCTTCGGTGCCAGGCTATCTACGAACTGTTTTGCCGTGGTGCCGTTTGCCAGGGCGCTATCCACTTCGGTGCGTATCGCCTCCAGCACATCCATGCGCATGGCTTTGGCTACGGTAAACGCCCTGGCATGGGCGCGCTGCCAAATCTCCCACCAGTTATCCGATACGGCGTACCCCTTGGCGCGGAAGTAGGCCACAGCATCAGCCGGTGGCATGTCGAAGGCCAGGCGCAGATCAGGTGTTGGCATTGAGCTGGCCCCAGAGTTCGCCGACAAACAGCACTTGCGCCAGGCGCTGGGTTAGCAGGCTGTCGTCCATGCCTGGCCAGAGTTGTTCCAGCTGCTGCGCCATAGCCTCTGGGCCTTGTTCAGCCGCATCGAATACCGGCTTGAGCAAGCCCAGCATTTGCTCATCAAACTGGCCAGTACTGAGCTTGTCCAGGGCTTGCTCCAGCGCCATCTGGTCGGCAAAGGCGGCGGTGGCATTGCCGCGCAGGGCAGCGATGCCAGTTAAGCCGGTGAAGCCTGGCAGGCGCTCGGCAATTTGCAGCACAGGCTCTTTGCCATCGGCCATGGGGATTTTGGTTTTTTCGTGCAGCCAGGCCACCGGGATTTGAGCACCGACACTAACCAGGGTTTTCAACGGATCGGCAATTTTTGTGTAGTCCTCGCCCTCGCTGGTGTCGAACTGAAAGCGCGGATGGCGGCGGTAATCACGAAAGGATTTGCCGTTCAGTGCATACAGCGGGTAGATAATATCGCGGGTTAGGGTTTGCTCCAGGGCTGCTAAATCTGCATCACGAATTTCATAGCGCACTTCGTTATGAATGTTGCCCAGGGCATTGGTGCTGCTGGCACCGTCGGCCTGAGTGGTCAGGGTACCGCCCAGCACGGCTTTTGAAACTGACTTTTCACACCAGGCAATCATGGCCATAAAGGGATCGCTTTGCCCGTCTGCCGCATTTTGAAAGTCGATTTCCATGCCCTTGGGGATGATGCCTCCGGCGTTATGGCCAATGCTCATCACGGCCCGCAGCAGGGTGAGCTTTTCGCGTTCGCTGGCCCCAGCCGGGTATTTTCCCAGGCGGATTGGTAGGCCGTAAATTTCTAAGAACTCGGCCAGATCCCGTACAGAGTAGTTGGCGAACAGGAAGGGCCACACCAATACCCGCACCAGCCCCCGGCGCTCCAGGTAACCACTTTTGGCTTTGGCGGTATGGCTAAGCCAACCGAAGGGCCGCAGTTCCATGCCGTTGTGGCTGCCATCACGTAGCATCAGCTGATTACGCTTATCCGGGTTAATCTGGAACCAGGATGGATCCCGAAATTCGCAGCTGGTGATGACATGCTGCTTTTCGATGTATTCCCAGGTGAGTTCCTGATTGCTGTAGCCCTTTAGAATGGCGTCGGATGCATCAAAGATGGCATCACGCAGCCAGACTGCTGTGCGTAGCAGCTCTTCCAGCATTTCGGTGTCGCGTTTCTCGGCAGCGCTGGCATTGGGTGGCGGCAGGATATTCCAGGGCACGGACAACAGTGACAGACGGCGCTTGCCCAGCTCGCTCTGGATATGGGCGCTTTTCTCTTCCATGTCTTCGGCCAGCTCGCACTGCGCAATCAGATTGCCTTGTTCGGCTTCTTTTAAGATGTTGGCGGCCTTGGCTGGTGTTAAACCGCTACTTGGATGACCGCCAAAATGGCGGTGCAGTTGTGCCAGGCGTGCTTCGGCTTCGGTTTGCGGGGTTTCCAGGTCGCCTTCAAAGGGGCGGCCCCAACGGTCTACTATGGTGCTTTTCATGGTGGGTTCCTGTTACCAGCAGCCTGATGCTGACTGGGTGATGTCGTCGTCTTCGTCTACATGGCCAAACAGGCCTGCTTTGCCAGGCAAGGCAGTGAATTCGGTTGCACCGCCTTCCATCCAGCTGGCCCGGATAGCCATTGCCAGGGCAACTGCAAAGTCACCGTGTCGCTGTTGGCCATCGGTACCTTTCCCAGATCCTTTCTCAATCTGCGGTATGCCATTTTTCAGTTGGATTTTGCAAAGATCGTCCAGAATGTCTTGATGGCGAGGTATTTCCAGATTGCCATCATCAAACTCTGCTTTAAGTTTGGGCATCCACTCGCGGTACCAGGGCTGATTGAGCATGACGCAATCAATCATATCGCTGCCATATTTCAGCCTGGCAGCTTCCGCCAGGTAGCCCCCGTTACCTGTGCTATCAAACGCTGCAGCGGTGAATCGTGGCAAACGCTCCAGGATAAACATCAGAATTTGCCGTTGGGCCTCATAGGTTGTATTCGCCAGCTCTACGACAAAAGGCACCCGCTTGGTCAGGTCTTTGCGAATAGTAAGCGGAACGAACACGGACAAATCGCCCTTGCGCGCGAAGTCTTCACCAAAGACATGGCGGCAGTCGATAGGGAGCTGTTCAATTAAAAATGCGACGTTGTTCGCTAGCCACTCGTCAACGATGCGTTGGCGTTCGTGCTCTGTTTGCAGCTCAAAATCTTTAGGGGCGGTAAAACGTACAATGGGGATGGAATGGTCTTTCACCATCGCCCGTTCAATCAGGGTGCGTTTGAGGTATAAGCCACTACCAGCTTTGGGCACGCAAAAGTATTCTTCCAGCGCATCTTCTTCCGTGGCAGTGTCTTTCAGTAGTCCAGCTTTCCATTCGTCTTCTTTGGCCTGGCTCCATTCCAGCTTGCGGATTTGGCAGATGCGCTGATAGAGGCCATCCCGACACGCATCATCCAGGGTAATGGTATGGATGCTATAACGCTTTTTCCCGGCCCGGCTGTCTTGGATCAATTGGTTGAACAGGTTGTCGATGCCGTTATGAGTGCTGATTAAACGAACCCGACTGCCCCACATGGTGAGTGCCAATGCAGCTTTAAGCACCTCGGCCAAGCGCTCATGGAAAGCGGCTTCATCTATGGTGACGTTCCCTTGCATACCCCTTAGGTTGCTGGGATTAGAGCTGAGTGCCTGTATTTTGAATCCGCTGGAAAAGTGAATGACAAAGGTTAGGATCTCTTTGCCTTCCTTGCCGCCATCGTTAAAAATTTCCTCCTGGATTTCTGAGCCAGCTTTATTAAAAACCCGTGCCCACATAGCGGCGGCTTCGATAAATTCGCGAGCCATTTCCTTGTTACTGCCCACATAAAAGTGGTTGCAGCCGCCGTTATCGCGACGGGTACTGGCGCATAGTACGGCATCGGCTGCCTCTGCCCAGGTAAGGCCGGTACGACGGCTTTTCTCGGCAATTTTTAACGGGCTTTCATCGGCTATCCAGCTTTTTTGGTAGCCTAGTAGCACTTCTTTGGGGTCGAAACGGCTTAGCTGGCTAACATGATGATCCACACTCTCGGCCACAGCCTGAGCGACGGGGGTAAGTGCAAGTGCGGCAGCAGTCACTGCTGCGGCAACTGTTTGCTTTAGCTTCATCAGGCTATCCCCAGAATTTCCCGTTTGAGCGCGGCCACACCTTCGGCAGTCAGGCCCTGTTGACTTGCAACTTTCTCTGCCACTTCTGCAGCTTCACTGGCAAATAGCTGACGCATTTCTTTTTCGCGCTTGTGCGAACTCATGGCAGCGGCTTCGATGCGCTGGCAAAGCAAAGCCATTTGGTTGAGTGACTTTGGATCGGCAGATATTTTGCCTTCGGCCATGTCCATCTGAGTTTCAAAGGCCAGTGCTCGGATCCCTTCTTGCAGAATCTTGCCAAGGTCTGATACCGGAGCGTTGCCCAGTTTGGCAGTCCACACTTCGGCCACTTCCCGCGCCTGGCGTATGCGCTGGCCAATATCTTCCATACGTTTGGCATAGCGATTTAAACCTGACTTACTAAGTTGCTGGTCTTCAGGCAGTCCTTTGGATTCAATCAACTGGTTGATGGCCTCGACGATTTCAATCTGCTGCATACGGCCATCGCGTAACATCTCGTTTAGCTGTGCTTTGATGTCGGCAGGCAGTAGCTCGACTTTGCTACGTCGGTTTTTTGCTTTGGCTTGGTGCAGGCTCATAGCGTAGGCCTTGGCTTTTTAACACCTGGTACGCTAGCTTTGCCGGTGGCTACGTCGGATCCTCGTGCCGTTAATTTAGCCACCATATAACCGGCAACATCGCGCAGGTTGACCAGTTGTTGTTCGTCCAACCAAGCTATTTCGGCACGCACTGTGTCACGACTGACACTGTGGCCATAGGCTTCCAGGCATTGGTTAATAATGGATTCGTTGGCTTCATAGCCGCCCATTTCATTCAGGGATCGCAGAATGACAAGTCGCCGGTCTTCCTGCAGTATTTTGCTCATTGCCATGCTGGCTTACCTCTTTAAACGTTCTTCTAATAACAGATTGGCCAGGTTGTGCACTGGCTTGAGCTGTTCACGCAGGGCATGCAGTTCGCCGCGCAAATCAGACATTTCCAGTTGCAGCCGGTGTTGCTCTGCCTGGCTGGGCAGGCTGTTAACTTTGTTTTCTAAAATTTCCACGGCCATGGTGATGGACTCCAGTGCTTCGCGCCGGGCATAGGTTTTGGCCAACAGCAACTGGATCACGTTAAAGGCGGTGAGGATTAATGCCCAAATCACAGCACCCCATTCGCGGATAAAGTCCATTACTCGTGCTCCTGCTGGCAACTGACACAACGAACAGCACTGGGTACGATAGCCAGCCTGGCTGCGGGGATCTGAATGCCGCAACTGATGCAGTAGCGGCCATTCTCATCCTGGCGCGGGGGTTCTTTAGGGCGATTCAATGCGGCGGTAAGCGCCTGATCGCGTTGGCGCTGCTCTAACTCGGCAGCTCGGTCGAATATATCCGGCACGGCTATTCCTTGATGGTTTGGTTGATTAACCGGATGATCACGTGCTGCTCGGCCTTGAGCGCGGCGACTACCTGATCATCAATATCTGTTTCAGTACGAGCAGCTGCCCGTTCGGCAGCCGCTATCACGTTTTTAACCAGCAGTTCTGCGGCATACTTGATGGCCAGGTGCAGCAAGATGGCCTTGGCGGTTTTACCGGCGATGCTTAGTAACTTCATGGGGCAATCCTTAGTAAGTCGCGTAGGCGCTGGTTGTTACGTAGGGCTTCACCTATGCGGGGTGGTGGGCTGATAGCCCGCTGAATTTCAACCGGGGTAACGCTGTGCCAGCCGTTTTCAAACATGCTTTGCATGGTGCCGTCATGGCTGTGTAATGGCGGGGGCGGAACAGGTTGCCCTGAGGTATGGCAAGCCTGCTCTGCTTGCAATCGGCGCTCTTTGCCTTTGGCAAAGCTCCAATCCCAATTGCGGCCCATCAGGCGGCCCTCGTAGTGCTGTAGCCCAATTGCCAGCTGGCATCGGTAAGATCGCGCAGCCGGTTGAACCAGCCTTCAATAAAGGCGCTTTGTGCTGGATCCTTCGCCTGGATGCGGGCATAGAGCCTGGCACGGCGTAAGACATAACGGGCGGTGAGCCATTCGGCATCGGCTTGCCTGGCAGCACGCAGGCTGATAGGGCCTATGATGCCATCGGTGTTTACTCCAAGGATTTCTTGCAGCAGCCGGGCGGCCGTTCCGGTGCCATGCTGCACGGCACCATCAAAGACAGCCAAGGCAACGCCACCTGGCAATTCATGGCAACGGACAGGCCGCCAGTAGTCCCGGTGGTACAGGAAGGCTGCCCGCTCTTTGGTTAGGTTGGCAATGTCTTCGCGGGGGTAGGCCCGCTTGGAAATGCCAAAGTTGGTTTCCCCGCCCGGATCCTTTGGGTGATTAACATAGCCACCTTCCTTAGCGAGGACGAAGGCAACGGCGTGCTGAAAATCATGGCTGTATGGGTTTAAGGTGGTTGGATGTGGCATGGCTGCGATACGGACAGTAAGGGTGTACTGTCAGTATCGCGTGAGGCCGGAAGGAAGCTGGATTAAAGGGTTTTGCTAATTATGAAAGTATTTTAACTTTCTGGGCGGCAAATTCTTCTTCGGTCAGAATGCCTTTTTCTTTCAGTTCCAGCAGTTTTGATAATTCATCTGCCACAGAACCTTGCTTCTCTGACTGGGGGGCTAAGCTGTTCTCTGCTACTTTATCTTCTTCATCCGCTCGCTTGATCAAGACTGCCACCAGGCTATGCCAGTGCCGGGCTTTTTCCATCGCTGCTTTGTGAATGAAGCTGTTCTTTTTTGTCTCAATATCCATAAGATTGACATCATGAGTTGGCTTGTTCGTATCGTTTACCACGATTCTCAAATCAATGGTTTTAACTTTCTCGATGTTTTTCTTACTGCCAGATAGACCGCCTATGATTGCGCCTACGCCCCCAAGCAACAGGCCACCAACTAAAGCACCTCCAGCCTGGCTGGTTCGGTATGTTTTGGTAATGGAATCGCCGTCACTGAAAATCTCACAAGATAATACATCCTTGTAGGAGAACGTTCTGGTGGTTACATGCGGTCCTGAGTTGTCGATTAAGCAGATTTTTTTGCTGTTTTCATCAATCGCTATGCCTGCCAGGCCATTCTCAGCCATGATTTTCTGGGTAGGTTTGAAGTTCGGTTGAATCTTTAACCGCTTTTCCATTTTTTCTTTGCGTTTAGCAGTCATCTGTAGCTGGAAGATTGCTATTACAACTGCCGCAATCAAGAAGAGCACAACCATAGTTCCAAAGCTCATATCAACCTCCTGTTAAATTCAGGTAGACATTAGTCAAAAATTAAAATGAGTGCAATATAAAAAGCCCCGTTAAACGGGGCCGGGTACAACCATTACAAGCGCTACAACCGCTTAATGCGCTGCACTTGTAGCGCTGGTAGTTATTGGATCTGGCTGCAGCTGGTAGGTATAGACGCCTTTGACTTTGCTGCTTTGCCAGTGTTTTCCTTCGCCCTGGTCCAGCTTATTGCGGGCGGTTTTGTCGTCTTGCTCAAAGCCCAGTTGCTGCAGCAGGGCCTTTTTGTTGATGCCTGGCTGCTCTGCAATGATGGCTTTGGCGCGGGCTACAAAGTCCAGTTCGTCGGCGCTCATGCGGGCGGCTTCTACGTCGATGCCTTGCAGGCCAAAATCATCTACCCGCACGCTAAAGGCGCATTCCATAATATTGGCCCGCTCTTTGGTGGGGGTGAGCACAAAGGCAATTTCGCCTTCTTCGGCGTCTACCTTTGCCAGGCGGTACATATTGTCGACGCTGTTGCGAATGTTGTTGCTGCCCTGGTAGTTTTTGCCGTCTTTGTTGGCATGCGACAGGATCAGGATGGTGGCACCGGCTTCGCGCAGGTTCATAAACTTGTCCATGATGGCCATGGCGCGGGCATCGTGCATCACATCACCGAAGTTGCGCAGGCTGTCTACCAGGATCAGGGTGTTGGCATAGGCGCTGCCGCTGGCTTTTGCATCCAGTGCATCCAGCATTTCGGGGGCTTGCATGGTGGTTTTGCTGCGCTGCACGTAGTAGATATTGCGGTTGCTTATCAGCTTTTCCTGTACGCCACGGTCTTTCAGGACGTTTAGTGGGTTGTCGTAGTCCAGGTAAATGACCTTTTGCCCGCTGCAGGCTTTGGCAACGGCAAAGGCCAGCCAGCTTTTGCCCATGCCGCCATCGGCATACACCAGGGTGATCATGTTTTTGGGCAGGAAGCCGGGGATCAGGAATTCAGTTTGTTGCTCAAAGTCGCTCTGGCGCAGGGTTTGGGTTAGCAAAAAGTCGAACATGGTTTTTCCTTAAAACAAGTTGTACTGGCGGCGGGCGCGCTCTGCCAGGGTTTGCTCTTTGATGATGTTGTAGATCTGCACGTCGGTTAGCCGGTGTTGATCCGCCAGGCTACGGATGCTGGCCCCTTTGTTGTGGGCGTTGTAAATCGCTATGTTGCGCAGCATGGTTTTCAGTCTGTCGTTTCTTGGGATGTAGGTTTGTATGCCGCCCAGGTAATGGGCCAGCTCTATTACCAGGCGCTGTGCCAGGCTTTCCGGCTGCTTAACGTGCGCTTTTAGTTCGGATTCAAACAAGGCAATCAGGCTTTGCAGTTGCGCCGGTATGCGGTTGATTGCTTCGTTGCGCTGCTCTGGCTGCAGCTGATCCAGATCGGTGAGCAGCTGCTGCAGGTCGTCGCCTGCAAAGGCATCCAGTTGTTGTTCAGTCATGGGGTACCTCCGGTACTTTCACGCCGTAGCGTCGCATTTGCTCTGCCCATTGGCGCTTTTCTTCTTCTTTGCTCAAGCTGCTTTTAGGGCTGCGGTATTCGATGGTGCTGCCCGTGGTTTTGGGTGCTTGTTCCAGCTTGCTGGCCAGCACTTTTTTCAGGTAGTTGTGGTTAGTCAGTTGCTTGCCGGTACCGCTTACCCGGCTTTGCTGCAAACTGGCTACGGCTTGTTCCAGCGCTTCGGCCAGGGCTGGCTGGTTGCTGGTGAGTTCCAGCGTTTCCTGCACCAGAGTTAGCGCCTTGATGTTGCTTAAGTCCTGCTTGGCAGGGCGAAACATAGCCAGATACGCGACCATGTTGCCGCCCAGTTTGTAGTTCATGCGGGCGAACTGGCTGAGCAACTGGCGGCCTGCTTCGTCGGCGACCAGTTGATCCAGGTGCAGGTGGCTGTGGCAAACAGGGCAGCGACCTAACTTCATAGCATTGCCCCGTTAATGCGTTCCCAGCGCTTTAGTAAATAGGCGTAGCTATCTTGCGGGTGCGGCTCGTAGCCTCGCTTTTTCAGGTCGTCGAACAGGCAACGACGTGCCCAGCGTTTTAAGCTGTTTAGGGTTTTGGCAGCGTCTTCGCCTTGCAGCCACTGCACTTCTGCAATGCCGGTACCGCCATTGGCCTCGGCTGTCATGCGTTGTACCCAGCTGTTTAAGGCGTTCTCGCTGCCATCTTTAATAAAGCCAGCGCGGTGCATGAAGATCCACAGGGCTCGGATGGCACTGCGTTCGTCTTTTGGGCCTTGCTTGGTGCTTGGGCTTAATCGGCGGTTGCCTGCTTTTTTGACGGGTTTAAAACCAAGGCTGATAAAGGCCTCCAGCACGGCTTCCAGTTCTGGGATCGTCATATCCGTGCAGCTGGTTTTGCCGTTGCCGTAGTGGGCCAGATTGGCGCGGTAGCTGTCCATGTCCATCGCCAGCTGGGTGCGGGCGATGTGGATCATTGTTACCAGGTAGCGGCGTGGGTTGGGTTTGGTGGCTGTCATTGGACACCTTCTTTTGCTTTAAATTGGACAAAATAAGAGTCGCCAACTCGCCAACGGCAATTGTCAGGGTTTAAACCGTAATGTTTGGTATCTCTTAATTCCGGCCTAAAATAAGAGCAATTTTTGCAGGTTTCTCTTGTACCAAATCCATCCGTTATTCCTTGGCAGACAGTTACTTCTATCTGGGTTTCACCTCGCTTGAGATTATCGGCTACCGCTTCATATTCATCTTGGCAGCATACAAACTCACTCAGGCAGTAGTCCTTGTTGGCAAAGTAGTAACCTTCGGCTTGGTTCCAGTGAAGTGCTTCAAAAAATCCGTCCCATTCGAGACCACGTTCAGCTATCGCTTCATGTACTGTTTTCATTTTACTCTCCCGGCTACATACACAGCTGCCCTGTAACCAAAGGTGTATTGGTCTGTTGTGATTTCTTGGTCAGCCTCATCTTTACCATTCAAGCCATCTTCAAAGCCTTGGATGTAATCAGGATCGGTAGATACAGCAGATAAAACTTTATGTTTCATCGGAAAGAAGTTTGTCTTGTGTTTAGGCTTATAGAACGCCATATCACTATGCACTATCGCTTCGCCACCTACCCAAACAGTGAATTGAAATGGCTGGCAGTCCACAACAATACCGTCTCTAATAACCCACTCTGTAAAATCTTGCCCTTTGTCAACGAACTGGATCGTTTGATATTTTGGTTGTGTCATATCTTCCTCGGCTGCTCATCAGTACCGGTGAACCACCACCGGCAGACGCCCTAAACTGCTGGGCGTTTCGCTATGGGTTTAAAGCATCTTTAAGTTGCGGCGACTGTTTAAACACGGCCTTTACGCAGGCAGGCTGGTGCGTTGGCAGGCCGGATACTGGGTGCTTGCCAGTGCGGGCTGCCGCCTGGCGTGGTATGAAACTGCCAAAGCCCTGAATGGATACCGTGTGGTTGCTTTGCAGCTGCTGGGTGATGATGCTCAGCAGGCTATCTACAGCCCGCTCTGCACCGGCTTTGGTTAAGCCTGCATCGGTGGCCAGTTGTTGAATGAGTTGCGATTTGTTCACGGCTTAGTCCTCGTCAATAAACAGGGTTGGATCCTGGGTGATAACCAGCTGCACCTGGGTGCGTGGCCGGTCTTCGGTGAAGCTGCCAAGCCAGATGGCATGGTGACGATCACCGTGTTCATCCATTGTGGCTAATCTGTCGCGCACCATGGTTGCCAGTTCGCTGGACTGGCCTGCGACCAGCAGCAGCCGCTCGTTTTCGTACTCGCCATCAATTAACGGGATGTGGCTTACTTTCTCTGCCTGGATCCTCCCTGCTACCCAATCCCGTAGGCGCTTACGCTCTTTGCTGTTCAATTCCATCTGTTCGTCCTCAATGCTTTGTGGCTCCGGGCCACCCAGCACCCAGAGCAGGGCGTCTGTGACGCCGTGCTCGTAGGTTCTGCCAGGTTGGTTGGTGCCGTACTGTTCAACGATGCTCAGCGCTACAGCGATTTCCTGCTGGATGCGCTCTGTGCTTGGTACCGGGAAGCTCATAACGACACCGCCGCTAAATCTAAGGGGATGGGGCGGTACTGGTCTGTATCGCCAATGCGCTCATATACCCGGATGTAGGATTTGCTGCCGATCACCTGAATGGCTTCACCGATGGCGGCCATGGCTTGCTGCCAGCGCTCGTCTTTGATGTCCAGCCGCCGAAGGGCCAGCACCCGGCCTGTACTGATGTTGCCTTGCTTGTCTGCATCAAAGGCGCTTTTGACGATGGCTTTCAGCTCGTCGCTGGCGCTGGCTGTCCAGTCGCGCAGGCAGGTATCAATCAATGATTTGGCGGCCTGCAGGCGTTCATCAAAGCTGATGGTTTCGCTGATAGCGCGCACGACTTTGTATTTGCCATCAAAGCTGTACAGGGTGACGTTGCCTTTCTTGCCGCCTATGTTTGCTTTGTATTGCTCGGCAGACAGCTGGATAAAGGCAGCGATATCGGCAAAGGAACTGCGCTTGTAGTCAGCCAGCAAGGCGCTTAGCTCCTGGGCTTTTGTGACCAGCTCGCGCACCAGATCATCACGCGCCCGGTCAATGGGCCGGATCATCTTTTCTGGAATTAATGCGCCTTTGGCGTCTTGCCAGTAACCGGCAGGGATAGCAGCTTTTTTGTCAGTATTTTTGTTCATGGTGGTACCTTTTTTAATTGGCTGGCTGGTGCCAGTGGACTAAGCAATCGCCAACGCGGGCGGTGTAGCCAAGGCTGCGTTGGCCGTTTTTTGTTTCAATCAGCACGGTTGCATTGCGCTGCAAAACTGGGCAGGCAACGTCTATGCTGATGACCGGGCGTCGTTTTGCCTGGCGGACATTGACGATGTTGCAGCCCTGCTGAGCCAGCCATTGGCGGGCACGCTCTACCTGAAAACTGATAAGTTCACTCATGGGTTATTCGCCTTGTTTAGTGGGCATGTTTGGCATGCCTTCCATAGCCGGATCCGTTGTGGGTTGGTGGCAGCAAATGGCTTGGCTTGTTCGGTAGCACAGCGCTGAACCGTAATGTCACCCAATACCGGGCAGCTCACCCGTTCAGTGCTGTAGGCCTCGGTTACCTTGGCTGCGATGTTTTCCAGGTTCCCTGGGTATTTCTCGTTCAGCACCTGGCTGAGTGTGGTTTTGCTGATGCCCAGGGCGGCCTCTACTTTGCGGCGGCCCAGTTCATCGACTTTCTGGTTGAGCAGTTCAAGCCATTGCATGGTTCAGTTCCTTCTGTTGCTTGCTGATGCGTACTGGCTTCGGCACCAGTACTTTCAAATTTTGGTCATACAAGCCGTTATCCCGCACAATGGGGTATTTGTGGCCGGTGTTTTTCGATAGCCGGTACCGCACTGGGCGGCCCGTGCGCTCTTTCATTGAGGCTTTGCGGTTTAGCCCTCGTTTAATCACCACGTACTCAAACCGCACCAAATCGCACAGATAGCGCTCGATGCTGTTACGGCTGCACTCTGCGGTGGCCTGAATGTCTGCAATGGTGAATTCGCCCAGGAACCGTGCTGCCTGCCAGATGCGTTGGCGCTGGCTTTTGGGCCGCACTGCGGTAGTGTTTTTGCCTGGCAGGTGCGGGTTAGCGCCTGGCACTGCCTGGTAAACTACTGGCTTTACACCTTGGCTGGTGGTTTCTATGGCCTTTAAGTCCTGCAGATGGGCAATCACCATCTGCGCTGATTTCAGGCTTACATCCATGTGAGCTGCCAGCTCGGCACTGCCGAAGTCTGGCTGCTCTTTAATCCACTCCCAGGCGCGCTGGCTGAGTGTTTTTTTCTTCATATCGCTGCTGCCTACCCTTATTTCACGCTTGGGAAGAAGGGTTGTTCACCCCACTGATGGGCGTTAATGCGAGCCATGCCATTGGAGCGGGCGAAGGCTTCAATCGCACTCAGGCCGGTGTGGATGCGCCGGAAGTTTCCGGCTGCGGCTTGCAGCAGCTCTGCCAGTAGGTCTTGATCGATAGCGGTATCGGTGACCAGTTCGCTGGCCATGGTTACGATGTCGTCGAGGTCTGCAGGGCGGAATTCGACATGCTGAGAAATCCGGCTGTACAGCTGCTCTAGCCGCTTCACTTTCTTGGGCAGTTGGTTGTAGCCGATCAGGATGATTGGCACATTGGCCAGGTCGTAGATATCGCGGATCGTTTCCAGTACGTCTTTACGCTCGGCGATGTAGTCGCACTCATCAATAAACAGCGGCTTACCGGTTACGCTGAGTTCGTGCACGATGTAGCGCAGCATATCGGCTTTGCGTTGGCGTTGATCCAGGCCCAATTCTTGCGCCAGACGCTCCAGGAAGGTGCCCAGGGTATCTGACATCATGCAGCGCACTAACACGCCATCTGCCTGGACAAACAGCCAGCTGCCAGCGGTGGTTTTACCCAGGCCAGCCATACCAGTGAACATGCCGATGGCTGGGGTGCCAGACTGGGCGGCTTCATTCAGGATTTGGTAGGCATCGAATGCGGCCAATACGTTTTTTGTTTTTGCTACTACTGTTTTCATGTGTATCTCCGTTACTTAGAGGCTTTATTGGTGTTGAACATTTCGTCGAGCATGCGCGCAGCTGCCTTGTTGCGACGGCGGTAGTCGTGCAACCAGGCTTTCTCGACGGCGGGTAAATCGGTGGATAGGCTAAGCTCTGTCAGGTAGCGTGCTTTGTGGGCATCGCTGCTGAACACTGGGGTGGCGGCCTTTTTCTCCAGGGCTTCCAGCTCTTTGCGGCGTTTCTCAAACTCCGATAGCTGCTGCTCGGTGTAAGCTGGCTCTGTTTGTTGGCTGGCAGCAATGGCTGCCTCGGCGGCTTGCGTCAGGTTGGTTACGGCTTGCTCTGAGCGTTTTGGCATAGCACTCAGGTTGCCGTTCTGGGCTGTTTTGGCATCCAGGATCCGTTGTGCGATATCGCCGACCTGGTGCTGCTTGGCTGCTTTTTTGAATTCTGCCCGGCGCTCACGCTGTTGTTTGCGCTGAATCGCTTTTGCCTCAATGGCAATGTCCTGCAGCTCTAAGCCATTACCGGCAATCTCCGGGTTCACGGCTTCGCAGATGAAGTGGTGTTTTAGGGCATGGAAAACATAAATTTTGCCAACGTCTTTGGGGTTCCAGCGGCAGTAAACGCGCTCACCGATGTATGCCCCAAGCTCTGCGTGGACATAGGATCCGCCTTCAACACTAATGCCATCGCTTTTATTGACGGTGCGGTATCCTTTATTACCCGGTACCGGAGCCAGCAAAATATCCAGCACATGGGCATTGTCGAGCCTGCGAATGTGCTGCTGATGACCAACAAACTTTTCAAAGGGGGAACAGTTCAGGCTGCTGTGCCGTGCATGGTGGTAGTGGTTTTCGATCCATTGACTGATAAAGGCTTCGAACTGCTCAGCAGTAAGATCGACATTCAGGGCGATTTTGTCTTCGCCTTTTTTGCGGCGTTCTAACAGCCTTTGTTCGAAGGTTAAACGGGCATTGATTTTCTGCCGGTCAGCCACGCTATGGCCAATATAGCCCTGGCACAGCTCAGCAATGCCGTGGCTAAAGGTACGAAAGAAGCGCTCAATAAAAGGCTTTTCCCAGCCAGAATAAGGGTTGGTTACATCGTGTTCGATGCCCAATGCATCCCAGACGCTGCTGATGTGGGCACTGGTATAGTCGGATCCGTTATCGGTTCGGGCGACTTCCGGTAAACCCCAGTCCAGGATGGTTTCACGGATCAGCAGAGAAATAGCCTCTGCATTGGATGTTGGCCGCAGAATGCACTTCACGCGGCGGGTGAATACGTCGATCACACCTACGATGCTGTAACGGCCATCTTTAAGCATGACGTCTGCCGGGGTGCTGTCGAATTCCCACAGCTGGTTGATGCGGGATATGGCAAACGACTTATTGCCGAAGGCCACCATGCGCTTGTTCTGCCAGCCGCTTGGGTCACAAAGCGACATAAAGAGTTCTTGATTATCTTCTTTCCAGCGCTTTAACCAGGAACGGCAGGTAGCAGGTGCCGGAATGGTGAACTCCCCGCTGAACTCTGTGCTCAAAGCTTCATAAAGCGCATCGCCTTTGATATGGGGGTACTCACGCAGCATCGCCATGCAGAAAGAGTGCAGCACCGGCTCTGAATCAATCAGCCCTGTGCCTTTGTTTTTGCCGTACTTACCAGCCAGAGCGGTGATGCCATTCTTTTCGTATTCGCTGGCCCAGCGGGCAAGGGTGCTAAAGCCAATCGTGGGCTTGATGTCGTAGGCATTGGCAGGCACATCAGCCTGGCGGCTGTTGTAGTGTTCACAGAATTGACGCCAGGCAGCGACTTTAGGCAGGCCACTTTGAGCGGTAAAGCGCTCAGCGGCTTTTAAGATGATCAGAGCGTTTTCTGCTCTGGTTTTTGCTGGGCCTTGCATGCCAGCCAGTTCAGCTAAAGCATCGGCTTTGCGGCTTTGGTTCACCTGGTTGGTCAATTGCTGCTTTGCTGTCAGCTTCTTGGCGTGTGCCTTGGCTTTTTGCTGCACCATTGCATCACTGGGCGTTGCAGCTGCAACACCACTGCATAAGATGACCGAGCGGATATCATCAGGTAGTTCCGAGACAATAAAATGTTTGATTTGCCCGCCGCGACCAGTTCTGAGCTCATAGGCCCAGTTCTCTTTGTTTGCGCGGATCCGAATGGTTCTGTCAGCAACAGCTATGGCTGCTGCAATCTGCTGTGCAGTCATAGCCATAGTCATTTTTTGATCCCTTTGTATTCTATTGATATATAATCAGGATTCTTGGTAATGCTTCTTTTGCCTTTGCGCCGAGACGTAGTACCATCACTGTTGTAGCGAGATGGCCAGATTGTTTGGGGTGATACGCCAATTGCATCAGCGATGATTCGCTCTGCCTTTGGGTAAGGACGCTGTAGGGCTTGAGCCAGGGTATTAGGTGCTAAGCCATTTTCTTCGGATAGTTGACGAAGTGATGTCTGAGCATTAATCCTTAACTCTGCAATTATCTTTGCGTTGTGCCAGTCCAATTCGGCCATTTTTTTGTCCTTTAAAATGTCTGCATATATACATTTTAAAGACAAAAAATTGTCTTATGCAAGTGCTTCAAGATAAAAAAATGTCTTGTTGCGCGTTTGGTATTGATTAATAAGGATAAAAAAATGTCCTGCTATTGGTGTTTTCATGGATTCTAACGAGTTTGGTGAGTTCATTAAGATGGTTCGGGACAAAGTTTTGTCTCGTCCGCAGATGGCTGAAAAAACCGGATTGCACATCAATACAATCAAAGGTTATGAGCAGGAAGGTCGATTACCCGATGTTGATTACCTGGCGCAGCTGGCCATTGAAACTGGTCACTCCTTTGCGGACTTGCTGAATAAGCGTTTACTGGCTGGCAGAGTGGGGCAGGTTGCCAAAGACAAGCATTTATTGGTTGCAGAGCGGATCAGTGATTACCAGGTATCGGTTAAACCTGCCAGGAACCTGCCCAGGCTGCCAGTACTGAACCAGGATAAATCGGTCTTTATAGATGATGAATTACTGCCAGCTGGATTGGATCTAAGTCATCTTATTGTGTTGCAAGTCGATGAGCCTCTGCGTAGATACCTGGTTGTTGATCCCGAAGACAAGGCATTGCAAGACGGTCAGACGTTTATCCTGGACTATGGCACCGGCTTGGTAGCGCGAAAAATTCAATTTGGTATAGCGGGGGCCATTATGTTGATTGCTGAAGGGCAGGCAGCGGCACCGCTCACAGTCCCGGATGAGCAGCGCGATCAGATTAAACTGATTGGCCGGGTCGTTTGCAGTATCAACCACAGTTGAAAGTCGGATCTGGTGATTGACGATCATGATCCGACTTTCTGTATTAGTTAAACAAGGCTAAACCTTCCTCAACCCCTTTGAAATAGCTGCATCTGGCTAACTCGGATCAGCAGCTCGCCAACTCGGATCATTGATCCGACTTTACCAGTAACCCGGATCGGCCAGGCAAACTAAAAATCATTCGGTTTTCATCATTGCATGATGCCTGCACACCGCATTTAAACTGGTACTGTTGATGGTAGGGGAGGCGCTTTAGTGCTGATATGATGATGAGGTCTTTGCGGCTTTAAAAAATGAGAATTTTTCTGACTTACTCAAATTATGCTGCGATCCGACTTTTTTTGACTTTTCTCTGTATCCCTTGTGTTTTACGGCTTTCCCAGATATTCCCGCCAAATTTTAGTTATTCCCGGTTTCTCATACTTATCGATCACTTACAGGAACGCACCTTAAGTGCGGCCCCGAAGGGGTGGAGGGCTGGACGCCCGGAATAATCCCTCCCGGACTATGAGCTGCAATAATCTCAGCGAAAGCCAGGGGCTTTTTGTTTGACTGCGGAGCAGGGCGGCCTTGGCGCGAAGCCTTACCCTATTTACTTCCAACAAATCTAAGCTATCTTCAATACACCGGCCCCCTTTAGCCAGCAGCCCTGCATGGATAGGCTTCTATCATGACAACCCCGACAACTGACCTCCCCAGCCCGGTAGCAACGGCTGAGCGCATGCTGATCCTGGATGCGATCCGCGGTTTTGCCCTCTTTGGCATTTTAATGATGAACATCGAGTTTTTTCAGCGGCCTATTCAAGCGCTGATGCTGGGATTTAACTCCGAGCAAAGCGGGTTGGATTATGCGGTGGCCTGGTTGTCCTTTACCTTTGTACAAGGCAAGTTCTATACGCTGTTTTCCTTACTGTTTGGCCTTGTTGCTTTATGGCTTACAGCTTTGGTTCAGCCACTGGTGGCTGCTGCGCTATCGCTATGGGCCGATGGAGTGGTTGTGGCGCTTACTGACTTATGGCAAGCGCCAGGCGTTTCAAATTTGACCAAAGTTCCAACTCAATCGAGTTTAAGTTAATGATATTTATCATATAAAACATGGCACGCTCTATGCTTTATCTCTGTGAAGAACAATTTTTTGACAGAGGGTTTCGCCATGCAAATCAAAGGTCCTGGAGTGTCACTGTACAATCAGATGCAAGCCATGGCGCAGCAAGCACGTGGGCCACAGCAGACCATGGCCGTGCAACGGCTGGAGCAAGGCGGCGTGTCTCCTGTCAGCCACAGCCAGAGTGACTTTGGTGCCATGCTGAAAGGGGCCATCGATAACGTCAATGGCTTGCAGATGCATGCCCGGGGCTTGGCTTCTGCGGTAGAAAATGGGGTTGAGGGCGTTACCATTGCCGAGGCTATGATTGCTGCGTCGAAATCATCCATTGCTTTTGAAGCGACCGTTCAGGTTCGTAATAAAGTAGTGGAAGCCTATAAAGAAATTATGACGATGCCGGTATAAGAGCTAAGGGGTAAGTTGTGGCAGAGAACCAATCCACAGAACTGGCGTTAAGCGGCGACGACTTTAACTCCGGCGATCAGCAGGAACAAAAATCCGGTTTTATCAGCAACCTGGGTGGCACTGATCTGCTTCGTCAGATCACCATGATCATCGCACTGACTATTTGCTTAGCCATCGCCTTATTGATTATTTTATGGGCCCGCCAGCCAGAGATGCGGCCACTAGGCACCTTTGCGACAGAAGAGTTGATTCAAACGCTGGATCATCTGGATTCACAGCGGGTGAAATACCGACTGGATGGCAATGTTATTTACGTGGCTGAAAATGAGTTTCAAAGCATCCGTCTTGGTATGTCTCGGGCAGGTCTGACGCACGAGCCATCGACTGGCACAGATATTTTGATGCAGGACAGTGGCTTTGGTGTCAGCCAGCGCCTGGAGTCTGAGCGATTAAAGCACAGCAGGGAACAACAGTTAGCCCGAACCATTGAAGAATTACAGAGTATTTCCAGGGCTCGTGTGCACCTGGCTATTCCGCCTGAAAATGTATTTGCCAGGCGTGAACGTTTGCCATCAGCTACTGTGTTGGTGACAGCGCGCGGTGGTCGGGTGATCCGCGACAGCGAAGTGGATGCCATTGTGGATATAGTCGCATCGGCAGTGCAAAGTCTGGAGCCATCGCGTGTGACGGTCACCGATCAAAATGGGCGTTTGCTAAACAGTGGCTCTCAGGACATGGCTTCGGCCCGGAAACGTCGTGAGTATGAACTAGAACGAGCCCGGGAAGATGAATATCGGCAGCGGATTGATAGCATCCTGTTGCCGGTGCTAGGGATGGGGAATTATACCGCGCAGGTCGATGTGGTGATGGATTTTAGCACTCTGGAGCAGACACAGCAGCGCTTTAACCCAGACTTGCCAGCGATTCGCAGCGAGATGAGCATTGAAGAGAGCAGTGTTGGTGGATTAAGTGGGGGCATCCCCGGTGCTTTGTCCAACCAGCCGCCTATGCCCTCAGCGATACCTGAGGAAGCAACCGGGGGCGGTGCTACGCCTGTGGTGCCTGGGCGAAATCATCGCGAGAGTACCCGAAACTATGAGTTGGATACCACCATCAGCCACAGCTCCCAACAATCTGGAGTAGTGCGCCGGATCAGTGTATCGGTTGCAGTCGATTACAAACTTGGCCCGAATGAACAAGGAGAGCTTGAGCCACAGCCTCGAACCCAGGCTGAATTGGCTAACATAAGACGTTTGTTGCAGGGCAGTATCGGTTATGATGTTCAGCGTGGTGACAGCATAGAAGTGGTGTCTGTGCCCTTCACCCGGACAGAGCTGGATGCTGAGCCAACGGTCTTCTTCTATCAGGAAGAGTGGTTTATGCGGCTTACACGGTTGCTTATCGCAGGCTTGGTGATCATTGTATTGATCTTGTCTGTGGTACGGCCAATGCTGAAAAAACTGATCTATCCTGAAGATACCAAAGATGCCTATGATGAAGATGCGCTGGGCTCTGGTTTGGATTTGGGTGACGATACCATTGATATGCTGAAGTCGAGTTTTGATGAAACTGCCGTTGGCTTTGCTGAAGATGGTACCTTGATGCTGCCGGACTTGCACGGTGATGAAGATTTGCTGAAGGCGGTTCGGGCTTTGGTAGCGAACGAACCTGAATTGTCGGCCCTGGTGGTCAGAAACTGGTTGGAAGAAGATGACTGAGAACGATGAAAAGCCAAGTTTCGATGTAGGCAAGCTGGATGGTGTTGAGAAAGCCGCTATTCTGCTGTTGAGCCTATCGGAAGAAGATGCTGCTCAGATCCTAAAGCACCTGGAGCCTAAGCAGGTGCAAAAGGTAGGCGCAGCCATGGCACAGATGACGGATCTGAATCAGGCGAAGATTTCCGCAGTGCACCGTTTGTTTATTGAACAGATCCAGAACTTTAGTACCATCGGATTCCAGAGTGAAGACTTTATTAAGCGCGCTTTGACTGCAGCGCTTGGGGAAGAAAAAGCTGCTAATCTGATTGACCAGATCCTCATCGGTGGTAGTGCCAGAGGATTGGACTCGCTGAAATGGATGGATTCCAAGCAGGTAGCAAATATCATCCGCAACGAGCACCCGCAAATTCAGACCATAGTGCTCTCCTATCTGGCGCCTGAGCAATCGGCTGAAATTTTGTCGCAGTTTACTGAAAAAGTGCGGCTGGATCTCACCATGCGTATTGCCAATCTGGAAGAAGTGCAGCCAGCTGCATTGCAGGAACTGAATGAGATTATGGAGAAACAATTTGCCGGACAAGCCGGAGCTCAAACTGCGAAGATGGGAGGCTTGAAAGCGGCTGCAGATATTCTGAACTACCTGGATACCAACATCGAAGGCCAGTTGCTCGATTCTATCCGTGAAAACGATGAAGAAATGGCGCAACAGATCCAGGATCTGATGTTTGTGTTTGAAAACCTGATTGATGTCGAAGATCGTGGTATTCAGACGCTGCTGCGTGAAATTGAGCAGGATATTCTGATGAAAGCACTCAAAGGTGCTGATGATAGCTTAAAAGAGAAAGTCTTCAGCAATATGTCAAAACGTGCTGCCGAATTGCTGCGGGATGATCTGGAAGCCATGGGGCCGGTTCGGGTCAGTGATGTCGAGGCGGCACAGAAAGAAATCCTGGCCACGGCCCGTCGTCTGGCGGATGCCGGTGAAATTATGCTTGGTGGCGGTGGTGGTGATGACTTCCTTTAATGCCGGACAGCGGAGCTGCCTATGAGTTCGGATCAGTTTCGCTATAAGCGCCCATTCTCACCAGATGCCAGTACCCTGGATCAGTTGCAAGAGTGGTCAACGCCCGATTTAAGCGCGGATATGCGCAAGTATGAAAAAACCAATGCCTTAAATAAAACCAGGCCAGTTCGGAAGACAGAAGAGCACAGTGTTGCCGAAGAGGACGAAGAACTTAGCCTGAAGCCTTTGACTGCCGAGCAGATGGAGCTATTGCGGCAACAGGCTTATGAAGCTGGCTTTAGTGAGGGCAAAGACGATGGTTTTGCAAAAGGCTACGAAGAAGGGCGGCAACAAGGCCAGGAGGATGGTGTAAAGCAGGGGCTGGCAGAAGGCAAGAAGCTGGGGTTGGAAGAAGGGCAGCAGCAAAGTGAGCTGCAGTTCAAAGCACTGGCGTTGTTGCTGGATAAACTGCAACAGCCATTGCAACAGCTGGAGCAACAGGTTGAGCAGGAGCTGGTTGCCTTGACGTTGGCCATGGCAAAAGCGGTGTTGCAAACGGAAGTTCAAACCAATCCTCAGGTGATTTTAACGGCGTTACAACAGGCGATAGATGCCTTGCCTCTGGCGCAGGGCAAAGTTCAGATCAAGTTACATCCTGACGACCTGGCTCTGGTGCAACAAAAGTACAACCCGGAACAATTGAAAGAGCGTGGCTGGCAGTTGCTGGCTGAACCCACTCTAAGCCGAGGTGGTTGCCGACTGGAAACGGAGCTATCCCGGGTAGATCGCACTGTAGAGCAGCGACTGCAGAGTGCTTTGGCACATTTCCTGTCCACGGCCGATGACCCATCCTTAGCTGTCAGCCCACCAATACAGACGGTGGTGGCCAGCACCCGGCAAGAACCGCCGCCGGACTCGGAAGAAAAAGCCGCTCCTCTTGACGCTGGAAGCCTGTCTGAAGAGTCCGATCAGGAGCCGCCACCATGACCACGCCTTTGGCTGAGCGTATCCGTCAGCAGCAAGGCTATATCCGCGCAAGCCGGCCTTCGGTGTCTGGTCAATTGGTACGGGTGGTTGGACTAACACTGGAAGCGACAGGATGCAGTGCTGGTATTGGCCAAAGCTGTGAAGTGGAAACCGCACAGGGGACGATACTGGCGGAGGTGGTAGGCTTTGCCGGTGATCGCATATTCCTGATGCCCAAAGACGATATCTCCGGAGTGGTTCCGGGGGCTAAGGTCACGCCTGTGCTGCATGAGCAAGGAGTGCCTTTGAGCATGAACTTGCTTGGCCGTGTTGTCGATGGCGCCGGTAAGCCTTTGGACGGCAAAGGCCCTATTAAAGCAACAAACTTTGCGCAGCAGCGGAAAGTGCCTATCAACCCATTGCAACGCCAGCCCATCCGCCAGCCATTGGATGTAGGGGTGCGGGCTATCAACAGTGTGCTCACTGTAGGGAAGGGGCAGCGGATGGGGTTGTTTGCCGGTAGTGGCGTGGGCAAAAGCGTGTTGCTGGGCATGATGACGCGTGGTACCAGTGCCGATGTGATCGTGGTGGGGCTGGTGGGTGAGCGTGGCCGCGAAGTGAAAGAATTTATTGATGATATTTTGGGCGAGGAAGGCCGTGAACGTGCGGTGGTGGTGGCATCGCCAGCCGATGTGTCGCCGGTCATGCGCTTGAAAGGCTGTGAGACGGCAGTGCAAATTGCCGAGTATTTTCGTGATCAGGGGCTGGATGTATTGCTGCTGATTGATTCCATCACCCGCTATGCCCAGGCGCAACGTGAGATTGCTCTGGCGGTTGGGGAACCACCGGCTACCAAAGGTTATCCGCCATCGGTGTTCGCCAAGTTACCTGCTTTGGTCGAGCGGGCGGGTAATGGGGCTGTGGGGAAGGGCTCCATTACTGGGTTTTATACGGTTTTGTCCGAGGGGGATGACTTGCAGGATCCGATTGCGGATGCATCCCGGGCGATACTGGATGGGCACATAGTATTGTCCCGACAACTGGCAGATAGTGGTCATTTTCCGGCCATAGATATTGAGCAGTCGATCAGCCGGGTAATGCCAGCAGTCACCAGTCTGGAGCACCAACTGGTTGCCCGGCAGTTAAAACAGCTGTATGCCAGTTACCGGCAGAGTAAAGACTTAATTGCTATCGGCGCTTATGTGAAAGGCAGTGATCCGTTACTGGATAAAGCGGTTGCGTTAATGCCTGCTATCCAGCGCTTTTTACAGCAGGGGATGAAAGAAGTGGTGCCCTATGATGACAGTTTGATGGCTTTGACACAGATATTGCCACAAGCCGCCCATAGTCAGTCTGTGCCTGGGTAAAACAAATGGCCAATAAACAACTGGAGCTGCTGGTAAAAGTGCAACTGGAGCGAGAAGAAAAGCTTCAAGCTAACTTTATGCAAGCCTTGCAGTACACCAGACAAGCCGAGCAAAAATATCAGGGATTGGCCGATTACCGAACCGACTATATTTTGCAAAGCCAGCAGCAAGGCAGTGCTGGTTTACAAAGCCGTCAGTACAATCAATTTGTGAGCTTTATTGCCAAGCTGGATTTGGCACTGGAGCAGCAGGCAAAACAAATTCAGCAGGCGCAAACCGTGCTGGAGCAGCGTCGCCAGCAATGGTTGAGCATGCAAAAAAAGCGTAAGGCATTGGAGTACTTGCTGGAGCAACAGCGGCAGCAGGCTTTGCAAAAAGCAGCAAAAACCGAGCAGTTGTTGCAAGATGAACTTGCGATGCAGCAGTTTGTGCGCCGTTACTCCCAACGGTAAATGGCATACCCTAATACTTGGCCTGGATTTTGAATACATCTGAGCAAGGCGTCAGAGTAAGCCTGCTCTGGTCAGTTCAATACGTGTAAGCCGTAAGGAGAGTGCACATGGCGGATGCATTACAGATGTTTTTGCTGTCGGCGAGTACCGCCCAGCCTGGTGCAAGTGCTGGCAGTAAAACGGTCGAGCCGGAGCTATCGGCAGATGTTCAGGCTTTTGCCGATACTCTGGCCGAAGCGGGTGAGCAGCCATTGCGGCTAATCGAACGGCAAAAAGCTGCCATGCCTTCGGCAGTAGATGATGCGCTGGTGGCAGAATCGGTTAGCTCTGAGTCCTTGGAAGCAATTCTTAGTGATGAGCAAAGCTCGGCGGATGATAAAGATGCCGCCCGGGCCTGGTTGGCCATTATTCGTGACGGGCAAAAAGCAAGCTCCGGTTTAACCCTGGCAGCCAGCAAACTCGATCAACAAACAGGCGCTGAAGCCGATCAGGACCAGGTAGACAGCAGTACGTTGAAACCAAAGGCCCTGCGGAGCTTAAGCTTGGCTGGCGCGGCTGTTTCATCGAACCAGCTGGAGTCCGAGACGGGTTTCCACTTGCAAGCCCGGGCCAAGGTCAATGAACAAAGCGAACTGGTTGCAGCTGAAGTGCAACCAGAGCCGGGTAGTGGTGGGGCGACGTCAGCTGATGTCAGCTCAGAGCAAGCAGCTGTTTCCGATGAACCATTGCCGGCCTCTAAGCACACTGACAAACGCACAGCCAGCTCCTTGGTGCATAATCCCGAGCAACCTAAATCGATGCAATCACCATCTGAACAGACGGCTGCAGGCTCAGACATGGCTAAAGCGGCATGGGCAGCATCCGATGAGGTAGCCGCCCGAGAGTCTGTGGCCACAATGCCACATGATGCTGAGCCCGGAGTGTCGGTTTCGCGTGCGGGTTCACTTGCTGATGCTGCTTCCGATAGCAAGGCAAGCGACGCAAATCTGTCCGAGGCCAAGACTTCCACCGCCACAGCCAAATCAGAGCCGTCGGTAGGGCTATCGGAGTTGACCGCGGGGCTTGCTGATGCATCCATATCGGAGCATACGGCAACAAGTCATAGCAGTCCGCTGACGCGAAGCGAGGGGCCGACCAATCAGCAAACGCTGGCCTCAGCAGTGCAGGCCCGGGCTGAAGCGCTTAGTAGCACCACCGCAGCCAGTTCCCAGTCTGGTGGATCCCCATCGGGTGAGCAAAAAGATCAAAGCAGTGCCAGTAACCTGTTGAACGCCATGCAGCAATCTTTAGCCAACAAAAGCAACGACAATGCAGGCCAGACCAATGCCGCAGATGAACAAGTTCCATCGCCGCTCGATAGCCTGTTGCGTGCCACAAATGCAACCTCCAGTCTGCAAGCAACTGGCCAGCCACAACCCTTAACCCTGTCTGCCAGCATCAATACCGCCCAATTACTGCAAAGCCAGGGCAGTGCTGCATCACCGGCCAATGTCACACCAACGGTCAGTGAGCTGTTACGACAGCCAGTGAACTTATTAGCTGCCGATGCGACAGGCCAATTGCGTGAGCGCCTGGTAATGATGGTGCGTAATTCGGTGCACAGTGCTGACATTAAACTGGATCCGGCCGAGCTCGGCAGTATGACTATCCGTATCAGCATGCAGCAGGAGCAGGCCAATGTGCATTTTTTGGTGCAACAGGCTCATGCTAGAGAGATTTTGGAGCAACAGCTGCCAAGGTTACGTGATATGTTAGGGGAGCATGGTATTGAACTGGCCGACGGCCAGGTAGCGCAACAGCAATCCGGTCAACAGCAACAAGACCAGCCTGCAGGCCAGGCAATGGCAAACGAAGATGATGATGTATTTATGCAAGAGCAGCAGCTGGAAGTCGCCAGACCAACGGACAGGCTGGTGGATTATTATGCATAACGATGTTTTTACCAGGTCTGTAATTGCGATCCGCACAGCCTGCGTTCACAATAGCATAAAGTATTTATAAGCGGGGCAAGGCATGGCAGACAATAATGAGTTGAAAATAGCGGAAGGCAGTTCGAAAAAGAAACTGATTCTGATGGTCGCTGGTGGCGTTGCTATCTTGCTTGTTGTGGTGGTAGCGGTGCTGTTTTTCTTCTCCTCAGGCGATAGTGGTCAATCAGGGGCCGGGGGGCCCGGAACAGCAACTGGCATCGATGGAGCACCGCCAGCACCCACTGGGACAGCCTATTATGTGCCTTTGCCAAGACCCTTTATCTTTAATGTGCCGGGCAGTAGCCGGGATCGTCTGGTACAGATCCGAGTGCAACTATTGGTCCGTGGCAGCAACAACGATACGCTGGCAAAGCGGCATATCCCACTGATTGAAGGCAGCCTGCTGCAAACGTTCAGCAGTGCCAATGCGGATGATTTGGTGACGGCCGCAGGCAAAGAAAGCCTGCGCAATAAAGCCTTGAGTGATTTGCAACAGGAGCTGTTAAAGGTGACAGGGACTGTGGTGGTGGAAGAGGTTCTCTTCACCGGTTTTGTAATGCAATAAAAGGGTAGCGTCGTGACGGACTTATTGTCACAAGATGAAATCGATGCGCTGTTGCATGGCGTTGATGACATCGAAGAAGAAGATATTGACGACGGTGGCGATGGCACCGGCCGCTCTGCCACAGAATACGATTTTTCCTCACAGGATCGGATTGTTCGTGGTCGTATGCCAACGCTTGAGCTGGTCAATGAGCGCTTTGCCCGTCATATGCGAATCAGCTTATTCAATATGATGCGCCGGTCTGCCGAGGTGTCGATCAATGGCGTACAAATGATTAAGTTTGGTGAGTATGTCCATACCCTTTTTGTGCCGACCAGTTTGAATATGGTGCGCTTCCGTCCATTGAAAGGCACCGGCCTTATCACCATGGAGGCCCGGCTGGTCTTTATTCTGGTGGATAACTTCTTTGGTGGCGATGGTCGCTACCATGCAAAAATTGAAGGGCGGGAATTCACCCCGACCGAGCGGCGTATTATACAGATGCTGCTGAAATTGATTTTTGAAGATTACAAAGAAGCCTGGGCTCCGGTGATGGATGTCTCTTTTGAATACCTTGACTCCGAAGTCAATCCAGCCATGGCCAACATTGTTAGCCCAACAGAAGTGGTGGTCATTAGCTCTTTTCACATTGAGCTGGATGGCGGTGGTGGTGATTTTCATGTGGCTTTGCCTTATTCCATGCTGGAACCCATTCGTGAATTGCTGGATGCCGGGGTGCAGAGTGATAAAGAAGACACCGATCTGCGCTGGAGTAAAGCAATGCGCGATGAGATCATGGATGTTGAAGTCAATCTGACCACCAAAATGCTGGATGTGGATTTAACGCTGCAAGAGGTGATGGAGTTAAAAGCAGGGGATATTATCCCGGTCGAGTTGCCAGAGCATATCACAGTGCTCATTGAAGAACTGCCGACTTACCGGGCTAAAATGGGGCGCTCACGTGATAATGTTGCGCTGAAGATCATTGAAAAAATTAAACGACCAGAGTCGGTGAAGTCAGAGTTGCACGTCTTTACCAAAGGTGGACGACGGCTGGATAGTGATGCCGATATCTCTGAACTGGAAGCCGACTTAAATTTATCGGCACGTACTGAGGATTAAATACAATGGCTGATGATAAAGATACCATGGATGAATGGGCTGCTGCGATGGCAGAAGCTGATGGCGATGGAGCAACGCCGGTCGAGCTGGATGAGTTGACGGAAGACCACCAGGGTACAGGTGAGGATAAACTGAAGCTCGACACCATCTTGGATATTCCGGTGACCATTTCGATGGAGGTTGGCCGATCTAAGATCAGCATTCGGAATTTACTGCAACTGAACCAGGGCTCTGTGGTCGAGTTGGAGCGGGTTGCCGGTGAGCCGTTGGATGTGCTGGTAAATGGTACATTAATCGCCCATGGTGAGGTGGTGGTGGTCAATGATAAGTTTGGCATTCGCCTGACGGATGTGATCAGCCAGATTGAGCGTATTAAGAAGTTGCGTTGATGAAAAGATCCATAGTTGCAGTTGGTTTTTGCTTACTTGTTAGTACTGGCTTGCTGGCGGTGCCGGATGAGCCAGAAGCCGGGCCAGCCCAGTCGCCTGAGATCGCTTTGGTGGCATCTGACGTTGATGCAGAACCCAGCATGGATACAGAGCCAGCTTCCGACGCTATGGTAACCAGCTCGCCTTATCGCTTTGGTCAGGATAAAGATGCCGGGGATCAGGCTTTAAAAAGGGCTGGCGCGACCACAGGTTTGTCTTTGGGGAAAATCGTCATTTCTCTGGCATTTGTTATTTTGATGGTGTTGCTGCTGGGCTGGTCCTTCAAAAAATTGACACTCCGGATGCCGGGTAGTCAGCATATGAAAGTAATTAGCACCATTCCGCTTGGACCTAAGGAAAGGTTGTTAGTTATTGAAATGCAAGGAAAACAGCGTGTTCTAGGGGTGACGGCACACCAAATTAATTTCTTGTTTGAACTCGATAAGCCCTTGCCAGAAGAAAAGTTGGCATCAGAATTTCATAGTCAGTTGCAATCGTGGTTGAAAAAGTAAAAATGGACTATGTTGCGACTTCTATGGGTGCTGCTGGCACTGGGTTTTAGTTCCGCAGTCAATGCTGATGTCGGTACCTTGCAAGCCATCAGCGTTACCACCAATCCAGACGGTTCTCAGGAATACAGTGTAACGCTGCAAGTTCTGGCCATTATGACGGCCCTGAGCTTTATTCCGGCCATGGTCATAATGATGACCAGCTTTACCCGCATTATTGTGGTGTTGGCTATTTTACGCCAGGCCATCGGTCTGCAACAGTCGCCATCGAACCAGGTATTGATAGGGATCGCTTTGTTCCTGTCCTTTTTTATCATGGCGCCGGTGTTCAATGAAATCAACGAACAGGCGCTACAGCCTTATCTGGCGGAAGAAAAAACCTCATTGGAGGCTTTGCAGCAAGCCAGTATACCGGTCAAGGAGTTTATGCTGCATCAGACCCGGCTGCGCGATCTGGACACTTTTGCCAGCATTGCCGGGGTAGAAGAAGTCGACAATCTGATGGACTTGCCCATCACCGTCATTATTCCTGCATTTATTACCAGTGAGCTTAAAACAGCCTTCCAGATTGGCTTTATGTTGTTTATTCCATTTCTAATCATTGACTTGGTAGTGGCCAGTGTCTTGATGGCAATGGGTATGATGATGTTGTCACCGATGATTATTTCGTTGCCTTTTAAATTAATGATGTTTGTGCTGGTCGATGGTTGGATCCTGGTGATGGGAACCATGGCCACCAGCTTTGGATTGGGGACCTAGTATGAGCCCTGAGGTGTTTGTTGATGTGCTGCGAGATGCTTTGTACATCGTGATCCTGCTGGTAAGTGCGATTATTTTACCATCGCTTTTTGTTGGCTTGATTGTGGCGGTGTTTCAGGCTGCAACCTCCATTAATGAACAAACCTTAAGCTTTTTACCGCGTTTGATTGTCACCATACTGGCGCTTATTTTTGGTGGCCATTGGCTGACCCGGGTGATTATGGACTTTACCGAAGGTCTGATCCTTAGTATTCCATCTGTGGTTGGCTGAGCGGGGACTGGCGATGACGTTTCATCTGGACCTCATCATGCAAACCCTGGCCGACTTTTTACTGCCAATGGCTCGGGTCAGTGGCGTGCTGATGATTATGGCCGGTTTGGGTACCCGTAATGTGCCGATGCGGATCCGGATTGCGCTGATCGTGACTTTAACCATAATGATTATGCCGGTCATACCGCCAGTGGCAAATCCTGAACTGATGTCATTTCGTATGGTGTTGCAAGTGATGCAGCAAGTAACCATTGGTTTTGCCATCGGTTTTATGACGCTTATCTTTATCAATACCTTTATTATTGCCGGCCAGGTGCTGGCTACCCAGAGTGGTTTGGCCTTTGCGTCCATGGTTGATCCTGCCAGTGGTATCAGTGTGCCTGCGATCGGACAGTTTTATCTGATCCTGGCAACCCTGCTGTTTTTTATTTTTGATGGTCACCTGATCACCATCCAGATGCTGGTGATGAGTTTTGATACTTTGCCGATTGTTGATGCCTGGTGGTCGGTGTTGCAGATATGGCAGATCATGGAGTTTGCCGGCTGGATGTTTGCAACCGCTTTATCCATTACGCTGGCACCGATAATTGCTATGCTGGTGGTGAATTTGTCGTTTGGCATTATGACCAGGGCAGCACCGCAGTTAAATATCTTCGCGATTGGCTTCCCAATTACCATGTTATCCGGGCTGCTTATTCTCTGGCTGACCCTGGATACCTTTCTTATTCATTATGGCATTCAGTGGCAGTTGGCTGTGGATTACAGCTGTCGTGTGATTGGCTGCTAGGGGGGCACTATGGCGGAAAGTTCCAGTGGCGGTGAAAAGACCGAACAGCCCACCCCCAAGAAAATTGAAGATGCCCGCAAAAAAGGGCAGATAGCCCGGTCAAAAGATTTAGGTACGGCTTTTGTCTTAATCAGCAGTGCCACGGCTTTGTTGTTGTTTGGTCCTATGCTGGCCCGCAGGGTACTGACCATCGGGCAGCGTATGTTCACATTGCAACCTAAAGATGTGTTTGATACTCAGTCGATGTTTTCGGCCTGGGGTGACATTATGCAGCTTTTACTGCCTCCGATGGTATTTATCTTTGCTTTTATCCTGGTGGCGGCATTTATTGGCAACTGCTTGCTGGGTGGTTTCAATTTTAGCTGGGAAGCCGCTGGGCCTAAAGCCAGCAAAATGAGTCCGCTAAAAGGGTTTAAGCGGATGTTTGGCTTGCAGGCAATGGTTGAGCTGGGTAAAAGTATTTTGAAAGTCTTGGTCGTGGTTGGTATGGCACTGGGACTGTTGAACATGTTCTTCCGTGACATCATGACCTTATCGGTGATGAGTGCTCCCAATAACATCGAAGATGCACTATGGATCTTAGGTTGGATGTTCTTTGGTCTTTGTTGCAGTGTGATCATTATTGCCCTGGTGGATGCACCTTATCAAGCCTGGAAGCACAACAAAGAACTGATGATGACGCTGCAGGAAGTAAAAGATGAACACAAAAATATGGAGGGGGATCCTAAAATTAAAGCCCGCATCCGCCGCACTCAGATGCAGATGTCGATGAAGCGGATGATGCAGGAAATCCCTTCTGCGGATGTTATCGTGACTAACCCGACCCACTATGCCGTTGCACTGCGGTATAAACAAGGGCGGGACAGAGCGCCTGTCGTGGTGGCAAAAGGTGTCGATCAAATTGCACTGCAAATTCGGAAAATCGGTCAGCAGCATCGGGTACCTCTGGTTGAATCGCCTGCATTGGCCAGGGCCATTTATTACACGACTAGTATAGAGCACCCCATTCCTGATGCGTTGTTCTCTGCTGTTGCGCAGGTCCTTGCTTATGTCTATCAGTTGAATCTCTTTATCAAAGGCCGGGGCAAACGCCCTCGCAAACTGGGCAAAGAACTGCCTATTCCCAGCGATTATTACTACGATTAACGGTTTAATGCTAGTTGCTCTGACAAGTTGGAGCAATTTTTGCTTTTGTCCTGATAGCGCCAATTTTTTGTTGGGACAACCATGCAGTTAGCCAGTTACTTCAATCGTTTTGATCGCAGCAAGATGAATCACCTCAAAGGCTTGGGTACGCCATTTTTGATTATGGCTGCTTTGTCTATGGTGGTATTACCGCTACCTGCTTTTTTGCTGGATATTCTGTTTTCCTTCAATATTGCCCTTGCTTTGGTGGTACTGCTGGTAACGATTTACACCTTGCGGCCATTGGACTTTGGTATTTTCCCTACCGTGTTGTTGATCGCAACCATTATGCGGTTGGCCTTGAATGTCGCCAGCACCCGGGTGGTGCTGCTGGAGGGACATCAAGGAGGGGATGCCGCCGGCAAAGTTATCGAAGCCTTTGGCTCTGTTGTGATTGGCGGTAATTATGCTGTTGGCCTAGTGGTTTTCTTTATTCTGATCATCATTAACTTTGTGGTTATTACCAAAGGGGCCGGGCGGATAGCTGAAGTAACTGCCCGTTTTACACTGGATGCGATGCCAGGCAAGCAAATGGCGATCGATGCCGACTTAAATGCAGGTTTGTTAACACAGGAAGAAGCCAGCGCACGTCGTGATGAGGTGACACAGGAAGCCGACTTTTATGGCTCTATGGATGGTGCCAGTAAATTTGTCAAAGGCGATGCGATCGCGGGTATTGTGATTCTGGCCATCAACCTTGTGGGCGGGCTCTTTATTGGCATGATCCAGCATGGTTTGACTTTCGGACAAGCTGTGGAGGTGTATACCCTGCTGACCATTGGGGATGGTCTGGTCGCGCAAATTCCGGCGCTGTTGTTGTCCATTGGTACGGCCATCATTATCACCCGACAAAACCGTTCTGAAGACATGGGCTCTCAGTTCACGGGCCAGTTGGCCAATATCCGGGTGTTGTTTATAGCAGCCGGTGTGCTTGCCCTGATGGGAATTGTACCTGGTATGCCACACTTTTCGTTTATTTCTCTGGCATTACTGGTTGGAGGCTTTGCGTATTTTTTATACCGCAAGGAGCAGCAAAAAGGTGCCGAGCTGGTACGTCAGGGACCAGAACTGGATACCCGTCAGGAACCGCAAGCCGTTAAAGAGATTGGTTGGGATGATGTGCAGCCAGTCGATACCATTGGTTTGGAAGTTGGTTACCGGTTAATTCCTTTGGTTGATAAATCTCAAGGTGGAGAGTTGCTTACCCGTATTAAAGGGGTGCGGAAAAAGTTATCGCAGGAATTGGGTTTTTTAATCCCTGCGGTCCATATTCGCGACAACCTGGATCTGGAACCCAACAGCTACCGGGTGTCTTTGATGGGAGTTACTACCGGGGAATCAGAATTGCGCCATGATCACGAGCTGGCGATTAATCCCGGTCAGGTTTTTGGCACGGTAAAGGGGATTGCGACCCGGGATCCTGCTTTTGGGCTGGAGGCGGTGTGGATTGCCAAGGATCAGCGTGAGCATGCACAAACCTTAGGCTACACCGTGGTGGATGCTGCCACAGTCGTGGCGACCCATCTTAGTCAGATCCTCACCAACAATGCGGCCAGCTTGCTGGGGCATGAAGAAGTCCAAAATTTACTGGATATGCTGGGGCGAAGCTCCCCTAAATTGGTGGAAGCCCTGGTTCCGGAAACCTTGCCATTGACCACAGTGGTAAAAGTTTTGCAGAACCTGCTAAATGAAGGTGTGCCAATTCGGGATATGAAAACGCTGGTGCAAACATTGGTGGAGTACGGTGCGAAAAGTCAGGATGTGGATGTGCTGACCGCAGCCTGCCGCATTGCGCTGCGTCGGCTGATCGTGCAGGAGATCGCCGGCAGTCAACCTGAGCTGCCCGTCATTACTTTTGCTCCGGAGTTGGAACAAATGCTGCATCAGTCGATGCAGGCAGCTGGCAATGATGGCGGTGGAATTGAGCCAGGTTTGGCTGAGCGTATCCAACAATCCTTGCAGGAGGCCAGCCAGAGTCAGGAGCTTAATGGGGAATCCGCCATTTTACTCACGTCAAGTATTTTACGCTCTGTGATGGCACGATTTGTGAAGTACACCATTCCAGGGTTGCGAGTGCTGTCCTACCAAGAAATACCAGACGACAAGCAAATTCGTATTGTCAGTGTGGTAGGCCAGGCAAATTAGGAGATAGCCGATGAAAATTAAACGTTTTGTTGCCAAAGATATGCGTGCAGCTTTAGACGAAGTCAAAGAGTTTTTTGGACCGGATGCCATTATTATGTCCAATAAAAAAGTGGCTAACGGGGTAGAGATTGTCGCGGCTATCGACCCGGATGCAGCCCCTGCAGTGGCTATCAGTACTGAGACAGCGCGGCCTGTTCCTGCCTCCGGTCCTGCCGAACGGCGCAGTGTCTTCGGCCCACCCATACAACCAACAGAGCTGCAGCCGGATGAAGAGACTGACTCGCTGCGGGCTTTATTAGCCAGACAAATGAGCAAGCAAACGGGTCAGGCAGAGCCGGTGAAAACGGCTCAGCCCGCAAAGTTTACAAAACCTGGGCCCAGAGCTGAGCGTCAAAACAATGGCGGTTCGAACATAGTCAGTTTGCAAGAGATTACAGCTCTGCAAGAAAAACAACAGCAAGCATTTCAGGCTCAGTTTGAAGCCATGCGCAATGAGATGCTATCAATGCGACAATTGTTGCAACATCAGGTATCTGGCTTGATGTGGCAGGATCTGGCTCGAAGTGAGCCGGTACGTGCCCTGATCATTGAGCAATTACGGCAAATGGGCTTGTCGGCAGCTATGGCCGATCAGCTGGCTTGCTTTATGCCTGAAGACATTCCTCATAGTGAGGCATGGCAAACCGCATTGGAATTACTTGCCGGCCAGTTAACAACAGGCAATAATGATATCATGCGTAAAGGGGGGGTGGTTGCTCTGGTAGGCCCTACCGGTGTTGGGAAAACCACCACGGTCGCAAAGCTGGCGGCACAGTATGCCCGTAAACATGGTGCTGAGCAGGTCGCTTTAATCACTACCGATACCTTTCGCATTGGCGCTTTGGATCAGTTATCCACTTTTGGCCGTATTATCGGTTGTCCGGTACGTCAAGCCAAGGACAGTGAAGAGCTGGCATTGTTGCTTAAGCAATTTGCCAATCGCAGTCTGGTATTAATTGATACAGCCGGTATGAGCCAGCGAGATGTCCGGTTAGCAGAAAAACTTGCAGCATTGATGCAGGATTCTCTTGTAAAAATAAAGAGCTATTTGGTATTGTCTGCAACAGCGCAGGCTCGGGTGATGCAAGAGAGTGTTGAGCACTTCAAACGTATTCCATTATCAGGTTGTATTTTTACCAAACTTGATGAATGCTTAAGCTTAGGTGAAATTATTAATGCAGCGCTACAAAATGCTTTACCGGTTTGCTATTTGACCAATGGTCAGCGCGTGCCGGAGGATATTCGCATTGCCCGGGCGGACGACATCGTAGCGCAAGCCGAAAAATTACGCATCGCACACAGTAGTACGGCTTATCAGTGGGACAGTATCGCTGAGGGCCGAGCGGAAGGAGCCTATGCATAGTCATGAGCACATCGATGATCAGGCCGCAGGTCTGAGGACAATGAAAACAAACATGGTCAAAGTTATCGCAATTACCGGTGGTAAAGGCGGCGTTGGCAAGACCAATGTCTCAATCAATCTCGCTATAGCCATCGCTCAGCTTGGAAAGCGCGTGATGGTGTTGGATGCCGATTTAGGCCTGGCAAACTGTGATGTTATGCTGGGCTTGCGTGTGCAAAAAAACTTGTCACATGTTCTCTCCGGGGAAGCTGAGCTGGATGATATTTTGATTGAGGGGCCTGCTGGCATCAAAATCATTCCTGCCACTTCAGGTTCGCAGAATATGACCGAGCTTAGCCCGGCAGAGCATGCCGGATTGATTCGGGCTTTTAGCGAGATGAAAACCCGGGTAGATGTCTTATTGATAGATACCGCTGCTGGTATCTCCGATATGGTGATGAGCTTTTCCAGAGCTTCTCAGGATGTACTTGTGGTGGTTTGTGATGAGCCATCATCCATTACTGACGCCTACGCCCTCATGAAAATTTTAAGCCGTGACCATGATGTGCAGCGCTTTAAAATTATTGCCAACATGGTGCGAAGCTTAAGGGAAGGGCAAGAGCTGTTCGCAAAACTGACCCGGGTGACTGACCGGTTTTTAGATGTGAACCTAGAGCTGGTTGCTACTATTCCGTATGATGAGAATGTTCGTAAAGCGGCCAGAAAGCAACGAGCCTTCGTGGAGGCATTCCCCAAAACCGGAGCCAGCCTGGCTGTTAAGTCATTGGCAATGAAGGTGAGTAAATGGCCTGCCCCCCCCGGCGCTTCAGGGCATCTGGAGTTTTTCCTGGAGCAATTGATTCTGCCACCAGATAAAAGTCAACGAGGTTTAGCGTGAATGCGAAGCTGTCTGCTTATGGCGGAGCAGACCAACTAACACAGTTGATTGAACGCCATGCTCCCCTGGTTAAACGTATTGCTTACCATTTGCTAGCGCGGTTGCCTGCCAGCGTGCAGGTCGATGATCTGATCCAGTCTGGTATGATTGGGCTGATGGAAGCAGCTAAAAATTTCGATGGCAGCAAAGGGGCCAGTTTTGAGACCTTTGCAGGGATCCGTATCCGTGGCTCTATGCTGGATGAGATCCGGCGCGGAGATTGGACCCCCCGCTCTGTGCACCGGAACGCTCGTTTAATCGCCGATACCATTGCGGAATTGGAAGCAGAGCTTGGCCGAGATGTTAAAGATATAGAAGTTGCTGAAAAACTTGATATATCTTTAGATGAGTACCATCATATGTTAAGTGATGTCAGTTGTGGCCGAATTCTTGGAATTGAGGATTTGGGTGTATCTGAAGATGTACTGGCAACTGCTGATGAAAGAGAAACTGATCAGCTTTACGAAGCTCAGGCTAGTGAGGCTTTTCAGCAAAGTTTGGCTCTAACAATCAGTAGTTTGCCCGAGCGGGAAGCATTAGTGCTATCACTGTATTACAATGATGAGCTAAACTTGAAAGAGATCGGTGCCGTACTGAATGTCAGTGAGTCCCGGGTCAGTCAAATCCATAGTCAGGCACTGGTTCGTTTAAAGTCCAGAATGCAGGATTGGTTGTAATCAAAGTTATTGTACATGTCCGATAACGATTTTCTCAGCGGAGGGGATTTTGGATAAGAACATGAAAATTCTGGTGGTTGATGATTTCTCAACCATGCGGCGTATCATAAAAAATTTATTGCGGGACCTTGGTTTTACCAACGTCTCTGAAGCAGATGATGGTAGCACTGCATTGCCTATGTTGCAGAATGGCGATTTTGATTTTGTTGTTACTGACTGGAATATGCCAGGTATGCAAGGTATTGACTTGCTCCGAGCGATTCGGGCAGACGACAAACTGAAACACATTCCTGTGTTAATGGTCACTGCAGAAGCCAAAAAAGAGCAGATTATTGCTGCGGCTCAGGCTGGTGTAAACGGGTATATTGTAAAACCCTTTACTGCAGCAACCTTGCAGGAAAAACTATCCAAGGTGTTTGAAAGGATTGGTTAACCTGACTTAAACAAGGGAGTACTGCAATGTCCGCACTGACAGCGCCATCAATAACTCTGGAGCAAGCTAAAGAGCTGGTTCAGTTATTAGAGATGGGAGAAAACGAAGCGGCAAACCAATTGGTGCAACAAGTTGTTGTACCAGGTTCTGCAGAACTGTTCTCAGAGGTTGGGAAACTTACCCGTCAGCTGCATGATTCACTAAAAAACTTCCAGCTCGATCCTTCACTTAGTAGCTTGTTGGAAGAAGATATCCCAGACGCTAAGAAGCGTTTGAATCACGTCATCGATATGACCGAGCAAGCAGCCAACAAAACCATGGATGCTGTGGAGTCCTGTTTACCCATCGCTGATCAGCTGGGGCAAAATCTGCAAAGTATTTTGCCTGACTGGCAGCGTTTGATGACACGGGATCTTAAGGTTGGTGAGTTCAAGTCACTCTGTCATAGCTTAAACGGGTTTTTGGACCAGGCGAATACAGATGCTGGCACCCTGAATGGGCTACTGACCGAAGTTTTGATGGCTCAAGATTATCAGGATTTAACCGGTCAAATACTGCGCCGTGTTATTGAACTAGTTCGTGAAGTAGAAGAGAGTCTGATTGGTCTGTTAACCGCCTTTGGTGAAAGCAATCCAGACTTATTGCCCGATACCCCTAGACCTGCAAAAGCCAGGAAAGTGATCGCTGCAGCTGAGGCTGAAGGACCTATTATCGACGCTGAAGGGCGTGATGATGTAGTCACTGGACAGGACGATGTGGATGATCTTTTGTCGAGTTTAGGTTTTTAAAAAAGGTGACCAAGCATGAGCTTTGATATGGATGAAGACATTCTGCAGGACTTTCTGGTCGAAGCTGGTGAGATCCTGGAGCTGCTGCAAGAGCAACTGGTTGAGTTGGAGAATAATCCGGAAGACTCCAACCTGTTGAATGCGATTTTCAGAGGTTTTCATACTGTCAAAGGTGGGGCTGGTTTCCTCTCGCTGGCAGAGCTGGTTGATGCGTGTCATGGTGCAGAGAATGTTTTCGATATCTTACGTACCGGCAAGCGTCAGGTTACAGCCGAGTTGATGGATGTGATTTTGCAGGCCCTGGACACTGTCAACGCCATGTTTGTGCAGGTGCAAAACCGTCAGCCATTAACACCAGCCGATCCAGCCTTATTGGATGCATTGCATCGATTAAGTGAGCCTGATGATGGCTCAGGTGCTGCACCAGCACCAGCACCAGTTACGCCTGTCAACGCTCAGCCTGAGCCTGCACCTGCACCAGTTACTTCGGAATCCAATGCCTCTGGCAGTATTGATGAAATCGATGAGGATGAGTTTGAACGTCTGCTGGACGAACTGCACGGTGGTAAGGCTCCGGGCCACAGCCAGGCAGCAGCTCCAGGGCTGACTGCAGATATGCAGGGCGACATGACCGATGACGAGTTTGAAGCTATTTTAGATCAGCTGCATGGTAAAGGCTCTTTTAAAGCAGACGACAGCGCGGCTCCGGCTGTTGTTGCAAAAGCTCCTGCTGCCAAAGCGGGCAAAGATGATGAAATCACCGATGATGAGTTTGAGTCTTTGCTGGATGAGTTGCATGGCAAGGGGCTTTCACCACAGGCAGGCACAGATAAACCTGTTCCGCCAGAGCGTAAGCCTGCGCCTAAGGTTCCTGAAACACAAAGCAGCAGTGCTGCTCCGGCTGCCGCCCCGGCTCCGGTTCCCTCAGCAGCTTCATCAGCAGCTAAGCCTGCCGCTGCTTCACCGGCTCCACAACCAGAAACCACTGTTCGGGTAGATACAAAGCGGCTTGATGAGATCATGAATATGGTCGGGGAACTGGTACTGGTGCGTAACCGTCTGGTAAGTCTTGCTACCAGTACCAAAGATGAAGAAATGGGTAAAGCCATAGCTAACCTGGATGTGGTGACAGCCGACATCCAAGGTGCCGTGATGAAAACCCGTATGCAGCCCATTAAGAAAGTTTTTGGCCGCTTCCCCCGGGTTGTGCGTGATCTGGCCCGTTCACTGAAAAAAGATATTGTGCTTGAGCTGGAAGGTGAAGAAACCGATCTGGATAAAAATCTGGTGGAGGCATTGGCTGATCCTTTAGTCCACCTGGTACGAAACTCGGTCGATCACGGTATAGAGATGCCAGATGTGCGGCAAGCCTCCGGCAAAGACCGTACTGGTAAGGTTAAATTAGCTGCCGAGCAGGCTGGGGATCATATTTTGCTGACCATCGAAGATGATGGTGCTGGCATGGATCCGGAAAAGCTGAAAGGGATTGCTATTAAACGTGGCATACTTGATGTCGATGCTGCTGGCAGAATGTCCGATACGGAAGCTTTTAATCTGATTTTTGCTCCCGGATTTTCTACCAAAGAACAAATTTCTGATATTTCCGGCCGTGGCGTTGGCATGGATGTGGTTAAAACCAAGATCACCCAGCTCAATGGCAGTGTCCATATCAATTCCGAGCTTGGCAAAGGCACTTTACTGGAAATCAAAGTTCCGTTGACGCTCGCTATTTTACCTACCTTGATGGTGGTGGTTGGTAAGCAAACCTTTGCCCTACCGCTTGGTACCATTGATGAGATTGTGCAGTTGGATCTGGCCAAAACCAACAATGTGGATGGCCAGCTTACCATCATCGTCCGGGATAAAGCGATACCACTATTTTATCTCGAGCACTGGCTGGTGAAAGGCTCCAGCAAATCTGTCCGCCGAGAGCATGGGCACGTCGTTATTTTACAGCTGGGTACGCAAAAAATTGGTTTTGTGGTCGATTCATTGATAGGCCAGGAAGAGGTGGTCATCAAGCCATTGGATAATTTACTGCAGGGCACACCTGGCATGGCCGGAGCGACCATTACGTCGGATGGCGGTATTGCGTTGATACTGGATGTACCAAGTTTATTAAAACACTACGCTAGAAAATCGAAAATCAAACTTGAGCGATTCAATAAATCAGCGACCTAAAGCGAGTGATGAATGGCATTAAAAGTGTTGGTGGTGGATGACTCCAGTTTCTTCCGTCGTCGTTTAACAGAAATTCTAAACGCCGATCCTGAGCTCGAGGTCATTGATACAGCGAACAATGGTCAGCAAGCGGTTGATAAAGCCATAGCGCTTAAGCCCGATGTGATCACGATGGACATCGAGATGCCGGTGATGGATGGCATCACGGCCGTGCGTGAAATTATGAAGCAACAGCGCACGCCAATCTTAATGTTCTCCTCGCTTACCCACGAAGGGGCTAAGGCTACTCTGGATGCGCTGGACGCTGGTGCGATAGACTTTCTACCTAAAAAGTTTGAGGATATCGCCAGAGACAGAGATGAGGCTGTAACTCTATTGCGTCAACGTGTGAAGGCTGTAGCCCGTCGCCGACTCAGTAGTCGCTCTGTTGAAACCGCGCGGCCTGCACTAACCCGTACCAGCTTTGAACGGCCTAAACTTTCAGAGCGGATGAAAGAGAGCCCACCTCCTTCCCGGCCGCTTACGGGGCCCACTTTTAAAGCCAGTGGTAAAAGTTACAAATTACTTGCTATCGGAACTTCTACCGGAGGTCCTGTTGCATTGCAAAAGATTATCACTGCTTTACCAGCGAACTTTCCGGTGCCTATCATCTTGATTCAGCATATGCCAGCTGCATTTACCGGTGCTTTTGCTTCCCGTTTGAACGGTTTGGCTAAAATTTCAGTCAAGGAAGCTGAAGACAATGATGTATTGAAACCTGGTGTGGCTTATTTAGCGCCAGGTGGTAAGCAAATGCTGGTGGAAGGCAAAGCTGAACAAGCCAAGCTTCGTATCAAAGACGATGACTCACCCCGGATTACTTTTAAGCCAAGCGTGGATATTACTTTTGGCAGTGCTGCCCGGGTATATCGTGATCAGGTGTTGGCCGTCATTTTAACCGGCATGGGTTCCGACGGGCGTGAAGGCGCTCGTTTACTTAAACAATATGGCTCTCGGATCTGGGCTCAGGATGAAGCCAGTTGCGTTGTCTATGGCATGCCCCAGGCAGTTGCAGCAGCCGGCTTAATGGATGTAGAAGTTAGCCTGGAAGAGTCTGCCAGTAAATTAATAGCTGAAGTGATGCATGGATAAACTTGCGTTAATAGGTTTTTTTGTTGCCATCGTAGGGGTCGTGGGAGGCTTTGCGCTGGAGGGGGGCTCCATCCTCACTCTGCTGCATTTGCCGGCATTTATTATTGTGGTGGGTGGCACTGTGGGGGCAGTGATGATACAAACCCCTTTGCCACAATTTAAGCTGGGTTTTCAACTGTTGCCCTGGGTAATTAGAGGGCACAACTTACCAACCACCAGCATGGTGGATCGCATTATCGAGTGGAGCAATGCAGCCCGTAGCAGTGGTTTTCTGGCTTTGGAAAATATTGCATTGGAAGAAAAAGACCCTTTTGTGCATCGTGGGCTTAATTTGCTGGTGGATGGCGTTGATCCCAAAGTCCTTCAAGATACGCTGGATGCAGAGCTGACGTTGGAGCGTGAGCGCCTGCTTCGTGGGGCGAAAATTTTTGAAGCCATGGGAGGTTATAGCCCGACCATTGGTATTGTTGGGGCCGTACTGGGGTTGATTCAAGCCATGGCCAATATTACCGAACCAGAGTTACTAGGTCTGGGTATTGCGACCGCTTTTGTTGCGACGATTTATGGTGTTGGTTTCGCAAATTTAATTTTTGTACCAGTAGGAAATAAACTGAAAAATCTGGTGCATCAGCATACATTGCATCATGAAATGATAGTTGAAGGCCTAATCTCTATTGCCTATGGTGAAAACCCCCGCACCATTGAGCGCAAATTGAATGCCTACCGTGCGGGGTAACAACGGTTATGTACCGGCATAAGAACAAACACCAGAAAGTTGAAGCCGAAGAGTTGGATCGATGGCTGGTGTCGTACGCCGATTACATGACGTTAATGTTCGCTTTATTTGTCGTGTTGTACGCCATGTCGATTGTTAAAGACGAAGAGTACCGTGCTTTATCCGATACCCTGACGAAAATATTTGAGCGACCGGATCGAAGTGGCACCGGCGTGGAAGGTACCTCTGTGTTGCTGGAGCCAGGCCCGCAGAGTGAGCTGGATTTGTATGGTGCGTCACTGGAGCCTGCCAAAGGCCCTGAGTTGGTTGCTGATGCCACGGAGTTATCGGATGTCACTGAGCGTTTACTGGGCTCACCTTTAAGTTCGCTGGAAACAGAGTTGCAAGAAGCCTTAGCGCATTTAATGGAACAGGGTCTGGCAAAAGTTGAGCAGGATGACAACTGGTTGACCATCGAACTGAACAGTGGCTTATTATTTCCTAGCGGCAGTGCAACTGCGACTCTATCCGCTCGGGCCGTGCTGGATGAAATTGCCAGCATCATAGTGCCAATCAACAACTTTATCCGGGTTCGTGGCTATACTGATGATGTGCCAATCAATAACGAGCTCTTTGCATCCAACTGGGAGTTATCGGTTGCCCGGGCGACGTCGGTGCTGCGGTTGTTGCAGGATTTGGCAGTAGCACCGCAGCGTATGGCCATCGAAGGCTATGGCGAGTATTACCCGACAGCAGATAATTCGACCCCGCAAGGGCGGGCGGAGAATCGGCGGGTCGTGATAGCTATTTCCAAGTATGGCTACCGGGCCGAAGACGCTACGATTGATCTGGCGGAACCCCCGACAGAGATCCCAGCGGAAGTGATCCAACAACTGGAAAGTATGACGCAGGATGATGGCAGCATTCGGGTGATCAGGCTACCAGGTGGTGGCATTCGAATTACAACTCGGGACGAAGAGCAAACAGAGCCTTCGCAGCAACAGCAGGAACCTTGATGTGGTGGTATGGACAATAGCAAATCAGAAAGGTGGGGTTGGTAAAACTACTACCACAGTCACGCTTGGAGCCTTACTGGCCGAGCGGGGACATCGGGTTCTTTTGGTCGATATCGATCCTCATGCATCCATGACCTATTATTTCGGTATTGATGCGGAAGAGCTGGAAGTGAGTGTTTACGATATTTTTATTCGTGGCAAAGATATCACCCGGGAAGAGATCCTGCAGTCGCTCTGCCCAAGTGGTATGGACAAACTCGATATTTTGCCTTCCTCCATGGCATTGGCAACGCTCGATCGATCATTAGGTAATAAAAATGGCATGGGGCTTATTTTAAAGAAAGCATTAGCCAAGCTGACTAAGGATTACGATTTCATTTTGTTGGATTGCCCACCGGTGATGGGGGTTTTGATGGTCAATGCACTTGCTGCCAGTGACCGGGTATTGGTACCGGTGCAAACTGAGTTTCTGGCGATTAAAGGCCTGGAACGCATGATCGCAACAATGGGATTGATGAAGCATTCCCAGCAAAAAGACTACAGCTTTACCATTGTACCTACCATGTACGATAAGCGCACCAAAGCATCGTTGGAAGCCTACAAGGAGCTAAAAGCCAAGTACAAGGATAAAGTCTGGTCGGCCGTGATACCCGTGGATACCAAATTTCGGGACGCAAGCCTTGCGCAAACACCACCATCAGTTTTCGCACCACGTTCGCGGGGCGTCTTTGCTTACAACACGCTGCTAAGTTATTTATTGCAGTTGTCGGCGGAGTCAGCGCATGTCTGATCGCTATGCCAGCAAAAAGGTCATGCAGCATTATCTGACTGCTTTACTAACTGACGACGACGTGCCGCAACAGCTGACGCGGCAAGAGCCGGACGTTAAACAGAAACTTGAATCTTTGCTGGCGAAAGTCACCACCACCAAGGTAGCTGCAGAGCCTGCTATTGTGCGCAAAGCTGCACTGGTCCCGGTGGAGCCAAAAGAAACAAAGCCGGCTGTTGCACCAAAACTCGATACTGCAGAGCTGCAGCAAGCTGTGGTCAGCCGTAAATCACAGCCTGGATTTACAGCCGAACAGGTGCTGACGGAGAAATCTTACCGGCAGGGGGATTTTCAAGCGCTGTTCTTTAGTGTGGCTGGCTTGACGGTTGCTTTGCCTTTAAAAGAATTAGGTGGGATTCACAAGTTAACATCAATCAACACCATGCCTGGTAACCCCGCCTGGTTTAAAGGGGTGATGTTACAACGAGAGCAAAAAATCAATGTGGTCGATACCGGGCTTTGGGTGATGCCAGAAAAATTTACGCTTGAACAAGCTGAATCGCATCAGTATCAATATGTTATAATGTTAAGTAACAGTGCGTGGGGTTTAGCTTGTGATAAACTGATTAATACAGTGACTTTATCTCAAGATGACGTAAAGTGGCGAGAAGCAGCGGGCAAACGGCCCTGGTTGGCTGGGCTGATAAAGCAGCACATGTGTGCTTTACTTGATGTGGATGCTTTAGTTGGCTTGTTACAGCAGGGGCAAGGGCGATAGAAGTAAGCTGAATACTGTGGGCTATACAACCCGCGGATGAGGAGCAGGAATGAGTAATGTAGCAAAGCAGAGCGCAAAAGATTCAGCAGACGGTGATCAGGTTCTGCAGTGGGTCACTTTCAAGTTGCAGGATGAGATCTATGGCATCAATGTTATGCAGGTGCAGGAAGTTTTGCGCTATACCGAGATTGCTCCGGTACCCGGAGCACCAGATTATGTTGTTGGAATTATAAACCTGCGCGGCAATGTGGTTACCGTGATTGATACCCGCACGCGTTTTGGTTTGGATGGTTCAGATATTACTGATAACACGCGTATTGTCATCATTGAGTCCGATAAGCAAGTGATAGGTATTTTGGTCGATAGTGTAGCCGAAGTGGTTTATCTGAAAGTATCGGAAATAGATACGGCTCCGAATGTTGGCAATGATGAAAGTGCGAAGTTTATTCAGGGCGTTACCAACCGTGATGGCGAGTTGCTGATTTTGGTGGATTTGAACAAATTGCTGACGGACGAAGAGTGGGATGAAGTTAGCGCTTTGTAATGAGGTAGTCGCATGATGGTTTGGTGGCTGGTGGCACTGACATTGCTGGTAGCATGGCTGCTATGGCGCAGCTTCCTGCTTGCGGCCATGCAGCAGACCGATGTAACTGACAGCTTGTTGCAACAGGCTCCGGCAGATGAGCATGAGCAGCAGCTTTCTTTGCTTCGAGCTGAATTAGCCGAGTTACGGTCTGGGGTTATCGGTGTTGGTCAACGGGTACTGGATCTGGAATCGCGGCTGCTTGAACAACAGCAATTGCTGGCGGCGCAAGGGGAGCAGTTGCAAGCGCTGCAACTGACAGAGCCTGAATCCAAAATATACAGCAGAGCGATGAAGATGGTACAGCTTGGAGCTGATTTGGAAGAGATCATGCGCGAGTGTGAATTGCCAAGGGCTGAAGCCGAGTTGCTGTATAACCTGCATCAGCAAAAGTCTTAAGTTTTCAAATCAATGCGCTGATGGATGTTGTGCCATTTATCCGGGAATTTTCCTTGCAATACATACGAAAAAGCAATCAGTTCGGCGATAACTACATACAGCTCTTTGGGTATAGAGTCACCCAGTTCAATCTGGCTGAGTAACTTAATTAGCTCTTCATCTTCGTGCACCAGAACGCCGTGCTCTCTGGCAACAGCCAGAATGTCTTCAGCGAGCTCACCGTGGCCCTTTGCAATCACTTTGGGGGCAGCTTTGCCATCGTACTTGAGTGCGGTGGCCGACTTTTCTTTTTTCATCGTCAAACTCCTCAGGCTTGCACGGTAATCAAGCTGCTGTGCTTAGAGAATAAAGTGTCAGGTACTATACCAAGCTGGCATTCGGCTTGTTCTACGGTAATGCCCTGGGCCACCAGGCGTTCAGTTAATAATGGCATAAATTGCTTAGCCAGTGTCTGTGCCTGGCTTTGCTCTGTGTAAATCTGCAAGCTTAAACGATTCTCCTGCAAGCGGGCTGTGGCCATCAACTTGCCCAGCTCCAGTAAATCGAAGTGCATGGTGAGTTGCCATATACGGGCTTTGTTACCAGTTGCCGACGATGACTCCTCGCGTTGTTCAATTTTTAGTTGTAGCTGAGTGCTTTGTTGCTCCAGTTGAATGGGCAGTTGCAACAAAAACTGATTGGGAGTTTGCTGTTGCAATTCAGCACTGGCGAGTTGGCTCTGTTGTATAGCATTGCTGTGGCTTGCTAGTTGACGCAACAGCTGACCAGCACTTTGCGAGTCCAGCTGTTGCAGCAATGGGGTTAAGCGTTGTCCTGCGCTTTGCAAAGCAGTTGAAGCAGGACGCTGGCTTAATTTACCGAGCAGCAATTGAATGGCGATAGCCAGGGTGCCGGCAGCGCTGCTGCTATGTTGTGTTGGTTGCTGCAAGGGATGGAACTGCAGTATGGCCTGGAGGTGCTGTTGTATTTGTGCGGCAGGCAGCACCTGCTGTGGTCCGGGTAACTGTTGGCGGATCTGTTGCAACGCTTGTTGTAGCTCTGGCGGAAGTTCTGGCAAACTGGCCAGCCGAGCGGGACTATCCGCCAGCACGGGCAATAACGAGCGCCAGGCAGCATCCAATAACAGCCGCGCAGTTGGTTGTGGAGCTGAGGCGGGACTCTTCTGCAAGATACCTTGTTGCCATTGTACAGGGCGGTTAAATGCTTCGGGGGCAAGTATCAGCTTTTGGTCGTATTTGTGATGCGATTGAAACTGCAATTGCCAGTGCTGAGATTCCTGCTGCAGGGCAATCTGATAGCTACCAGATGGCAGTCGCACTTGTGGCAATGGCATCATCAAGCCACCCAATTGCAGGTATTGTTGCTGCATACGGGCAGGTAAAGCATGCTGTTGAATACTCTGTGCCAGACTATGCAGCAATTGCTGCTGCAACTGTGTTGGCAATGTCAGTTGCTGGTAGAGAGGCCGGGGGCTGGCCTTTGCAATAGCCGGCTCATTTGTACTGCCAGTTGAGAGTGGCATAGCCGCTGGTGCCAGCGCAGATTTTGGTTGTACTTTGGGTTGGATATCAAGAAATAAACTGGGCTCTTGTCCTGTGCCAAGACTGATGCTTGTCTGGACCCGTGCCTGTGGGTGTTGTGCCAAGAGGGATTGAATCGTTCGGTGCAGTGCATCTGGCAGAGTCAATACCGGGCCTTGTGGAAGCTTGATCTGACTTTGTTGCGGATTGCTAAGAAGCTCTACCACCAACTGTGTTGCCGAACTGACAGCTCCTGTTGGAGGGCTGGAGTGGCCGGTATGAGACCAGTTCAGAGCCAGAGTCAGAGCCTGCTGTTGATTCAATGGAAAGCTTTGCAGCGCTTCACCTTTGGTTTGAATATGAATTTGAATACGGCCATCTGGTAGTTGTTGAAAGCTGGCTTGCATTGGCGTGCCATTGTTGGCTGACATACTTTTGGGCAAGTGTAGCTGAAGTATTCCCTGGCTGGTTGATAGTTGCAACAAACGGGCACCCTGTACCGGATCGGTCAGCAAAACGCCGTGATAGCTTTTTTCTGGTTGCAATGTAATAACAGCACTGCTGCTCCGTCCGTTAGCTGCAACCTGTAGTAGCGGCTCAAGTTTGATCGGGTTCATGTTTTTGTCATTTTTACCATGCTTGTGCTGTCCTGATGCGTTCGTATTCCAGTTGGAATATGGTAAGATCCGCGCAAATTTACAGGAGGCCATAGTGACCGACTTTCTACGCGCCCGCGGTTTAAGTTGTATCCGCCAGGACAGAGTACTGTTCCAAGCGCTTGATCTTGAGTTGTCACCTGGCCAGCTGTTGCAAATACAAGGTAAAAATGGCGCAGGTAAAAGTTCATTGTTACGCCTGCTGGCCGGTTTGTCCACTCCGGATGATGGAGAGATCTTATTTCAGGGCCAACCCTTGGCAGTGCAGGCTGAACACTATGCTGCTTCTTTATGTTATATCGGCCACCACAGCGGTATTCATGAGCAATTGACAGCAATGGAGAATATCGCTTTTTGGCGGGCGGCTTACCAATTACCCTACAGCGATAGCATGCAGCTTTTAGGTTCGCTGGGGCTGGCCGGTTTAGAAGATGTGCCTTGCCGTATGTTATCTGCTGGCCAGCAACGGCGGGTATCCCTGGCCCGTCTTTGGTTAACCAAAGCTCCTCTATGGATCCTTGATGAGCCTTTTACGGCACTAGATCAGCAAGCCATCCAGCGTTTACAGCAATGCTTTCATCAACACCTGGCCGCTGAAGGGGCTATTATCGTGACCACGCATCAAGCCTTGAGTCAGGATTTTCCCAGTTTAAGAACTATGGAGCTGGCGTACCGATGGTAATGACTTTTTTACGCCGGGAGCTGGTTTTATTGGGGCGACAGAAAGCTGATTGGCTGAATCCGTTATTGTTTTTTATCATTGTACTGACTTTGTTCCCATTAGGGGTTGGACCAGAGCCAAATCAGTTACGTATAATGGCCCCTGGTATTGTATGGATTGCTGCGCTACTCAGTGTATTGTTGGCTGCAGAGCGGTTGTTTCGTGATGATTACCGCAATGGCGTGATAGAGCAGTTGGTTGCATCCAGGCAAGGATTGATGGCATTTGTACTGGCAAAAGCTGCCGCAAACTGGTTAAGCACAGGTTTGCCGCTGGTATTGCTATCGCCTGTTGTTGCTATGTTACTTGGTGTTGAGTCAGCGGCTTTTGTTGCCATGATGCTGACCCTGCTGCTGGGGACACCTTTGCTGAGTATTCTGAGCGTACTTGGTGCAGCGCTGACTATGTCTGCCGATAAAGGCGGTATTTTACTGGCGTTGCTGATTTTGCCGCTGTATATCCCATTGCTGATTTTTGCCAGTGCAGCAATTGAAGCTGCCAGTATGGGGCTACCCTACAGTGGACAACTTGCTATTCTGGTTGCCATGCTTTTTTTAGCGTTGGCTTTGGTGCCGCTGGCTGTAGCCAGTGCTTTGCGGATTAATGTGAGTTAGTATGTTTAAATGGTTGCACCCACTTGCTAAACCTGAAACCCTCTACCATTTTTGTGGGCGTTTGTTCCCCTGGCTGATGCTGTCGGCCGTTTCTATCTTGTTGTTTGGGAATATATGGGGGCTAGTGTTTGCTCCACCGGATTACCAGCAGTTTGATACAGTTCGTATTATTTACATCCATGTTCCCGCTGCTTTGCTGTCTATGAGCACCTATACCATGATGGCGATTGCCGCTTTTATTGCATTGGTTTGGCAGGTCAAAGTGGCGCAGTGGTCTGTGTTGGCCATTGCTCCTATTGGTGCCGTCTTTACCGCAATCTCTTTACTTACTGGCATGGCCTGGGGTAAACCGATGTGGGGTACCTGGTGGGAGTGGGATGCGCGCTTAACTTCACAATTAATTTTGTTGTTTCTCTACCTTGGTGTGATCGCTCTCTATGGCGCTTTTTCTGATCGTCAGACTGGCGGCAAGGTCGCGTCTTTGCTAGCGCTGATTGGCATTGTGAATGTACCGATTATTCATTTTTCGGTAGAGTGGTGGAATACCCTGCATCAGGGAGCGAGCATCACTAAGTTTGATAGTCCGTCAGTGCATCCAAGCATGCTGTGGCCCTTGTTGATTAGCTTGCTGGGTTTCTACCTGCTGATGCTGGCTTTAGTTTGCCTGCGTTTGCGCACTGCTATTTTAGAACATGAGCAGCATCGCCCCTGGGTTCGGTCCACACTGGGAGGACACTAATGCAGTTTGATAGTTTCAGTGATTTTCTGGCCATGGGGGGCTACGGCTTTTTCATTTGGTTAGCATATGGTTTGACCTATGGTTTATTGATTGGCCTGGTCGGTTACTGTTTCTGGGAAATGAAGGCCTTTCATCAGAGCTTTCGCCAGAAGTTGGCGCGGGCACAACGCATTAAGCAGTATCAGGAGACTGAACATCCATGAATGCACGACGACAGAAACGGTTGTGGTCCATCGTAGCAATGTTAGCTTTGGTAGCCGGCTCCATAGGTGCTATGTTGTACGCGCTGCAGCAAAACATCAATTTATTCTATACCCCCACCCAGTTGGTCGAGGGGATAGGTGCAGATAAAATTCGGCCAGAAATAGGCCAGCGCTTGCGTATTGGTGGCGTGGTGGTTGAAGGCTCGGTGGTTCGTGATCCGGATTCCTTGCTGGTGCGCTTTGATCTGGTCGATACCGGCCCAACCGTGACGGTAGAATACAACGGCATTTTGCCGGACTTGTTTCGTGAAGGGCAAGGCATCGTAGCACAAGGCCATCTGGTTGAAGAGCGCTTGATTCGTGCGTCGGAAGTACTGGCCAAGCACGATGAAGAATATATGCCGCCCGAAGTGGCCAAAGCCTTAAAAGGTATCAAGCACGTGCCGCCATCGCAGCAAACTGCGACTGAGTCAGCAGGGGGTTACTGATGATCCCTGAACTTGGCCAACTGGCACTGACTTTCTCTTTTGCTTTGTCTTTGTTACTGGGGGTGGTGCCGCTGTGTGGCAGTTACACCGGTAATGAACGAGCGTTGATGCTTGGTAAGCCCTTAGCCCTGGCAGCCGCTTTGTTTGCTGGCCTGGCTTTTGTAGCGCTGAGCTATGCTTTTTACACCGATGATTTTACGGTGATCAATGTTGCCTCCAATTCAAGCTCGGTATTGCCTTGGTATTACAAGCTTACTGCAACCTGGGGCTCTCATGAAGGCTCCATGTTGCTTTGGGTATGGATCCTAACATTATGGACCGCCGCGGTTGCCTTGTTTTCAAAGCAACTGCCGCTTTTAATGCAAGGGCGGATTTTAGGCATTATGGGCTGGATTGGCGTTGGTTTTATTGCCTTCTCACTCTTTATGTCCAATGCTTTTGAACGTAGCCTGCCGTACTTCCCGGTGGAGGGCAATGATCTGAACCCGCTGCTGCAGGATTTTGGCATGATCATTCATCCGCCTTTGCTGTATATGGGTTATGTTGGTTTTGCAGTATCTTTTGCCTTTGCCATTGCTGCCTTGCTTGGCGGCAAATTTGATAGCACCTGGGCGCGTTGGGCTCGGCCATGGACGTTAGCAGCCTGGATGTTTCTCACGCTCGGTATCATGCTTGGCAGTTGGTGGGCTTACAAAGAGCTGGGGTGGGGCGGTTGGTGGTTCTGGGACCCGGTAGAGAATGCCTCCTTTATGCCCTGGTTGGTTGGCACAGCCCTTATTCATACGCTGGCAGTGACAGAAAAGCGGGGAACCTTTAAATCCTGGACCGTGCTGCTGGCACTGGCTACTTTTTCACTTAGTTTACTGGGTGCTTTTTTAGTTCGTTCCGGTGTGCTGGTATCGGTGCATTCTTTTGCTACCGATCCAAGTCGTGGTATGTTCCTGTTGGTGTTTTTGCTGATTGTCATCGGTGGCTCTTTGCTGCTTTATGCGCTGCGGATGCGCTCAGTTCGCAGCCAGGCACGGTATCAACTGTTTTCCCGTGAAGTCATGCTGTGGGGCAACAATGTCTTTATGCTAACTGCCACCTTGGTGGTGTTTTTGGGCACTCTGCTGCCATTGTTCCATCAGGAGCTGGGCCTTGGATCCATTTCCATTGGGGAACCTTTCTTTGATGCGATGTTCTTTTATCTGACCATCCCATTTAGCTTGCTGCTTGGGCTTGGCCCCTGGGTACGTTGGAAACAGCAAAAGTGGCAGCCACTAATACCACCTCTGGCAATGGTTGCCGTAGCTGCATTGATGGTCGCGGTTGGTCTGATGGCAGCGACGCAATCGGTACAAGCCAATGTTGCTTTGCTTGGCTTGTTGCTCGGGGCCTGGGTTGGTATGTCGGCTTTGGGCGAGGTTGGGCAGCGAATTCGTCAGTTTGGGCAGGGGTTGGCTGGTATTCGTAAGCTTAGTGCCAGCCATTATGGCATGACTACAGCACACATTGGTTTTGCGGTGTTGGTGATTGGTATTGCCATGACCACCACCTACAGTGTCGAGCGAGATGTACGGATGCAGGTAGGCGATACCGTCACTTTATCTGGCTATGAATTCACCTTGCTCGATCTGTACAAGCTGGATGGACCTAACTATGGTGGTGAAGCGGCTGATCTTAAAGTGGAACGGGATGGTCGTTTTATCACCAACCTGCATGCTGAAAAGCGTTTTTACACCATTCAGCGCACGGTGATGACCGAAGCCGCGATCCATGCCCGTTTAAGCCGGGATCTTTATGTCTCCTTAGGCGAAGCTCTACCGGGAGATGCCTGGTCGTTTAAAGTGCAGGTCAAACCCTTTGTCCGTTGGATCTGGTTGGGTGGCTTGCTGATGGCCATAGGGGCAACCTGGTCTTTGCTGGATGTGCGCTATCGCCGTAAAGTATTGCGCCGGGACACTGTGCCTCAGGCCGGTGAGCTGTCAGATAAGCACAAGGAGCTGGCCCATGCGTAAATGGTTGTTCTTTGCGCCACTGGCAATTTTTCTGGGGGTCTCGGTGTTTTTATTCACCGGTTTGTTTTCCGATCCCTGGACCAGAGACTCAGTTTTACTAAACCGGCCTTTGCCCGAGTTTGACTTGCCGGATTTAATGCAACCCGAACAGCGTTGGAATCGCGAGTTGCTCACCGGCGAACCTTTTTTACTGAGTGTTTGGGGCGTCTGGTGCCCGACTTGTAAAGCTCAGTTAGGTTTTATGACTGAACTGAAAGAGCAAGGCATCAAGGTCGTTGGCTTGTATTATCCTTTACCCGTCGATCCAGCCTTTGGCGATCACTTCAGCCTGGGGCAATTGCAGCGGGATGTGCAGCGTGAGCTGGCTTACTTTGGCAATCCCTATCAGTTCAATATCCTGGACGAAAACCGTCGTTTATCATTGGATCTAGGGGTGTCGGGTTCACCTGAAACGTTCCTGGTGGATGCAACGGGTAAAATTCGTATGCACCATGTTGGTGATATCAATCCACGGGTATGGCGGCAAAAATTTGAGCCTGCGCTTGAGCAATTACAGCAGACAAGTCTGGTTCAGTTGGGAGCTCAACCATGAGCCGCTTAGTCATACTTTTGATGCTGTTTTGCAGTCTGCCACTTTGGGCTGGTCAGGAAATTCTGCCATTTGAAGATGACGCTAAGCGGCAACTCTATCAGGAGCTGGTGCAACAACTTCGCTGTCCACAGTGTCAGAATCAGAATATTGCGGATTCCAATGCCGTGGTATCGATTGATATGCGCACTAAAACTTACGAGCTGGTGCAGCAAGGGCACACAAAGCAAGAGGTCATTGAGTTTATGGTCGACCGCTACGGTAACTTTGTGCATTACAGCCCACCACTAAATCCGCTGACGATCCTGCTGTGGGTGTTACCTGTGTTGCTGTTGGCCCTGATGCTGTGGTACATGCTGCGCCGCCGACAAATCGTACAAACTCCTGAGGTATCCAATCCGGCGCTGGAGCGGGAACTGGATGCCATTATCGACGCTTACCGGAGTAAAAAATAATGATCTGGCAGTTAGTAGTGGGGGCAGTGCTGATGCTGGCCCTTAGTATTGTATTTCTTGCCTGGCCTCGTACTGTCAGGGCTGGTGAGCAGCAAACTCCGGCGCAATTGTTTGCTGAACGGATGGATTTGTTGGCTTCAGCGCGCGATGCCGGCGAGCTGGCAGAGCAAGACTTTGACAGTGCAGCCAATGAGTTGAAGCAGCAATTTCTGGAGCAAGAAGCCAGAGCAATGGAACTGAAAGCCTCTCACAGCAGTTGGCGTTGGTACGGTGGTTTAAGTGCTGCTCTGGTCTTGATGGTTGCTGGTATTTACAGTTGGAACGGTCATTACCGTGAGCTTGCCGATTGGCAACTGGCTCAGCAAAAGTTACCTGAATACGGTGAGCGTGCTTTGTTGGAGCGTGGCGAACCCCTGAGCGAGCAAGAACTGGCCCGCTTTGGTTTGGCTCTTCGTACCAAGCTGGCACGGGATGGCGATGATGCGGCAGCCTGGTTCTTGTTGGGGCGTATCTGGTTGTCGCAAGGTTTTATGCTGGATGCCATTGATGCTTTTGAAAAAGCCCTGCAGATGACTCCCAACCGGCCAGCGCTTTTGATCAGCTACAGCCAGGCTCTGTTAGTGGTTGGGGGCGATGATAAGCTGGCTAAAGCAGGTCGTGCTTTAGCGCGGGCCTTAACGGCTGAGCCGGATAATCTGGACGCTTTGTCCTTACTGGCTTATGTCGCTTATGAAAAAGGCGATATGACAGAGGCTGCCGCAGCCTGGACCATCTTACTTGACCGCTTGCCAACTAGCGATCCGCGCTATGCGGTGGTGCTGGAAAAATTGCAGGAGTTAGGACATGAAGTTAGTGCCCGGCAAGAGCGTGTGGTGCTCTTAACGCTGGATGTAGATCAGACGTTACGACAACAGTATCCAGATGCCAGTGTCTTTGTATTTGTCCGTCAGCCCGATGGCCCGGCCTTGCCCGTAGCCGCACAACGTATTCCGGTACCTGCTGGAGAACTGCAATTAATGTTAACTGAAGAGATGGCAATGCAGCCAGGCTGGACTTTGGCCAGTATTGATGATGTGGAAGTCGTGGCTCGTTTCTCTCCTAGTGGTACCGTCGATGATCGACAAGGTAGTTTTGAGGTGGTTTCAGCACCACAGTTATTCAATGATGGTAAAGTGCAGGTATCGTTACGGCTACAGGCTGATTAGTTGTGTAGCCAGGTGAAGAAAAGAGGACAGATCTTGAGAACAAAGTACTTTATGAAACTGGCAACTTTGTGTTGTGTGACTTTGGGTCTGATGGCCTGTGCCAGTGCCCCCCAGGAGCCGCCCGTTGAACGGGACCCGCGTGACTCGTTAGAGGGCTTTAACCGCGCCATGTGGGAGTTGAATTACGAGGTGCTGGATCCGGGTATAGTGCGGCCAGCGACAGTTGGTTACATGAAGGTAGTACCAACACCTGCCAGGCGGGGGGTGGATAATTTTCTTACCAACTTACGTGAGCCTGATAGCTTCGTTAATGCTACCTTGCAAGGCAAGCCATCCAGTATGGCAATCACTGCGGGACGCTTTTTAGTCAATAGTACCATCGGGGTCTTTGGGCTTTTTGATGTTGCTACCAAAATAGGCTTGCAGGAAAGACGTGAAGACTTTGGTCAAACGCTGGCGGTTTGGGGCGTGGGTGAAGGTTCTTTTCTGATGGTGCCGGCACGCGGCCCTTCTACGGTGCGTGACACCGGTGGTGATTTGGTCGATGCTTTTTATTCACCACTAGGTCTTTTCAATACGCCGCTTACCATTACCCGTTATGTTCTGACAGGCCTTACACAGCGTGAAAAAGCGATGTCGATGGAGCACTTGCTGGAAGACTCTTTTGATCCCTACGCTTTTATCCGCGAAGCTTATTTGCAAAATCGGTTGTACGAAATTTACGATGGCAATCCACCAGAGCAGGATGATTACGACGATTCGTATCTGGATGAGTTTTTCTGATCATTAAAAAGCGAGCCAAATGGCTCGCTTTTTAGCTACCAGCTCAACAGAGCTCATTGCCACTGGCTTTGCCTTTGGCAAAAGCCATCAGATTGTCACTGGTGATCTGGCTGATTTGCTGCATGGCCTCTTCGGTAAAAAAGGCCTGATGGCCAGTGATCAACACGTTGGGGAAGGTGAGCAAGCGCTTAAAAACATCGTCGTCGATCACCATTTCTGATAAGTTTTCAAAGAATAAATCGGCTTCCTGCTCGTACACATCCAGCCCCAGATAACCAATTTTTCGGCTTTTTAGTGCCTGAATCACTGCTTTGGTGTCAATCAAGCCGCCACGGCTGGTATTGATCAGCATAACATTCTGCTTCATGAGTTCCAGGCTATCCTGATTAATCAGATAACGGCTTTCCGGGGTTAGTGGGCAGTGCAAACTGATGATATCGGCTGCACGGTACAATTCAGGCTGGGGCACATAGCGTGCACCCAGCTGTTTTAGTTCGGCATCTTCGTACAGATCGTGGCACAGCAGGTTGCAGCCAAAGCCCAGCAAGATTTTTGCCGTCGCTTTGCCAATACGGCCGGTACCTATCAGGCCAACGGTTTTGCCGTGCATATTAAAGCCGAGCAAACCATCAAGCGAAAAGTTATCGTCCCGTACCCGGTTGTAGGCTTTGTGCAGTTTACGGTTGAGTGTCAGCATCATACCAACGGTATGTTCAGCGACGGCTTCTGGCGAGTAGGCGGGTACCCGGGCCACCTGAATACCGAGCTGTTTGGCTGCGTCCAAATCGACATTGTTAAACCCAGCACAGCGCAAGGCAATCATCCGTATGCCTTCATCATGCAAGGCTTGCAGCACAGGTGCTGATAAATCATCGTTTACAAAAGCGCATATGGCGCTGCTGCCTGCGGCCAATGCCACCGTATCCGGGTTTAACTTTAGCTCCAAATAATGAAAATCCAGAGCAGCATCAGCCCAGCGGCTAAAGGCTTGTTGATCGTATTTTTTTGCACTGTATACAGTAACTTTCATCGGATGTCCTTTTTCAGTTTGTACAGAGTGTAGCAAAAACAGTGCAAGTTTTGTTGCGATTGATCAACGCATACTTTATTGCTGAAGTAATTCGTCGATACTCTGTTTGAGTGCCAGTGGCTTGGTGCGTGGGGCATAGCGCTTAACAACCTCGCCTTTGGTATTGACTAAGAATTTGGTGAAGTTCCATTTGATGGCACGGGTTTTTAGCAAGCCTCGGGCCTGGTTTTTCAGGAACTCAAACAAGGGTTCGGCTTCAGGACCATTCACCTGTACTTTTGCCATGACCGGAAAACTGACGCCATAATTAAGCTGGCAAAACTGCTGGATCTCCTGATCCGAGCCGGGCTCCTGACCACCAAACTGATTGCAGGGAAAGGCCAGAATGACGAAGTCGCGATCTTTATAGGTTTGATACAGGCTTTCCAGCTCCTGGTACTGAGGTGTAAAGCCACACTGGCTGGCGGTATTGATCACCAATACGGTTTTGCCTTTGTACTGTGATAAGTCGACAGGCTTGCCCTGTGCGTCTTTCACGGTAAAGTGATGCAGGTTGTTCATCCGTTCTTCCCCAAAAGGTTTTTGCTTTTTTGCGGCCATCTTTGTACGCTTAGCGCCACTACATAGTTTACGACAGAAGTAAGACACTGGTATGACAAATTCCGCAAACAGCAAAAAAGTCGCCTTTATTGGTTTGGGTGTGATGGGGTTCCCAATGGCCGGTTTTTTACAAAAGAACGGTCATGAGACCAGGGTGTATAACCGCACCAGTTCAAAAGCAGGACAGTGGACGCAGCAGTATGGTGGCTTACATGGCAGTACTCCGGCAGAAGCGGCACTGGGTGCCGAGCTGGTGTTCCTGTGTGTGGGTAATGACGACGATGTGCGCTCTGTGGTCTATGGCGAACATGGGGTGCTGGCTAGCATGCAGCCTGGTTCGGTGCTGATCGATCACACCACCGCTTCAGCTGAGCTGGCCCGTGAGCTGGCGGCAGCTTGTGCTGAGCAAGGCATTGGCTTTTTGGATGCACCGGTATCCGGCGGCCAGGCCGGGGCTGAAAACGGGGTGCTGACCATTATGGTCGGCGGCGACAGCGAGGCCTATGCCAAAGCCGAGCCGGTGATGCAAGCCTATGCTCGCTGCTGCAAGCTGCTGGGACCGGCTGGTGCTGGTCAATTGGCGAAAATGGTCAATCAAATTTGCATCGCTGGTGTAGTTCAAGGCCTGGCGGAAGGGCTGCATTTTGCCCAAAACGCCGGTTTGGATGCTGCCGCTGTGGTGGAGGTGATTTCACAGGGCGCTGCCCAGTCCTGGCAAATGCAAAACCGGTATCAAACCATGCTCAAAGGCGAATACGATTTTGGCTTTGCGGTTGATTGGATGCGTAAAGATCTCAGCATCGCCCTTAACGAGGCCCGCAAAAATGGCAGCCATCTGCCACTGACTGCTCTGGTCGATCAGTTCTACAGCGAAGTCCAGCGCATGGGGGGTAACCGCTGGGATACGTCCAGCCTGCTGGCCCGGTTGCAGAAGTAGTTGCTCAGCGGCTTAATCGTGGATCCGGCATAAAATCCAGTTCCATCCGATTCTCGAGGCAGGCTGGGTAGTCGGGGTGGGCTGGGTTGAGCAGAATGTTGTGCTCGCGCGGCGCCAGCACACTGGGTACCACCAGGGCCAGGCTGGCTTGTTCTTGCAGCCAGCTGTCACCAATGTTGGCGGTCTCAGCGCTGGCCGGTTGCATCTGCCAGTTGGCGGGGAGGTGCTGCGAGCTCAGGCTAAGCAAGGCATCGTCCGGCAGACTCAACTGAAATAAGCGAAACTGCTTTAGTGCTACTCGGTTGTTCAAATGTACCAGCACTTCTAAAATAGCCAGAGCTTCCGAACCTGCAGTGTAGATACAGGTGTTGCCTTTGCTGTTCCAACGCCCGCCATAGAGCCTGGCACCTTCGCCATCAAATGCCTGAGCAGCCCACTTTTGATGCACCAGTCGGTACAGCAGCATCAGCTGAAGACGCCATGCTCTAAACGACCAATCAGATCCAGCACCGCCTGGCTTTCTGCCGAGGTGGCCAGCATCTCAATCGGAGCCTGATCGCCAAGGCCATACACGGGCTGTGTCAGCCAGCCTTTAATGGCAGCACTATCGCCATCAAACAAGCTGCTGGCAGCCGCAAAGACGGTGGCAAAGCGATACAGCCGGTCGCTTTCATCCTGAGTAAAGCGGCCGCTTCTCGCGCGCCGGGCCAGGGTAGCAGGGGCCAACTGACAAACCGCTGCCAGTTGCTTTTTATCCAGGGTGGACAGTGCTGCCAGTTTATCAAACACCTGGTAGTTAAAGCCTTGGTGCAGTGCCTGATACAGCTTAGGACCACGCTCAGCAATGCCGATTTGCTGCCAGATATCTGGTTTGGCGTAATAGGGGCGTGGGTTATAGTCTCGTACGGTTTGCATGCTGTGGTCTTTATCAGTTGATATGCATTAATTGTATCAGATGATTTTTTGTGGTCAATAAATCAGCACTTTTATCTGTGGAGAGTGTCGATGTTGGATGTTACGTGATGAATGATGAGTGGTCGCTGCAATAAAAAAGGCGCCATGTCGGCGCCCTGTGCGATTAAAACTGCATTTCCGGGATATCGCCAGATACCACCAGCTTACCACCGGTTTTTTGCTGAATCTCTTCAACTGAGATACCAGGCGCCCGCTCCAGCAGATGGAAAGCGCCATCCCGTACTTCCAGCACCGCCAGATCGGTGACGATTTTCTTCACACAGCCCACGCCGGTCAGGGGTAGGGTGCAGTCCGGTAACAGCTTGCTGTTGCCGTGCTTGTCGGCGTGCGTCATGGTGACAATGATGTTCTGCGCGCCGGCTACCAAATCCATAGCGCCGCCCATGCCTTTGACCAGCTTGCCTGGGATCATCCAGCTGGCGATGTTGCCGTGTTGGTCGACTTCAAACGCGCCCAGTACCGTTAAATCGACATGGCCGCCGCGGATCATGGCAAAGCTCTCAGCAGAGCTGAAAATAGCGGCACCGGTTGCTGCGGTCACGGTTTCTTTGCCGGCATTGATCATATCGGCATCGATTTCTGCTTCGGTTGGGTAGGGGCCCATGCCCAGCAGGCCGTTTTCCGATTGCAGCATTACCTCAATGCCTGCTGGCACGTAGTTGGCGACCAGGGTAGGGATACCAATACCAAGGTTTACGTAGAAGCCATCTTGCAGTTCCTGCGCCACTCGCATAGCGACTTGTTCACGTGATAAAGCCATTGCTGCCTCCTTAACCTTGACGAACCATGCGGCGTTCAATGCGCTTTTCAAAGTTGCCTTTGATCACGCGCTGCACATAAATACCCGGGGTGTGAATCTGGCTGGGTTCCAGCTCGCCCGGCTCGACAATCTCTTCCACTTCGGCCACGGTGATCTTGCCGGCGGTGGCCGCCATTGGGTTGAAGTTCATTGCAGTATGGCGGAACACCAGGTTGCCGTAACGGTCGGCTTTCCAGGCTCGCACTATAGCAAAATCACCGGTAATGGCAGGCTCCAGCACATAATGACGGCCATCAATTTCGCGGGTCTCTTTGCCTTCAGCAACCGGAGTACCGTAGCCGGTGGCGGTGAAAAAGGCCGGAATACCGGCACCGCCTGCCCGCATTTTTTCAGCAAGCGTGCCCTGAGGCGTCAGTTCAACTTCCAGCTCACCGTTTAACAGCTGCTTTTCAAACAGAGCGTTTTCACCGACATAAGAAGCGACCATTTTTTTGATTTGCCTATCTTCCAGCAAAATGCCCAAGCCAAAGCCATCGACCCCGCAGTTGTTGGAAACCACCGTCAGCTCCCGGGTACCCATCTTTTTGATTTGGGCAATCAAGCCTTCCGGAATACCGCACAGGCCAAAACCGCCGGCTATTACTGTCATGCCGTCTTCCAGCCCGGCCATCGCTGCTTCGTAACTCTCTACGACTTTATTAAACCCTGCCATCTGTAATCCTCATTGCTTCGAACATCTGATGTCCGCTGCTCATAACGAGCAGGGGTGGATGTGTCTTTTGGTGTGAGCCTGTCAGGCAAGGATGCCTGACAAGAGTCCCCAGGGAAGGGTTCACGACGTGTCACACCAAAAGATACGCAACCCCTGCGTACTCCGAAGAGCCTGAACTCCGCTTAATTTTTAAGGCACTTGGCCTGCAATGCCAATCCTACTTTAGAACTAACCGGCTTGCCGAGCTCGGCGCATATGTCCCAGCCAGCTTGTGCCAATGCATTTAAATCCACGCCGTGCTCAATGCCAAGGCCATTTAGCAAATAAACCACATCTTCGCTGGCAACATTGCCTGACGCCCCGGCGGCATAAGGGCAGCCACCCAGGCCTGCGACCGCACTGTCAATCACAGCAACGCCGCGCAGCAGCGCGGTGTAAATATTGGTTAACGCCTGGCCGTAGGTATCATGAAAATGCACCGCCACCTGCTCTAATGGCACCACAGCCAGCACGGCATCCAGCATCGCAGCAACGGTTTTGGGCGTGCCAACCCCTATGGTATCGCCGAGTGAAATCTCATAGCAGCCCATATCAAGCAAGGCTTTGGCCACCCGCGCCACTTCGGCCGGGGCCACATCGCCCTGATAGGGACAGCCCACCACGCAGGAGACATAACCACGCACCCGGATACCATCGGCTTTGGCGGCAGCCAGCACCGGCGCAAAGCGCTCCAGGCTTTCGTCGATGCTGCAGTTGATGTTTTTCTGGCTGAAGGCTTCTGAGGCAGCGCCAAAAATGGCCACTTCATCGGCTCCGGCAGCTTTGGCGGCCTGGTAGCCTTTTAGGTTGGGCGTCAGGGCGGCGTAGCAAATACCGGCCTTGCGCTCGATGCCAGCAAAAACCTCGGCCGAGTCGGCCATTTGCGGCACCCACTTGGGGGAAACAAAAGCCCCGGTTTCGATGGTATCGAGCCCGGTAGCGCTCAGCTGATTGACCAGCTGGATTTTAGCCGCAAGTGACACCGCGACTTCATTTTGCAGGCCGTCACGGGGGCCGACTTCGACCAGGCGAACTTTGGTTGGCAGCATCAGGCGTCCTCCGTCTCCAGTTCGACCAGCTCCGCACCATCCTGCACCAATTCACCAGCCTGATAGAACACGGCTTTGACGGTGGCATCGGCGGGGGCTTTGATGCTGTACTCCATTTTCATCGCTTCCATCACTACCAGGGTTTGACCGGCTTTGACCTGTTGACCGGCTTCGACCAGTACCGCAACGATGGTGCCGTTCATCGGCGCTGTCAGGCTGCCGCTGTCGTCGCTCAGCTCGGTTTCGGTCAGCAGCTCGGTCTGATAACTGAAATCGTAGCGATGGTGGCGGATAAAGACACTGATAGTGTCCTGATACTGACTGATCCGCACCCGGGTTTTGTGCTCACCTAAGGTGGCTATCAGCTCATCGCCCTGCAAACGGGCCTGACAGCGCAGTTGCTGGCCATCCAACTGCACCAGCACCGCATCCTGCAATTGCTGCAGCTGCAATTGATGGCTGTGCTCCTGATGCTGTAGATTCAGCAGTTGCATCGGCTGTTCATTCAAACGCCAGCCATGGCTAAACTGCCAGGGGCTGAAAGCATCGCTGCAGCTTTGCGGTTGCTTTTGCGTTTCCAGAATGTACAAAGCTGCCAGCACCAGCGCTTGGTTGTTTTCTTTAGTGGCTGGTGCGAACAGCGATTCCTGATGGTGTTCAATAAAGTTGGTGTCGAGCTCGGCCGCGACAAAAGCCGGATGCTCAACCAGACTGGTCAGGAAGCTCAGGTTGGTGGTGACCCCGGCGATGCGGTAATCATCCAGCGCCCGCAACATTCGGCTGATGGCCCGGTCACGATCTTCATCCCAGACAATCAGCTTGGCGATCATCGGATCGTAGTAGGGGCTGATTTCATCGTTCTCGACCACGCCGCTGTCAACACGCACATAACGGCTGGCTTCTGGTTGGCGCAGATAGGTCAGTTTGCCGGTAGCCGGCAGGAAATCGTTGTCTGGATCTTCAGCATAGACCCGAACCTCAATGGCATGGCCATGCAGGCTGACTTCGTGCTGCGCCAACGGCAATGGCTGGCCGCTGGCAACCAGCAACTGCCATTTCACCAGATCCTGGCCGGTGATCATCTCGGTAACTGGGTGCTCGACCTGCAAACGGGTATTCATTTCCATAAAATAGAAAGAGCCGTCTTCGTCGAACAAAAACTCAACGGTACCGGCACCGCGGTAATCAATGGCCTGGGCGGCTTTAACCGCGGCTTCCCCCATTGATTGACGCTGGGCTTCAGTAAAGCCAGGCGCAGGGGCTTCTTCAATCACTTTTTGATGACGGCGCTGGATCGAGCAATCGCGCTCGGCCAGATAAACGGCATGGCCATGGTTGTCGGCAAACACCTGGATCTCAACATGGCGCGGCTTGGTCAGGTAGCGCTCCATCAGCATTTTGTCGTTGCCAAAACCTGCCATGGCTTCGCGTTTGGCGCCGGCCAGCGCATCGGCAAACTCACTTTGCTGCCACACCACCCGCATGCCTTTACCACCGCCGCCATAGGCCGCTTTGAGCAGCAAAGGGTAGCCAATTTTTTCCGCTTCTTTGGCCAGGAAATCCGGTGCCTGCTCATCGCCATGATAGCCGGGCACCAGCGGCACACCGGCTTTGGCCATAATGTCTTTGGCGGCACTTTTTGAGCCCATGGCTTCAATGGCACCGACCGGCGGGCCGATAAAGACCACACCAGCAGCGTCACAGGCTTTGGCAAAATCAGCATTTTCCGATAAAAAGCCATAACCCGGGTGGATGGCTTCGGCACCTGCCGCTTTGGCGATTTGCAGAATTTTATCGGCTTTTAAGTAAGAGTCTTTGCTCGGTGCCGGCCCCAGTAAGAAGGCTTCGTCTGCCATGTTGACATGGCGGGCATTGGCATCGGCTTCCGAGTAAACCGCCACACAGCGGATCCCCAGCTTGTGCGCGGTTTCGATAATACGGCAGGCGATTTCGCCGCGATTGGCAATTAGGATTTTACGAAACATGGTTAATCCTTGGGCAGCCAGGCGGGGCTGCGCTTGGTAAGAAATGCAGTCAGACCTTCCTGACCTTCGGCCGACACCCGGATACGGGCGATGGCTTCGCTGGTGTGTGCAATCAGGGCGGCATTGATGGGCTGCTGGTCGACATCGGCAATCAGCTGCTTGGCCGCAGTGACGGCGGCCGGGCTGTTTTGCAGCAGCTGCTGGCAGAGTTTTTCGGCCACTTCGGCTAAACCGCCTTCAGGGACCAGCTGATGCACCAGCCCCAGTCGCAGGGCTTCCTCGGCAAAGAAGCGCTCGGCGGTTAAAAAATAACGCCGGCTGGCCCGCTCGCCAATGGCCCGCATCACATAAGGGCTGATTACGGCCGGGATCAGGCCAATTTTCACTTCGCTTAGGCAAAAGCTGGCTTTGGGCTCGGCCAGGGCGATATCACAGCAAGCCACCAGCCCCAGAGCACCGCCAAAAGCCGCACCCTGCACCAGGGCGATGGTTGGTTTTGGAAAGCGATCCAGGCTACGCATCAACTCGGCCAGCCGGCCGGCATCGTCCAGATTTTGCTGGTAATCTTTGGCGGCCATTGATCGCATCCAGTTCAAATCGGCACCGGCAGAAAAGTTTTTGCCATTGGCTTTTAGCAGCAGCAGCCGCACAGCAGGGTTGTCTGCCAGTTGCTGCAAGGCGTCGATGATTTGCTCAATCATCACATCGTCAAAGGCGTTGTGCACCTCGGGGCGGTTCAGCGTCAGACTGGCGACGCCATGAGGGGATACAGACAGCTCCAGGTAGGATTCAGCCATTACAGGTAATCTCCAGCATTACATCCGGAACACGCCAAAGCGGGTGTCGGCAATAGGGGCGTTTAAGGCAGCAGCCAGGGCCAGGCCAACCGTCATCCGGGTTTGGGCCGGATCGATTACGCCGTCATCCCATAAACGGGCGCTGGCGTAGTAGGGGTGACCTTGCTGTTCGTACTGTGCGACGATGGGCTTTTTCAGTGCTTGCTCAGCCTCAGCCGATAAGGTTTCGCCTTTACGGGCCAGGCCATCTTTGGTGACCTGCGCCATCACGCCGGCGGCCTGCTCGCCGCCCATCACCGAAATACGGGCATTGGGCCACATCCACATCATGGTGGGATCATAGGCCCGGCCACACATGCCGTAATTGCCGGCGCCATAGCTGCCGCCAATCAGCACGGTGAATTTAGGCACTTCGACGCAGGATACTGCCGTGACCATTTTGGCACCGTGCTTAGCAATGCCTTCAGCTTCGTATTTTTTGCCGACCATAAAGCCGGTGATGTTCTGCAAAAACAGCAGTGGAATTTTGCGCTGGCCGCACAGCTCGATAAAGTGCGCGCCTTTTTGTGCCGATTCAGAGAATAAGATCCCGTTATTGGCGACAATGCCCACCGGGTAGCCGAAGATGCGCGCAAAACCACAGACCAGGGTACTGCCGTAATACTGTTTAAACTCATCGAAATCCGAGCCGTCAACCAGGCGGGCAATGACTTCTTTCACATCAAACGGCTTTTTCAGATCGGTGCCGACAATGCCGTAAATTTCTTTGGCATCATAGAGCGGCTCTTCCGGCTCGCGCACATCCAGCTGCTGTGGCTTGCTGCGGTTTAAGCGCGAGACCGCATTACGGGCCAGTTGCAATGCATGCTCATCATTGACCGCATAGTGATCGGCCACACCGGAGATTTTGCAGTGCACATCGGCTCCGCCCAGCTCCTCGGCGCTGACTTCCTCGCCGGTAGCGGCTTTGACCAGCGGCGGGCCGGCCAAAAAGATGGTGCCTTGTTCTTTGACGATAATGCTCTCATCGGCCATGGCCGGCACATAAGCGCCGCCGGCAGTACAGAGCCCCATCACCACGGCAATTTGCGGAATGCCTTTGGCCGACATCCGCGCCTGATTGAAGAAAATACGGCCAAAATGCAGTTTGTCCGGGAAAACTTCGTCCTGACGGGGCAGGTTGGCACCGCCTGAATCCACCAGGTAGATGCAGGGCAGGTTGCAGCGCTCAGCGATTTCCTGTGCCCGCAGGTGCTTTTTCACCGTCAGCGGGTAGTAGGTACCGCCTTTGACGGTAGCATCGTTGGCGACCACCATGCACTCGACGCCACTAACCCGGCCAATACCGGCAACCACACCGGCACAGGGCACGTAGTCTTCGTAACAGTCCCAGCCAGCGAACTGGCCGACTTCCAGAAAGGGCGAGCCCGGATCCAGCAACTTTTGGATCCTATCGCGGACAAACAGCTTGCCACGCGCGGTATGACGGGCGATCAGGGCTTCACCGCCGCCCAGCTTGATTTGCTGCACCTTGCTGTTCACATCCTCGACCAACTGCTGCATCGCAGCCTGGTTGCGCACGAACTCTTCGCTGCGCGGATTAACTTTACTCAGAATTTTTGTCACTGCTGTCACCTGTTGCTGGAAACTGCCCGCTGGGTAGATCCAGAAAAGGGCCGAAGCCCGTTTCTGGATGAAAACTCGTTAATTCGACTCGGTGAAAAGCTCACGGCCAATCAGCATGCGGCGTATCTCCGAAGTTCCGGCGCCAATTTCATAGAGTTTGGCATCACGCAGCAAACGTCCGGTCGGGTATTCGTTGATGTAGCCATTGCCGCCCAGTAGCTGAATGGCATCCAGTGCCATCTGGGTGGCCAGCTCGGCAGCGTACAGGATCACCGCCGCAGCATCTTTACGGGTGGTTTCACCGCGATCACAGGCTTTGGCTACGGTATAAACGTAAGAGCGGGCGGCATTCATCCGGGTGTACATATCGGCCACTTTGCCCTGCACCAGCTGGAACTCACCAATGGACTGACCAAACTGTTTGCGATCGTGGATGTAAGGCACCACCACGTCCATGCAAGCGGTCATAATGCCAAGTGGGCCGGCAGAGAGCACCACGCGCTCGTAATCCAGGCCGCTCATCAGCACCTGCACACCACGGCCGACTTCACCCAGCACGTTTTCTGCCGGCACTTCGCAGTCTTCAAACACCAGCTCACAGGTGTTGGAGCCGCGCATGCCCAGCTTGTCCAGTTTCTGCGCTTGGCTAAAGCCTTTAAAGCCACGCTCAACAATAAAGGCAGTGATGCCTTTGGAGCCGGCATTGATATCGGTTTTGGCGTAAATCACGTAGGTATGCGCATCCGGGCCATTGGTGATCCACATCTTGTTGCCGTTTAAGATGTAACGATCGCCTTGCTTGTCGGCGCGCAGTTTCATGCTAACCACATCGGATCCGGCATTGGGCTCGCTCATTGCCAAAGCGCCAATGTGCTCACCGCTGCACAGCTTGGGTAGGTACTTTTGCTTTTGTGCTTCATTGCCGTTGCGGAAGATCTGGTTCACGCACAGGTTGGAGTGGGCGCCGTAAGACAAGGCCACCGAGGCAGAAGCCCGGCTGATCTCTTCCATCGCCACCACATGCTCCAGGTAGCCAAGGCCAGAGCCGCCGTACTGTTCATCAACGGTAATGCCGAGCAGGCCCAGATCACCAAACTTGCGCCATAACTCGTTCGGGAACGCATTGTCGTGATCAATTTGCTCGGCACGTGGGGCAATTTCTTCGCGGGCAAAGGCATTGACCTGCTCACGGATCATGTCGACGGTTTCGCCAAGGTCAAAATTCAGAGTTTTATAAGTCGTGATCATGGTGCTGTTCCACTGTTGATTCAAAGGTTGCTGATTCAAGGGTTTCAGGGGCAGTTTTGCTGCCGCTGTGTTTGGCCTGACTAAGGGTTTCGCGGCAGCGTTTTTCTACCGTAACCAGCTCCATCAGCACCACTTTAATGTCGTCCATTTGCTGGTGCAGTTCGGCTTTCTTTTGCTCGATCAAGGCCAGCATGGTATTGAGCTGGGTGACGCTGCTTTTATCGGCATCGTACAGCTCGAACAGTTTGCCGGTTTCCGCCAGGCTAAAGCCCAGCCGTTTTCCGCGCAGGATCAGTTTCAGGCGCACCCGATCCCGTTTGCTGTAGATCCGGGTCTGGCCATTGCGCATCGGCGTCAGCAGACCTTGATCCTCATAAAAGCGGATACTACGGGTGGTGATATCAAACTCTTTGGCTAACTCACTGATTGAGTAAGTTGTTTCGGTTTTTTGCGTCATGGTGGTCTTCCTGAAATCTGCCGACAACTATAAGTGAAGTTTACGTAAAGGTAAAGCTGGGGCCGGTGTCGTGCACTGGTCTGAGCTGGTGTTTTCCAAACCGCTGTAAAGCAAAGATGCCAAACACAGAGCGCTGACCACTGCATTTTGCTGAACAAAAACGACAAAACTGCACCATAGTGGTATAAGGTTGACGTTGGCGTAAACGTCAATATGGTGTAGTCTCTGGCGCAGACTTTTTAATTGACGAAGCAATGACGGAGAGAATCTGATGGCCGAACAGGATGCAATTGTGATTGTCGCAGCCAAGCGCACTGCGATGGGTGGTTTTATGGGCGGTTTGTCGAGTGTCAGCGCCACTGACCTGGGCGCCGTTGCGATCAAAGCGGCGATGGCCGAAGCCGGTATTGGCGGTGATGCTGTCAGCGAAGTTATTATGGGCAATGTGTTGCCGGCCGGTCTTGGCCAGGCACCGGCCCGTCAGGCCAGCTTAAAAGCCGGCTTGCCGTTGTCAGCGGGTGCGACCACCCTGAACAAAGTATGTGGCTCGGGTTTAAAAACTGTGATGTTGGCGCATGACCTGCTCAAAGCCGGCTCGGCCGATGTGGTGGTTGCTGGTGGCATGGAGTCGATGTCCAATGCCCCTTATCTGCTGGCCAAAGCCCGCGCTGGTTTTCGCATGGGCCATGGTGAGATCAAAGATCATATGATGCTGGACGGTCTGGAAAATGCTTACGATGGCAAAGCCATGGGCTGTTTTGCTCAGGACACTGCCAACGAGTATGGCATTGGCCGCGAAGCCATGGACAAGTTTGCTGTCGACTCCTTGACCCGGGCGCAAAATGCCATTGAAAGCGGTGCTTTTGCCGATGAAATCGCCGCTGTCAGTTACAGCACCCGCAAAGGGGAAGTCACCTTTGCCATCGACGAGCAGCCGGGCAACGCCAAAATCGACAAAATTCCAGGTCTGCGGCCTGCTTTTGCCAAAGACGGCACCATTACAGCGGCCAACTCCAGCTCCATTTCTGATGGTGCTGCTGCCCTGGTGCTGATGCGCGCATCCGATGCCAAAGCCAAAGGGCTGACGCCACTGGCCAAGGTGGTGGCGCATGCGACCCATTCGATGGAGCCGGCACTGTTCACCGTAGCACCGGTTGGCGCCATGCAAAAAGTACTGGCCAAAGCCGGCTGGGATAAAGAACAAGTCGATTTGTGGGAAATTAATGAAGCCTTTGCCATGGTCACCATGCTCGCGATTCAGGAGCTTGGTTTGGATCATGCCAAAGTCAATGTCAACGGCGGTGCCTGTGCACTGGGCCACCCCATCGGCGCTTCTGGCGCACGTTTGCTGGTGACTCTGATCCACGCGCTGCGTAAACGCAATCTGAAAACCGGTGTCACTTCGTTGTGCATCGGCGGTGGTGAAGCGGTGGCACTGGCTGTAGAGCTGGTGTAACGGATCATCTGATTTAAATGAGCAGTCAGTTGGGCAAGCATACCAATAATAAGCCTGGCTGGCTGATGTTCGAACTCGTGGGAGAAGCATTGTATGACCAAGCAAGTCCAACTATTTATTGACGGCGCCTTTATTGACTCGACAACCGAGCAATGGATCCCGGTGACCAACCCGGCGACGCAGGAAGTTATTGCGCAGGCACCTTGTGCTACTGCAGATGAAATGAGCCGGGCGATTGAGTCGGCCAAAGAAGCTTTTAAAAGCTGGAAAGAAGTGCCGGTATCCGAGCGGGCGCGCTTAATGATGCGTTTTGGCAACCTGTTAAAAGAGCACCAGACGGAAATTGCTGAGATCATTTGTCAGGAACTGGGTAAAACCATCGAAGATGCTAAAGGCGATGTCTGGCGTGGTATCGAGGTGGTGGAGCAGGCCGCCAATATCCCATCGCTGATGATGGGCGAAACGGTAGAAAACGTAGCGCGCAGCATCGATACCTACAGCTACATTCAGCCGCTGGGTGTCTGTGCTGGTATTACGCCCTTTAACTTCCCTGCGATGATCCCACTGTGGATGTTCCCGATGGCCATTGCCTGCGGCAATACCTTTGTACTGAAGCCATCGGAGCAGGATCCGATGACCGTGAATCGTATTGCTGAGCTTTTCGCCGAAGCCGGTGCACCGAAAGGGGTACTGCAGGTGGTGCATGGTGCCAAAGAGCAAGTCGACACCATCTTGCATCATCCGGATATCAAAGCCATTTCCTTTGTGGGTTCGGTTAATGTCGGCCAGTACATCTACAAAACCGGTACCGACAACCTGAAGCGGGTGCAGGCCTTTGCTGGTGCCAAAAACCATATGGTCATTATGCCAGATGCCAACAAGCAACAGGTGATCAATGCCCTGGTGGGTGCGTCTGTGGGTGCTGCCGGCCAGCGCTGCATGGCGATTTCGGTTGCCGTCTTTGTTGGCGCAGCTCAGGACTGGATCCCGGAAGTGGCCGCTGCCATTGGCAAAGTACGGCCAGGTGTTTACACCGATCCGAATGCGGCCTATGGCCCGCAAATCAGCCCGCAAGCCAAAGCCCGTATTTTGTCGCTGATTGAACAAGGCAAAAAAGAAGGCGCTACTTGCTTGCTGGATGGCTCTGATTGCAGCGTTGAAGGCTTTCCTGATGGCAACTGGGTTGGCCCGACCGTGTTTAGCAATGTCACTACCGAGATGGAAATCTACAAGCAGGAAATCTTTGGCCCGGTGCTCACTACTATGAGCGTCGACTCCCTGGATGAAGCGCTAAAAGTGGTGAACGACAGCCCGTATGGCAATGGCACCTCCATCTTTACTGCCAGCGGAGCTGCTGCGCGTAAGTACCAGCATCAGGTTGAAGTCGGTCAGGTGGGGATCAATATTCCAATTCCGGTGCCACTGCCATTTTTCTCATTCACCGGCTGGAAAGGTTCGTTCTACGGCGATCAGCATGCCTACGGTAAGCAAGCTGTGCGTTTCTATACCGAGACCAAAACCATTACCGCGCGCTGGTTTGATGACGATATTCAGGTCTCAGGCCCGAATATGTCGATTAATTTACGTTAAACCAGATGCACCTGTGAGGTCCAAGTAGATGAATTTTAATTTAACCGAAGACCAACAAGCTTTTGTTGATGTGGCTAAGCAGTTTGCCGAGCAAGAGTTGGCACCGAACGCGGCCCAGTGGGACCGTGATCATCATTTTCCAAAAGATGTGATCCAAAAAGCCGGTGAGCTGGGTTTTTGCTCGCTCTATACCCCGGAAGATGAGGGTGGCATGGGGCTGTCGCGGCTGGACTCGTCCATTATTTTCGAGCAGCTGTCGATGGGCTGTACCGCTACCACGGCCATGCTGACCATTCATAATATGGCGACTTGGATGGTTGCCAGTTGGGGCAGCGCCGATGCCAAGGCCGAGTGGGTTGAGCATCTGGTCACCGGCCAGAAGCTGGCATCTTACTGTCTGACCGAGCCAGGCTCAGGCTCGGATGCGGCAGCGCTTCGCACCACGGCGAAAAAAGACGGTGCTGAGTATGTGTTAAACGGCTCGAAAATGTTTATCTCTGGCGCTGGCAGCACGGAAGTGCTGGTGGTGATGGCGCGTACCGGTGAAGCGGGGCCTAAAGGCATTTCTGCCTTTATTGTACCGGCCGATGCCAAGGGCGTGATTTACGGCAAAGCCGAAGAGAAGTTGGGCTGGAACGCTCAGCCAACCCGTTTGATTACCTTTGAAGATGTGCGTATTCCAGCGCATTATCTGCTGGGTGAAGAAGGCCAGGGTTTTTCGTTTGCAATGAAAGGGCTGGATGGTGGCCGCATTAATATTGCCACCTGCTCCATTGGTACCGCTCAGCAAGCCTTGAATACAGCGCGTAATTACATGCTGGAGCGTCAGCAGTTTGGTAAGCCGCTGGCGGCATTTCAGGCGCTGCAATTCAAGCTGGCTGATATGGCCACCGAGCTGGTGGCTGCAAGGCAACTGGTGAGGATGGCTGCCTTTAAACTGGATCAGGGCGATAGCGAGGCTACGGCTTATTGCGCTATGGCCAAGCGCTTCGCCACCGATGTTGGCTTCCAGGTCTGCGATCAGGCCCTGCAGTTGCACGGCGGTTATGGTTACATCAAGGAGTACCCGCTGGAGCGGCACTTCCGTGATGTCCGGGTGCATCAGATTTTGGAAGGCACCAATGAGATTATGCGACTGATCATTAGTCGCCGTCTGCTGGATGAAGCTGCGGGCGATATCCTCTAAGTACGTTTTACACCCAAGGAGTCTGTGATGGCAGCATTAACGCTGGAAAAGCGCGGTCACACCGCGCTGATTACCATGTCAAATCCACCAGCCAACACCTGGACCAAAGCCAGCCTGCAGCAGTTAAAACAACTGGTGCTGGAGCTTGAGCAGGATAAAAGCATTTATGCGCTGGTGATCACCGGAGAAGGCGACAAGTTTTTCTCCGCCGGTGCCGATCTGAAGTTGTTTGCCGATGGTGATAAAGCCGTTGCCTCCGATATGGCGCGGGTGTTTGGCGATGCCTTTGAAACCCTAAGCCGGTTTCGCGGTGTCAGTATTGCCGCTATTAATGGTTACGCCATGGGCGGCGGCCTGGAAGTGGCGCTGGCCTGCGATATCCGTATTGCAGAGCTACAGGCGCAAATGGCCCTGCCGGAAGCCAAAGTTGGGCTTTTGCCTTGTGCCGGTGGTACCCAAAATCTGGCCTGGTTGGTGGGTGAAGGCTGGGCCAAGCGCATGATCCTTTGTGGCGAGCGGCTGAAAGCCGATACTGCTTTGCGCATTGGGTTGGTGGAAGAGGTGGTCCCGACCGGTCAGGCGCTGGACGCCGCGCTGACGCTGGCAGAAAAGGTAGGCGAACAAAGTCCATCGGCAGTCACCGCCTGCAAGCATTTGATCCAACAAGGGCGAAGTGGCACCATGCAAGGAGCCTTACCACTGGAGCGGGAATTGTTTGTCGCCTTGTTTGATACCAACGATCAAGTTGAGGGCGTGCAGGCATTTCTGCAAAAACGTCAACCAAGATGGGTAAATGGATAATGAGCAATGAGCATCCAGTCGTGCAGTATCAGGAGCTGACCACAGAGCATGGCAAACGGATAGGCCTGGCAACGCTGAATTCAGAGAAGTCGTTGAATGCCCTGAGCCTGCCAATGATTGAATCTTTACTGCCACAGATGCAGCAATGGAAAGACGATGCTGGTATCGCCATGGTGGTGCTGCAAGGTAGCGGCGACAAAGCGTTTTGCGCCGGCGGTGATATTCGTGATCTTTACCAGGCGATGAAAGACCACCCGGACAGCTATGCCCCCTACGTCGAAGAGTTTTTCACCAAAGAGTACAGCCTCGATTATCTGATCCACACTTTTGAAAAACCGGTGCTGGTGTGGGGCAATGGCATTGTGATGGGCGGTGGTCTTGGCTTGATGGCGGGCGCTTCGCATCGGGTGGTCACGGCCAGTAGCCGTATTGCGATGCCCGAGCTGGCCATTGGCCTCTATCCAGATGTGGGTGCCAGCTGGTTTTTAAACCGGATGCCAACCGGCTGCGGCTTGTTCCTGGGTTTAACCGGCGCTTCCATCAATGCGGCCGATGCACGCTTGGTGGGCTTGGCCGATCACTTTATTTTGCATGATAAAAAAGCGGCTGTGCTGGATAAACTGCTAACGGTGAAATGGGGCGATACCGTAGCGCTCAATCACCAGAAATTGGCCGATGCGCTGCGGGATTTTGAAGAGCACAGCCGCACGCAGCTACCACTTAGTCAGATCCGACCGCATCAGGCTGAGATTGCCAAATTGGCTGAGCTGGATAACCTGCCTGCCGTGATTGCTGCCATTGATGCGATGCCTGGCGATGACAGCTGGCTGCAAAAAGCCAAAGAGGCACTCAGCTATGGCAGCCCTATCACCGCCCACATTGTATTCCGGCAATTGCAGCTTGGGCAGAGCATGATTTTGGCCGATAGCTTCCGGCTGGAACTTGGCATCAGTGTGCAGTGTGGTCGTATGGGTGAATTTGCCGAAGGGGTTCGTGCGCTGCTGATTGACAAAGATCGTCAGCCGAACTGGCAATACCCCAATGTTGAGTCGGTTCCGAAAGAACTGATCGATACCTTTTTCACATCGCCGTGGACTGCCAGCCAGCATCCGCTGCGGATGTTAGGCTTGTAAGGAGTTTACCATGGCAACGATTGCATTTATTGGTCTTGGCAATATGGGTGGCCCTATGGCCATCAACCTGGTCAAAGCCGGCCATCAGGTCAAAGCTTTTGATTTGTCAGTCGAGGCACTGGCAACTGTGAAAGCAGAAGGGGCCGAAGTTGCAGCCTCTGCGGCCGATGCCGCCACCGGTGCTGACTTTGTGGTTTCCATGTTACCGGCCGGCAAGCATGTACTTGGCTTGTATCTGGGCGAGCAGGGCATCGCCGCACAGATCAAACAAGATGCACTGGTGATTGACTGCTCCACCATTGATGCTGACAGTGCCCGCAAATTGGGGGCCGGATTGGCTGAGCAGGGCATTGCCTTTATTGATGCTCCGGTTTCCGGTGGCGTGGGTGGCGCCAAAGCCGGTACTTTGACCTTTATTGTTGGTGGTAGCGAGGCCGATTACCAAAAAGCGCTACCGGTGCTGCAGGGCATGGGGAAAAATATTTTCCACGCCGGTGCCATTGGTGCCGGTCAGGTGGCGAAAATCTGCAACAATATGCTGCTGAGTATTTTGATGGTGGGTACCTCCGAGTCGCTGCAAATGGGCATCGACAATGGGCTTGATCCAAAGGTGCTGTCGGAGATTATGCTCAAAAGCTCCGGTCGTAACTGGACGCTGGAACTCTACAACCCCTGCCCGGATGTGATGGAGAATGTACCTTCCTCCAACAACTACCAAGGCGGTTTTATGGTGGATTTGATGGCCAAAGATCTTGGGCTGGCGCTGGAAGCAGCGACTCAAAGCCAAAGCAGCACGCCGATGGGCGCTTTGGCACGCAACCTGTACGTTGCTCATCAGCGCGCCGGCCATGGCAAACTTGATTTTTCCAGTATCTTTAAACTGTTTGAGAAAAAAGCATGAATCTGAACAACAAAATCATCGCCATTACCGGCGGTGCCCAGGGGCTTGGGCTTGAAATGGCGCGGATGTGCGCTGCCGAAGGAGCCCGGCTGGCCCTGATTGATATGAATACCGAGCAGTTGGCAGCCGCCAAAGCGGAATTGTCGGCTAGCGCTGAAGTCAGAACCTATCCGACCAATGTCGCCAACGAAGCAGAAGTTGAAGCGACCTTTGCGGCCATTAACAGTGACTTTGATGGCCTGGATGGTTTGATTAACAATGCCGGCATTTTACGGGATGGCTTGTTGCTGAAATACAAAGACGGTGAGCTGGTTAGCAAGATGCCTCTGCAACAGTTTCAGTCGGTGATCGATGTCAACTTGACCGGCGTCTTCCTCTGTGGCCGTGAAGCGGCTGCTATTATGGTGCAGCGTGGTACTAAAGGCGTGATCATCAATATGTCGAGCGTGGCCCGTGGCGGCAATATGGGACAAACCAACTACGCGGCCTCCAAGGCTGGCGTGGTTGCTATGACGGTTACCTGGGCGCGAGAGCTGGGCCGTTACGGCATTCGGGTTGGCGCCATCGCACCTGGTGTCATTCGCACCGCCATGACCGATGCGATGAAGCCTGAAGCACGCGATCGCTTGGAAAAAATGAAACCGGTCGGTCGCCTTGGCGAAGCCAGCGAAATTGCCCATACCGCCAAGTACATTTTTGAAAATGATTTCTTCACCGGTCGGGTGATCGAGATTGATGGCGGCATCAGCATGTAATCCATCACAAAGCGAGCTTCGGCTCGCTTTTTTATGCGAGAAACTCCGATGAAACATTTCCTATCTAGTCTTAGCTTGCTGGTATTAGTGCTGCTTGCTCCTGCAGCATCAGCAAACAGCGACCAAGCGGACATTACCGCTTTATTGCATCAGTTTTTGGCGGGAGCCAGCCGCAACGATGAGGCCATACACCAGCGTTTTTGGGCAGACGATCTGGTGTATACCAGCTCGGCTGGTGCTCGTTTTGGTAAAGCGACCTTGATGCAAGGTGTACGCCGCGGGGGACCTGTTGCGGAAGCCGATATTCGCATGCACTATTCGGCAGAGGATATCCAGATCCGCATTTATGGTGAGGTTGCTGTGCTGAACTTTACTTTGCTCGGTAACAGCGATGCAGAGTCGTTGCGTTTTTACAACAGCGGTACCCTGGTACGCAACGGCACCGGGTGGCAGGTGGTATCCTGGCAGGCAACAAGGGCAGCTGATTAACCAGCCAACGGCTGTGCGCGTGTTTTGGTTGCTAACTCAGGGTGTTTGCTGATGAGTGTGCGGTAGTATTTTTTGTAACGCTGCTGGTTAGTAATGCTTAGCTCGCCTTGTTCAATTAAGGCTATGGCTTGTCTGGCGGGCTTCATGGTTTCTGCTGTCAAACCTGTCCCTTTACTCATGGCCTGCAGCATATTTAGCGCAATTACCGGATTGCTGGGCATAAACTGAAAAGCCTCGTGGAATAGTTCACTGGCCCGGCCATAGTGTCCATGTTGATATGCTGCTGAGGCTTCCAGGTTGATGGTTTTTATTTTATCTTTCAGTTCCTGGTGCCGGTTTTGTTCCATCTTCAGCATGAGCTGCTGGGTTTCGGTTAGGAAGTCATCTTTGGCCAGGTGGCGGCGCATTTCTTCAATGTAATACTCGCTTTCATACAAATCACCAATTTCGAAATAGGCTTTGGCGGCATCCATGCAGCTGTCTATGGTGAGCTTTTTACTTTTCAAACCAGTAATGCCATGGATGAGTTCCTTTGCTTCGGCCAATTGTCCTTTGGCTGCCAGGATTCGGCCTCGAACCAACTGGACCTCCTGTTGCACCAGAGCCTCATTAAATCGCTTGCTCAGTCCTGTGACTAATTGGCTGGCATGTTGCAATTGAACGGCTCGCTCCATGACCGATTTTGTTTGTGCCAGATCGATTAAAGCCCTGGCATGATTGAGGTAATTATCCGCGGTGTCATGAATTGAGTGGCGTGCAGCAGCCACCAATTTGCTATGGATACGCGCTGCAGCCTCTTTATCTCCGATGATACTGGTTAAATTACTCAAGGTTTGCTGGCGGGTAATGTTCTTTGGCGACAATAAAGCGGCCTCTGTCAAGGTATCGCATGCCCGCTGAAAGCGGTTTTGTTTGACCAGCAGGCGTGACAGCCAGTCCAGAGCTTCTACCTTGGTTTCATCAAACTGGGTTAAATCAACCAACTCCAGTTCACTGTCCTCCCAACGTTCCTGCCGGAAGCCTGCAATGGCGTAACCCAGCCTGGCCCAAGGGTAGTTCTTATTTTCTTTGAGCGTCCGGTAGTAGTTTTCAGCCTTTTTATAGGCTTTCGTTTGCAGCAGCAACTCACCTTTTAAACGGTAGGTTGTCTGGTTGAGCTCAGGTTTCGCCTGCAATGCTTTGTCGCATTCGGCAATCGCAAGCGCGTAATCCTGCTCAGCAATGGCCAGATAAATTTTACGCAGTGCAATCTTGGTTTTAACCATGCGCACAATACGTTCTTCCAGCACCGGGTAGCTAAATGGCTTTAACAGGTAATCGTCTGGTTGCAGTTCAATCATACCATGGACAATTTTGCGCTGGCTCTCGGCACTGATGATCATAAAACAGCACAACGGACTAATGAGCTCTTGCTGTTTTAATGCCTCAAAGAGTTGATAGCCATCTTTGCAGTCGCCCAGGTTAAAATCGCAGAGGATAAAATCGAATGGGATCTCATAGCACTTCTTTAATGCTTCGGTAGAGTTTCGTGCCAGATGAATGGCTTCAAAGCCCATGGTTTGAAGCATGCTCTTAATTGTAGCTCGAACTGGAGCACAGTCTTCAACTATCAGGACTTGTTTGCAACGGAAAAAGGATGGATCCATCAACAGCTCGACTTACAGTACATTGTCAACTTTTTCATCATAGTGCGCGCTTACATCGGTAAAGTAAAGGATGTCCCAATATGCTTGACAGCGCGGGAAAGGGATCGAAATTTAGACTAAGCTCGTATACAGCTTGGACATAACGCAGGAGGCTGCTATGAACTATCACAGAATTGAGCATTTAAATCGTCAGGATGTCCATATTGATGAACTCGTCATCCATTCTTTTGAGATGGGGCTTTATTTAGCTGAAGTTGATTTTGACAACCGTAAAGCTTTTATCATCGATGATGAAACCGGACGGCCTAAAAAGTTTCACAGCATCGACCAGGTTAAAGCTGCTTTTGGTGAAGCGACTATTCGTAATGCCTACCTCAGTCATCAATCCGCTTATGATGAAATGGTAGGTACCCCCGATAAAGTTGATAATACTTTAAAGGTGCCTTTGTTTGGCTCTGCAGAGCCGGGCTAAGTTTTTTTGCTGCCATTTTTGCCAGTTTATCAGTCTGTCTGCCGGATTTTTGTGCAAACGGTTTGTGCTTTGCTTTTTTCGCTTGCCTTGCTGTTGCAAGTCTCTATAATGCCGCCCAGTCGACAGCGCGGAGGCGGTTTGAAACCCTTCTTTGATGTACGACAAATTTTAAGTGAAGTGAACTGGAAAACTTGTTGATTTGGTGCTTGACTTAAAACCCTGACGCAGTAGAATA
>NZ_JAUGZK010000010.1:0-124049 GCF_036327005.1 Alkalimonas mucilaginosa
GGTATCTGCCAAAGCCTCATGCACCTTGGCCCGGAACCAGGCATCGTGGGCAGTTGGATCTGCCGTCAATCCCGCTGGCAGACCGCCTTCTTTGATCACGCGGGTCAGCAGTATCCGGACAGCATCGGAAACCGTCAGGCCGAAGTCAGCCAGTTTTTCTGCCGCGTCAGTTTTCAATTGTTTATCTACACGGACGTGCAGCATCGACGTATGTGCCATCACTATTCTCCGGTTATCTTCATCCCTGACAGCACGTATCTCATTTGCGATACAGTCAATTTTGAAATCAGAGATAGAGAAAAGCTGCTTTGTCCTGTAGCTTCCCACACTTGGCTTCAGGAAACTTTAACTCAACAATCAGTTCAAACAAAATGAAAGTAAGCAAACGCCTGTTCGGCCCGGCTGGGGTGAGGTGTTTTTCCGTGCAATCTCCAGCAAGGTTAAGCCCTGCCCCAGCTCTGTGCTAAGCTTGCTGGCATTGTATTGCACAATGGGTAAGCCACTGTTTTGCTTTAACCCGCTAATAGCTAGAAGAACGTGCGTGTTCTTTTTGTTTTATTGTCAGTTTTTCAGCGACCTCACTAACTAAATCCAATGTTGTTTGTGGCGCATCAATACTTTTCAAATAAACGTGCAAACGCATCCAGGTAGCAGGTGAATCGTCATCCCAAATGGCAACAATTTCGTCCAGTATATGACTGGTAAACTCTCTCTTAGCTGGTTGATTTAAAGTGTTGATAAAACTATATAAATCATCCGAGTCATTCGTAAAGACTGTCACAGACGTTGAAACACCACCTCTCATGGTGTGATATTCAAAACCTGTCTCTAAAGTTATGATAAACCCTGATGGCAACTCTATTGCTCCCGTGGCTTTGTAGGGTTTGTAGTTTGCCTTCACTAAGAGAAGCATTAGTTTTCTACTGTGTAGAAGATAGTTTTCCGACTCCATGTCCCTTAATTGAAAAGCATGACAGTCTAAATCAGACAACCTAATGGCGAAGCTCTCCATTAGAATAGTGAACAAATCGTCCTCACTTACAAGCGTCCCAGCTATTTCTTCATTAAGCTTTTTTGAGTAAAAAGTATCAGTTTCTATTGTTTGCAGCTTTCCATTGTCAAAATCTAACAAAGCAAGCCTTTTCGATAGCACGTCATTGAAAATGCCAATATCTGGGGACTGGTTTGCTACAATAGGAATGGACAGCCCCCACAATTTTAGCACTGGAAGTTTGTGATTTGATTCTTCTATAGGCTTCCAAGTTAGCACATCTACATTAACAGCTTCTAACGCACTTTTTCTGTCCAGGCACTCACTAAGCAGATCAAACTCAGATGCAAATATCGTAAATGGTGACGCATATATACACAGCGCCAGAACTGAATACTTTAATGGTAACATTGCACCCAAAGCCTCAAAAAAATCTAAACCAGAGTTAAATCCAGGGTCAGCATAGAATAAACAGCTTTTTGCTTTACCTCGCCAGCTGGAGTAAGACCCAGGGGGTCAAGTCTTGACTTTGACCATTTAGTTCATCGAATTACTCAGTGTCGTTTTGAGCAGCACTAGCCCTTTCCCTAAAGAACTTTCTAGAAAGGGTAAGCCTGAAGCTTACGAGCGACAAGCTATGTGCGAACTCGCAGATGCTATTTTTCAGTTTCCAGACTCGGATTAAATATTGCCAAAACTAGCACATATTTTTCCGCTTTTCCTAGCGAATAGGCTTCAATCGTCGTCCGCCCTTAAGTCAGCAAAAACCTCGTCAGCAGAATAGGATTCCTCCTCTCCCTGCTGGTAGGACTGATATCGCCGATTAGCCTCGTGCACCCAAGCTTTTTCAACTTGGGCAGGAGCAATCTTTGGGCGAGGCTCTAAACTATCCAGCAGATGCACTATCAATTCTGCACGCTCTGAAACCGGCAGCGAAAGTGCCTCAGATTCAATCAGCTCAGTAGCAGGCAACATAAATACCTCATTCACGACTTATCTCTTTGACAAGTTTACACTCTGCCACGGACTTACTCCACTACCCACTTTCATCAGCCAATGCTTCGTGAGAAGTCCATTGGGTCAAGCCTTGACTTGAACCCTTGAACTGCCCATCAGCTGCAATGAGCGAAAAAGTTAGCCAAGCAGAGCCTCGCGCTCTTGCTCGGTGAGTATGCCCACCAGCACAGTGCGGCGACGCAGTTTTTTCATCCGCTCGCCGGTATCCAGCAGTGCGGTGCGAAATAGATCCGGCTGGTCAATGCAATCCAAAATACTGTGCCAGTGAATGTAGCCGCCGTGCTTTATCTGCCCGGCCTGATAGCGCTGCTCCAGAGTCTGACGGATACCGCTGATACGCCAGGGCTCGGCCAGCAGCTTATCGGCCATGGCGCTGTGTAGCCGCAAAATATGCTGATCGGTGGCGGCTGAAGCTTTGCTGACATTGCGCCGGCGCATTCTTGGTGGTGGCATCTTTACTGCCTTAAAGTGCGCAATCGCCGCCAGCGCAATGACTGCGCTTGGCGGCCCAATAGGCATAGGCTTTGCTGGCCAGCCAATAGCAAGGTGGCAGGCGTAACAGCGCCACCAATCGGGTATGTCCGGCCAATTGCCAGTAGTAGAGGCTGGCATCAATGCCAATCAGAAAGTGGTCATGCCGCCACAGATGAATTTGTTGCATCATCGCCGCTTTCGTCACCCCGGCAAAGCCGCTAAAGCCGTCGGCGCTGATATCTACAAGCTCTAGATGCGGCTTTAGTTTGGGTGCCAACCAGTTTATTTCACGCCGGCATAAAGCACAGCTGCCATCAAAAAACAGTTTTTGCATCGCTAAGGCTCCATTCCGCTGTTAGCTAACAACTCTTGCAACAATTACGGCATACGCGTCTTATCGATCAATGTATTTAATCTGAATTGCTGCCTAGCATTATGCTAAGGTTTATGCTGTTAACACTGGATCAGACCAACAAAAACAACCAAGGAACTTTTTATGCGCGCTTTTGCCGTGATGCTGTTGTTCTTAGCCGGGCCGGCCCTGGCCGAGTCGTTGCCCTGGCCGGAGCGGCCGGTCGTCGCCAACACACCTCAGTTGCAGCAGATCATTGCTGCAGATGCTCAGCTGCAATTGTTGGCGGAAGGGTTTCGCTGGTCAGAGGGGCCTGTGGTGGAGCCGGATACTGGCGATGTGCTCTTTACCGATGTACCACAAAATACCCTGTATCGCTGGAGTGAAACCGATGGTTTATCGGTGTATTTGCAGCCTTCGGGCTATACCGGCCTGTATCCGGACAATCAGCTGCAAGAAGGTGCCAATGGCCTGATTTTTAATACCGACAATCAACTGGTGTTGGCCCAGCATGGCGATCGCCGCCTGGCTGTGTTGCTGGATGCGACCACGCAGCCACCGCAGTATCAAACCCTGGTCAGCCAGTATCAGGGCAAAGCTTTTAACAGCCCGAATGATCTGGTGCAGCACAGCAGCGGTGCCTATTACTTTACCGATCCCCCGTACGGCTTAAAAGGCGGTGATGCATCCGCCGAAAAACAGCAAAGCGTCAATGGTGTTTACCGGCTTGGCGCAGACGGCTCGGTGACCTTGCTGATCACAGATTTAACCAGGCCCAATGGCCTGGCATTTTCGCCGGATGAACAATGGCTCTATGTGGCCAACTCAAACCCCGATGCTGCGCAGTGGTGGCGCTACCCGGTGCAGCAGGATGGCAGCTTGGGCAAGGGGACGCTGTTTTTTGATGCCACAGCGCACACCAAAACAGCCAGTGGCCTGCCAGATGGTTTAAAGGTGATGCCATCTGGTGTGTTACTGGCAACCGGGCCTGGTGGGGTTTGGGTGCTTTCGCCAGAGGGTGAACACCTGGGGACCATTCAAACCGGGGTAGCAGCAGCCAATGTGGCGCTGAATGCCGATAACAGCTGGCTGTACATTACCGCCAGCCAGTATTTATTGCGTATTCAGCTGGCTCCTTGATACAGGGAAAGCAATCATTGCTGATACATAAGGCACAGGGGATCATCCATGCCCTGCGACAAAGGCTCTGGCTGCGCGATTGCGATGAAGAAACCGCAGCTAACTTTCTAACACCACGCCGGGATTGGTAGCAATAATGAGCTCAGCGTTACGGTTATCTGGATTACTCGCTTCGTTATTGTAGAAATCCAAAACAACAATGCCAAACCTTGCTCCTACTTGTTGGCGTTGTAAAAACTCAGTCAGCCCCGGATTCATCATGGGATCTACTTTGCTAAGACCACCACCCCAAGCGTACTGGTAAGGAGTATGCCCACCTTGCGCAATACTATTGTAGGTAATGTGCATCACACCATCATCAGGGTTTGTGATGGCACTGTTTATTGATGCTTCAACCGCCGCCAGTTTTTTATGCGTATTATGCTCTTTGTATTGATCTTCGATCTCAAAGACTTGCTGTTCTGGTGTTGTTAAGGTGAACGTTTCATTCACTTTCCAGCCATAGGATAAATCGATGCCAGTGTTGCCTGCAAAGCGCCTTAACAGCACTATTTTACCCTGACACTGCTGCAATGTGGGCACTCTGCTTTCCAAATAAAACAAGCTCTGATATTTCTCTTGCGCGATGTAATCATCAAATTTTTCTTGTACGTTTTTAACGCTTCCAGTTGCGGCGTCCATGAGCATAACCAGTGTTTCGCTGGGGTTTTTTAACAGAAAAATGAGACAATCATCAAGCACATTCCCCAAAGAAATACCACAGCTGATGATGCCATGATAAATATTGAGGGGATCAGACTCAGAACCGTTTGCATCAACACGGATATCAAGAAAACGAATACCATCGTTTAGCTGCGTATAAATACCAAAATTTTGTGTTCGGGCAGCGCCAGGCGGTGCTTTTGCTGTACCTGAGTCATGAGTCCCAGGCATAGATATTTGGTCTAATGTTAAACGTTTATCCAGCGCCTTCATCCAGTTTTTTGTGGTTACATCAGTCATCGCATGCTCCGATCTTGTCTACCCGTTCAGATAACGGCCAGTCCCCATGAGATAAAGTCTATGGTCTGGCCTTATTGGATAAGACTTAAGGGTGTTTGTAATGACCAGTCATCACTGCGTTGGTATCCGAATTGTCCATTTGGAATAAGAACAATTCTACCGCTGAAGCTGACTCGCTGGTGCGCGCAGCTATAGAGCCAGAACCAACTTTGCGTTTGTTCAGAATGTCATAGATGAGCTTGGCGCTATTGACGATGCTACCTACCGGGTCCTCTGAAATAATGTCACTGACCACATTCAGCGTATCTTCAACCAAGCCTTCTATATACTGTTGGTTGACTTCTTTCCAGGTCACACCAAACATTTGTTTAGAGCCAATCCACCAGTTATTATGGGTCTCAAAGTGTCCTTGGCCTACAACAAAATCGTCAAGGGTGTAAGCAACACCTTTGATGTGCAGCACTAAGGTCCCTCGCACTGCAAAATTAAGCGCTTCAGGTTGTTCATCGTTAAATGTTTTAGCGATGACCCCGCCACCTTTGGTGTTGTTTAGAAACCACTTCGCAACATCACTTGAGTTGTGGCGGCCCGCTTTGACGGTTAGTGTCGTCCCTTTGCAGCTCACGCCCTGATAAGGCTGGCCCTGCGTAATTTTGTGATCTTTTTCTGTAAAAGAAATCTCTGAGAGTCCTTCAATGTTGAAGACAAACTCATTGTTGTGCAGTGTTGTCATGTGCTTTTCTCCTAATCAACTGTGATAGTCATCGTTTGCATTGGAAAACCTGATTGATCAATCAACCAAAAAACACCAACAGTTAAAAAGTAGTTTACACAAGCTTCATTTGCAAATTAGTTACTTCAAAAGCCCTTTACTTTCAAAAGCCACACCTTACGAAACATCACCACTCATTTGGTTGATATGATGTATCCATGACGTAGCTGCCCCTGGCGGACAGTGGGTTAAGCTCCAGCGACCGCCTGTTGTCAGCTATAATTTACAATAGAGCGTATTTTCTGCAACCATGAAACGCCTTCGCACATTTAGCTGCTGGTAAGCTCAGTGCGAACCATCGCAGCACCTGCTGTTAAAGCCTGAAGTTTACCGCGCGCAATCTGGCGCGGCAGTGGCGCCATGCCGCAGTTGGTGCATGGGTAGAGCTTGTCGGCATCGACAAACTGCAGTGCCTGGCGCAGCGTGGTGGCGACCTCCTCCGGGGTTTCAATGCTGTGGTTTGCCACATCAATGGCACCTACCATCACTTTTTTGCCGCGAATAAGCGCCAGCAAGTCCAGCGGCACCCGGGAGTTGTGGCACTCCAGCGAGATGATATCGATGGAGGACTCTCGTAGCTTTGGAAACACAGCCTCGTACTGACGCCATTCCGAGCCCAGTGTTTGCTTCCAGTCGGTATTGGCCTTGATGCCGTAACCATAGCAAATATGCACAGCAGTTTCGCAGTCAAGGCCGGCTATCGCCTGCTCTAAGGCAGCAATGCCCCAGTCATTCACTTCGTCAAAAAACACATTAAAAGCCGGCTCGTCGAACTGAATAATATCCACCCCAGCTGCCACCAACTCTTTGGCTTCCTGATTGAGAATTTTGGCAAACTCAAAGGCCAGCTGCTCGCGGCTTTTGTAGTGGCCATCGTACAGGGTGTCGATCATGGTCATCGGGCCTGGCAGCGCCCATTTGATGGGTTGTTTGGTTTGCTGACGTAAAAAGCGCGCATCCTCCACAAAGACCGGTTTTTGCCGGCTGACCGCCCCCACCACCGAGGGTACGCTGGCTTCGTAGCGATTGCGAATGCGCATGATTTCGCGTTTGGCAAAGTCCACGCCATCTAAATGTTCAATAAAGGTGGTGACAAAATGCTGCCGCGATTGCTCGCCGTCGCTGACAATATCCAGCCCGGCTTGTTGCTGCTCGTGCAGTGCCAGGCGCAACGCATCCTGCTTGCCATCGGTTAACTCCTGGCCCTGCAATTTCCAGGGCGACCACAGGGTTTCAGGCTCAGCCAGCCAGGATGGTTTGGGCAGGCTGCCGGCGGTAGAGGTTGGAAGTAGTCTTTTCATCATGCAATCGCCCGCTCTTCAGTTAACGAAATTTCAGGTATAGGGTACTGTGCAGCCCACTGTTCCAGCAGCTGCTGGTGCGGCTTGATAAAGTGCTCTTGGGCAAACCGGCCCTGCTCCACCGCCAGCCGGCTGCGCTCTTCCCGATCGTAGACGATGTCGGTTGCGGCGTGATCCGGGTTTTTCAGATTGGGCTGATAGCGCTCCCCTGCCGCAGCATGGGCACTGTAAATTTCCGGCCGGTATATTTTTTGAAAGGTTTCCATGGTGCTGATGGTGCCAATCAGCTCCAGATTGCTGTAGTCATTGAGCAAATCGCCAAAGAAATAAAACGCCAGCGGCGCGGCGCTTTGAGCCGGCATAAAGTAGCGCACATTCAAGCCCATTTTTTTGAAGTACTGCTCGGTCAGCGAGCTGTCATCCGGCTGATACTCCACGCCCAGCACCGGGTGCCAATTCCTGGTACGCTGGTAGGTTTTGTTGTCGGATACGCTGAGGCAAATCACCGGCGGCTTGCGAAAGTGCTGCTGGTACTCGCTGGAGCTGACAAAGCACTGAAACAGTTTGCCGTGCACATCACCAAAGTTTGGCGGAATGCTGAAATTGGGCTTGTTTTTGTTGTGTTCCAGCAATACCACACTGAAATCATAATCGCGCACATAGGACGAAAAGTTATTGCCAACAATGCCTTCAATCCGCTGCTTGGTTTTGCGATCAATGATACTGGTTTTAAGCACTTCTATCGCCGGGAACCCCTGCGCTTTGCCTTGGATGTGGATATCGACGGAAATAATGTCCAGTTGCACCGCATAGCGATCGGCATTTGGGTTATCCCAGGGCGCCAGTGCATTAAAGCGGCGGTCGATCATCGCCAGGGTTTTGCGCAAATTCTGCTGACGACTGGCCCCTCTGGCCAAATTGGCAAAGTTGGTGGTGATGCGGGTGTTGTCGGCCGGCTGATAATGCTCGTCAAAAGCGATGCTCTTAATGCTAAATGTAAAGTTGTTCATAATCTTTGCTACCCCGTTGTCTGTTACCTAGGCTGCTGCTTTGCGAGCGGCAAACCCTGTTGCATGCATTTGTTGCCAGTGCATCCGATGTCAATTAGGCATCTGGACATCTAAACGGCAACCATGAATGTGTTATACGCGCAAAATTCGGGGAAGGAAAATGGTGATATTTCAGGTGCAGTATGAAAAATTTTCATAGTGCCATTCTCCTCTCAGCAACTGCTTTGCTGCATAGCCATAAAGTGCTGGTGATAAGTAGCTATTGGGAGAGCATGTGATAGACAGACTAAAACGATGACCACTGCCAGATACCCGCACCAATCGCACGATTTAAGCATATTGACCGCTTTGTGCGATACGTTATACTCTAGGGGGTGGTTAGCAATGGAGCTTTACAATGCAAACATTAACCGCAAATGATGCAAAGCGGAATTTTGGCGAGTTGCTGCTCAATGCGCAGCGGGAGCCGATTAAAATCAGCAAAAACAGTAAAGATGCTGTGGTGGTGATGTCTATTCATGATTTTGAAGCATTGGAGGCGATGAAGGCGGAGTATTTGAAACAGTGCTTCGATGCTGCGAAGAAGGACCTGGCCAACGGCAAGGTGGTTGATGGCGAAAGTTTTCTTAACACGCTCTAAAGCCATTGATGCAACAGAAAAGCTTTCAGCTAAGCAGCCTGGCACAGGCACATTTGCGTGCAATTAGAGATTACACCCTAACAAATTTCTCTGAATCACAGTGGCTAAAATACAAAGCAAGTCTGCTGTCTGGCTTTCAAATGTTGGCCGATAATCCTGAACTGGGGCGCAGTTGCAACGACATCTACCCCAATGGATTCTATTTCCCGATTGGCAAACATACCACCTACTTCACAAAAGAAGACGGCTTTATTCTGATCGTGGCCGTATTAGGGCAACCACAACTGCCACAAAAGCACCTGCCATAGCATGACAGCGACTCTGCGGTAACTAAGACGACAAGGAAGCTCTCTTAGCTTTTACTGTGGCAGGTATGCTACCGCTCACTCAACCGGCTTTTGGCGCTGCAACAACCAATCGTAGAGATCCTGCCCGGCATACACCTGGCGCCAGGCGTCATGTTCTGCCTGCTCTAACATACTAAAGCGGACGTTGTAATGGCCCAGTTGGCGCAGGGTTTCAATACCGGGATAAAAGTAATCTTTATTTATGGCTGAATCCCGCCCGGCGGCGAATACCCAAAGCGGGGTTTGTGCTTGTGCGATAGGCGGCATTAAATCCGGGTGGCCCCAACCCACTACCGGTGCAACCGCAGCAAATAACTGCGGGTGCTGGCTGGCCATAAACCAACTGCCAAAGCCACCATAACTGATGCCGGTTAAGTAAAGGCGCGTAGGATCGGTGTGGAACTTCGCCTGCACCTGTTGCAGGATCAGCAGTAGATCTAGTTCTGCGGTTTCCCAGCCATCTGGCAGCAGTGCCGGCACTGTGCTCATATCCGTCACAGCGGCTGCTGGAGCAATAGGTGCGCTGGATGGAAAACTATCCGGCCGCGGCGGTACGCCATCCGTCAGACGCTGTGGAATATCCGCCGGTGAACGGTTCGCAATGTAAGGCAACTGCCCCATATCAAACATAGGCAGCTGCGGCACCACGATAATAAACGGCAGCTCGCGCTTTTGCACCCAGGCTTCATACAAAGGGCCATGAATTAAGGTGTAATCCAACTCATCCAGGCCATTCCCCCGTTCGCCATTGCCGTGTAAAAACAGTAACACTGGCCACTGTTTGTCACTTTCTTGCTGGTAACCAACCGGTAAATAGACAAAATACTGCCGTGGCAGATTATCAATACTGCTTTGATAATCAAGCCGCAGCAGCTTAGCGTCACTTTCAAGCTGACGCTGAGCCGGGACGCGACTATCGCACGCAACGAGCACCATAAGCACTATGGCCAACACACCTGCAGCTAATTGCTGTTTCATCATCACTCCGCGGCAAAAAGACCTGGATTAGGCTGTTCGTAAGATTTTTTCCATCTTACGGCCTTTGGCCAGTTCGTCCACCAGTTTGTCCAGATATCTGACTTGCCTGGTTAAGGTGGTCTCGATGTCTTCAATGCGATAGCCGCAAATGGTGCCAGTGATCAGGCTGGCATTTGGGTTGAGCTTGGCTTTAGCAAAGAATTGCTCAAAGGTGGCCTCACTCTCAATCAGGCACTCCAGGTCTTTGTCATCAAAGCCGGTCAGCCAGGCAATGACCTGATGCAGCTCTGCCAGAGTTCGCCCTTTCTTTTCAACTTTGGAGACATAGTGCTGGTAGACCGCAGAAAAAGTCAACTGAGCGACTCTAACTTGTGAGCGATTTTAACCCCCAAAGTTGACGGCTTCTGTCCTTGCCCCTTCCCTCCACTGGCTTACTATGAAAGCCTACGACAAGGTAAGGATCCTGTGATGACTGTACAACAACGACAACAATACAGCACGATTCCATTTCGCCTCGGTGTATTACCGCTGGCACTATTCAGTGCACTGAGCTCACATTTAACCAATGCCGAGGAAGCAAACACAGAGCAAGCGGCCAGCCGCAGTATCGAAGTTATCGAAGTAACAGCGACCCGGCAAACCGAAAACCTGCAGCGAGTGCCGATTGCCGTTACCGCTTTATCCAGCTCCGAGCTGGAACAGTACCAGATTCAAAACCTGGGTCAACTGGAAGCTCTGGTGCCAAACCTGAACCTGCATGTCGGCGATGCCGCCAATGCGGTGGTCTATATTCGTGGTGTCGGCCAGCTGGACTCGATTTCCTTTAATGATCCCGGCGTTGGCATTTACCTGGATGATGTTTATCTGGGCCGGGTGCAAGGCGCTTTTCTGGATGTGGTCGATCCACAACAAATTGAAGTGCTGCGCGGCCCGCAGGGAACTCTGTACGGCCGCAACACCATCGGCGGCGCCGTGAAATTTACCAGCGCCCGCCCCAGTGACATACCGGAAGGCTATCTCAGCCTGATGGCAGGCAACTTTAATCAACGTGGCGTAAAAGGCAGCGTGACAGGCCCTCTGCTCGAAGATCAACTGGCGGGTCGTTTTGCCATTGCCAAAAACAGCCGCGATGGCTTTAGTTTTAACCAACATACCGGTCAGCATGATTACGATAAAGACTCGCTCACCTGGCGTGGCAGTCTGCTTTACACCCCAACCGATGATTTCTCGGCCTATCTGGTGCTGGATGGCTCCAACCAAAACCCGGATTTTTCCCGTACCCCGCACCGGGAAACGCCTATTTACTCCCTGCCAAAAGGGGATTTCTTGCCGGTGGGCGATGATCCCTTTGTGGTCAATGCCAACTTCAACGACCGTGAAGAATTGCGCACCAAAGGGGTAGCCCTGACACTGGATTATCAATTACAGCAATCTACCCTGAAATCCATCACGGCGTACCGGGAAATGACCTACCGTACGCATCTGGACCTCGATGGCTCACCCGATGCCAGTTTTGGTATTTACAGCTATGAAGATCAGGATCAGCTTAGCCAGGAACTGCAGTGGCTGTACCGCAGCGAGCGCTTATCGCTGGTATCCGGGCTATTTTACTTTAAGGAAAACTCCTGGAGCTTTGGTGGCGCCATTGCACCGGATTTTTTTGTGCCACTGGGTGATGGCATTTTCTTTCCATTTCCGGTGATTAGTGCTGGTTTGCGCGACCAAACCAATACCAGCCATGCTATTTACAGCAACCTGACCCTGCAACTGAGCGAACCACTCAGCCTGACACTGGGCGCTCGCTGGACCCGTGAGAAAAAAGAGGTCAGTAATCGTGGTGAGGAATTCGCGGGTACCGGTGTGACTACGCCACAAGGCATGAAAGCCGTGTTTGGCAGCGGTATTGGCCATAGCCTGACTGGCTACGATGCCAGCCAAAGCTGGAATGATTTTTCCCCACGCGCCGTGCTGAACTACCAATACTCCCCCCAAACCATGCTGTACAGCAGCATCAGCAAAGGCTTTAAAAGCGGTGGTTTCAATGGCCGCTTAACCTCGTTTGCCCAGCCCTACGATCCGGAAACCCTGTGGAGCTATGAAGTCGGTTCCAAGTCGATGTTACTTAGCCAGCAAGTGCGGCTAAATTCGGCTTTATTCTACAACGATTACAAAAACTTCCAGCTCAGTCGTTTTTCGATTGATCCGGATACGGGGGCCTTTTTATCGCTGTTTGAAAACGCCGGCAAAGCCAGTACCTATGGTGCCGAGCTGGAACTGCAGGCTTTGCTTAGCGACAGCTTAACGCTGAACCTGAATCTGGGCTACCTGGCCGGTGGCTACGATGAACTGCTGGGCGATTTTGAGCAGGAAATCAGCGATGAGCGGGAGCTGGTGAATGCACCGCGCTGGAATGGCCGGCTGGGGCTGGATTACTGGTTTGATTTAGGCAGCCACGGCAGCCTGTCGCTCAATGCTGGTGTCAGTATCAAAAGCAAAACCTATCTGACCGTCAGTAGCAGTGATGTACTGGCACAGCCCGGCTTCGCTCTGTACGATCTGTACCTTAGCTGGCAGAGCCAGAATGAGCAATGGCAACTGAATCTGTTTGGCAAAAACCTGACCGATAAACGCTATCGCCAGCATGGCTTTGATTTAAGTGCCTCACCGGGGGTACAACTGGGTTATTACGGCGATCCCCGCACCTTTGGCCTGCAACTAACTTACAGGTATTTCTAATGAGCATGGATCAAGCAACTGCAGCCCTTCTTGAGCAATTTAACCAACAGGCGGCGGAGCTGCAGCCGCATAAGCCAACCATCGAAGCTTCGCGTGCTGGCGCGCGGGCCATGTTTTTATCACTGGCCGGTGACAGCGCCCCTGGCTGCCGGGTTGAGACGCTGCAGTTGGCCGCCACCAACCATTTAGTCCCAGCCCGGTTGTATCAGCCGCAGCAGTTGCAAGTGCCGGATGCCATCGTATTGTTTTTACACGGCGGTGGCTGGAGCCTTGGCGATCTGGATTGTTACGATGCGTTGGTCCGCTCACTGTGCCAGCAAAGCGGTGTGCGTTTTTTAAGTGTGGAGTACCGGTTAGCACCAGATCACCCCTACCCGGCGGGGCTAGACGATGCAAGTCTTGCTCTGCGCTGGTTGCATCATCAAGCGGCTGAGCTCGGCATTTCGGCCACTAAAATTGCCGTGATGGGCGACAGTGCCGGTGGCAACCTGGCGCTGGCACTCAGCATAAGGGCCAGCCGCAGTCTGCACTTGCCCATTGCGGGCCAGTACCTGATTTATCCGGTACTGGATGTACACAGCCCACACGATGCCTACCCATCCCGGCTGCAATTTGGCAATGGCGATTATCTGCTGGCACGGTCTGCCATTGACGATACCCGCAACTGGTATCTTACGGATAATGAGCGCAGCGATAACCCGGAAATCTCGCTCTTATTGCAGTCCAAACTGGACGATCTGCCCCCAACCTCTTTGTTGCTGGCCAACTTCGATCCATTGCTGGATGAAGGAAAAGTACTGGCAGAGCGGCTGCAAGCGCTTGGCTTACTAAAGCGGCTGGATTGCTACGATAGCATCCATGCCTTTGTCTCATTCGGTATTTTACCCATTTCTCAACACGTCAGAACCCGGCTGGCAAAGCAACTGCGTGAGGATTTGCTGGCTCTTGTCTAGGGATAGGATCCTGCACTTTGGTACTGTTGCCAGCTGAGCCAAGTTATGCTTTAGTCATTACAGGATTAAGCAGCGGCAAACAATGATGGCAACAGAGCATGTGACCAAAGACAGCTGGCAGATGTTATCTGAGATGATGGCAGCGCATGATGTCCGCATGGATGCGCTGATTGAGCAAACAGCGCCTGGGGATACAGGCAGCCCTGCCAGTATGCTGCGCTTGCTGGAGCGTTTTGCCATCGAAGTACAGGATGAGTCGCTGCACTTGTCGGAGCGGCCACTAATGCCGGGGACTAATGACTATGTGCTGTCCAGCCTTTGCCACTGCACCACGATTCAGCAGGCATTGCAGCAACTGGCTAATGCGTATAATTTTATTCATGCGGGCAACTACAATCAGCTGGAATGCAACGAGCGGCACTTGATTTACCGCATTGATGATCGCTGTTTTCCCTATACCGCCGATGCCCGCCAGTACATTGCTTTTAACCTGGATATGGTACTGGTGTTTATTCATGGGGTGATCACCACTTTGGCAGGCTCTGCGGTGCCTTTATTGAAGATCAAAAGTCGGAATCAAGCGGCCAGCCAATCCCCCTTGCCTGCCACCTTTACCGAAACGGCACTGAGCTTTTCCGCCAGCTGTTTTGAGCTGCACTACCCGGCAGAGTTGGCAACACGAGCCATTCAGCGACCTGACGGCCAAATCCTGAACTCTGCCTTGGTTTACAGCGAATTGCAGCGCCTTGGCACGGAGCCTTTCGAGCAGAGCGCGACCAGCTTTCCGCTTAAAGTCAGATTGGCTTTGGAATCCGGTTTACGCGATCAGGCCAGTGTAGCCCGCACCTTAGGCTGCAGTGTGGCCACGCTGCGCCGGCGCCTGACAGCGCACCGAACCAGCTTTCGCCAGTACAAAGAGCAGTTATTAAACCAGGAAGCTAAGTTGCTGCTGATGCAGCAACTAACCTTGGAAGATATTGCCCATAAGCTGTCTTTTTCCGACGCCCGCAGCTTTAAGCGCGCCTTTCGCAGCTGGAATGGCATTAGCCCGCGGCAGTACGCTGAGCGGAAAAGCTGATGGCTGGCAGGGGCTAGCCGTACGGCAAGCTAGCCACCAAACATCTCTTTCGCCCGGCGTTCCAGCTCTGGCTCTGATACATCTTCGATATGGGTCGAGAACATCCAGTTATGGCCGAAAGGGTCCTGCAAACAAGCCATGCGGTCGCCATAAAACTGATCGGCTGGCGGCATGGTTAAGGTCGCACCAGCAGCAACCGCTTGCTCCACCAAGGCATCAACATCCTTCACATAAATCATCACGCCAACCGGAGTGCCATCTAACATCGATGGGCTTTTGGTGCCCCAGTCATCGTTTTGTTCGCTCAGCATAAACAGCGCCTGCCCTACCCGCATTTCAGCATGCATCACGCCACCGCCCGGCATCTCCATTTTTACGATCAACTTGGCACCAAAGGCCTTTTGATAAAAGCCGATGGCATCGGCAGCGTTTTTAATGGTCAGATACGGAATGGCTCCGCTGTAGCCTTCTGGTATTGCTTGAACTTGCGACATAACCCTTCTCCTTGTTGCTTAGGCCCGTCATCATCATCCGGGCATTTGTATTCACCAGGACAGCAACCAACTCTGGTATGGGACATGGCTATCCTGAACTTCAGGATGGCGCAAACTTGGCAAAGACTTCAGCCTCGGTCAAATCCTTGGTTTGCTCAAGGAAATTGTAAAAATCCGGCTTTTGATCAATAAAGATTTGCTCCGTCAGGGCCATGCCTGCTTCATCCTGAAACAAGCCAGCAGGCAGAATGTATTCGTTAGCATCCAGCAAATGGTAATACAAATGAGTGCCGCAACGACGGCAAAATCCGCGATTGGCCCATTCGGAAGACGAATAATCGGTGACAAACTCCCGGCCTTCAAATTGAACATCCTGGCCGCAATGCACGGCAAACAAAGGCCCACCGCCCCAGCGGCGACAGATACCGCAGTGGCAGACACTGACCTGATGTTGCTCCTTGGCGGTTACTTTCACGGAACCACATAAACACTGTGCTTGCATCAAAACCTCCTTGCGTAGGAGCCTTTACTATAAAAGGAAAATCCAGCGGTTGCTGGATTTTTTTGTGACAAGTTTTTACCAGCTCAGGGAGCTTTGGCGGCTGGCTTCACCCAGGCTCGAAGAGCCAGGATCCAGCTAAAGTCTGCGCCGGCTCGTTGTGCTCCCTGATGACAGTTCATGCAACTGTCGTACTGATGGTAGGTTTCCATCGTTACATTGGCCAACTGACAAGCCGGGAATGGCACCCCACCCGCCTGAACCGGCGTACCATCCTCACAGCCAAAGTCATCATTGGTAGGAGTGAGCGGTGATGCCGAGGGCAGAGTCGGCCATTGGGTGCCTATCAGTTGGTAATGCTGCCAGACTGTGCCCTGCAGCAACTGGCGGTACTGCTGGTTCAGGCCGGTCGTGGACATATCCGGCTGACCAGTGGGTGGCTTAGGTGTATCCGCAATGGCCGACAGCCGAACCACATTGATCGGCTGCGGATTAAAATCATCCGCCGCGGGCACTCGGCTGGAGCCCGGATGCGCGGCCGGATTAGCCCGGGTAATGCCGGGGTGTTTTTTGTACAACTCAGGATCATAGTACGACGCCTGCATACTGGCCGGAGTACTGACATCTTCGCCCAGGTTATCGACCTGCTCAAAGGTTGCCCACACCCACTGGGGGAAGTTTGGTGTTTTCTGTGCAATATGAAATCCTACCAAGCCGGCTACAATCGGAGTGCAATCACAGACTATCATTTGACTTAGCTCATTGGTACGACAGGTGCCGGGAACTGTTGCCAGCGCTTCCAACTGGAAAAAACGTTGTCGGTACGGCCCTGGTACCTTGGCCAGATCACGCCAGGCAGCCTTCACTTCCAGCACTCCTTCCCCCTGCTCTGCACTGCTTGCCGGTAATTGAATGCCACCACTGGCGGGCCAGTTGGCTTTGTTGTAGTAGCCATGCTGGCGCACATAATCATACATCACCCGGTTCACCCGTACTTCATAGCGGGTAAATAAGCCGGTCTGATCCGGTAAAGGCCCGCCAAACGCCTGATTGATTTCATCGGCAATGGTGCCCATCTTACTACCGGTCGTGAGCACGCTTCGCCCCTGCTGCTCCAGATTTCGGCAAGCGGCAGCACCATTGGGTTGTTCCCAGCCGATAGGAGTATCGCTATTTTGCGGAAACAGATCATTGGCGGTTTTAAAACCCAGCCACACCGGCTGCCTGCCATCGAAGTAGTGGCCAAACACCGCAGGATCATCCGGTCGATAGGCACTGCCATGGCTACCCGGTGCAGCAGGCCACATCAGTGCAATAAAGTTTTGCCACATAAAATAATCAAAGTAGGGCCGGTTATCAACCGGGAAGGCCGCAAAAGGCTGTGGCGGTACTTCTGCCAACAAGTGCCCGGATACATTTGGTGTTAACGGGTAGGGGTAACCAGGGCCAGCCGCCATCAGCGGCAAAGCCAGAGCTGCCAGCAACGTCATCCATGCAAAGGCTTTCATCTCAGTGCCCTCCCTGACAAGGCTGCGCAGCACCATCCCGTGCATGCTGCCAGTATTGGCCAAACGCCACCCACATTTGCAGCGAGGTATCAAAGCTAACGGTATTTGGGAAAGAACCACTGACCGGCCCCATCGGGTACTTCAGGTTTTGAAAGTAAGCGACATTCTCTGCCGAATACTGCTCACACTGGCCTTCAAAGCCAAAGATATTCGGCGAGAATGGCTCTAACTGGCGGCCATCCGGGCTGGCAAACGCATTGCCATGGCACGACAAACAAGAGGATAGTTTATTATCGACCGGACCAGCCAGCCGTTGCTGACAGCCAAAATGCTCCGCCTGCACATTGATATCGGACTGGTTAAGTACCGACTGCCGGGCAGCAATACTCTCCCCCTTTGGCACCGCGGGGAAAGTCCATGGATCCATACCCCACTGCAAACCAACCGGGCTTAAATTATCCCAGGGGGTTTCACCCTTCATACCGGCATTGTAGGCAAAAGTTCCATAGACCCAGTTGGTCGGCGAGCGAGAGTCCACCACGGCGACATCCAACTGCACCAGATGCACCGGCTGGGGGTTGCGCTGGCAATAAAACTGATTGTTCTGCTCGATATGCCGGTTTGCCATCCAGGCAGGTGCACCAGCAAGGTAAGCCACATCCTCTGGCGTGACGGTAGAGAACAGCAGTTTGGCCACAACAGTCCCCTCAGGAAACGGTAGCCCGGCCTGCGTCAACTTGCCGGCATAGTCGGTCATCACCGGTTTACCGTCTTTCGCCCAGGCCTGCCCCAGCACATAAGCCCCATGCGGGTTGTAGACACCAAAAGCCCAGGTTTCAAAACGGGGCTCGGCCATCGCTTGGCCTGCCGCCGGCAAACCATGCAGGCCGCGCTTACCAAAAAAGTCCGACAACACTGCCGTTCTTTCGTTAGTGAGGCCATGAATAAACTCACGGCCGGTGGTGGGATCGTAGGCCATCCAGGGTACATGAAACCAGCGGGTGCTGCCACTCACCTGCACTTTCCAGCCTTGCTCATTGCGCAAATACGGATCCTGTTGTTCACGCACATAATTCAAAATATGCATGATGTAATCCTGCCACTGTTGATCCCACGCCGGCACGCCCTGCTCGCTAAAATCGGTGTTAAACAAATTTGCCGGGCCATCCAGCCACTTGCATACCGACTTATCGCAAGGTGCCGGCATTTCTGTTGGATAATTATGGCTTAACTGGAAAACAGGTCCTTGCCAGTCAGCTGGGGGTGGTGACACAGCATTGCGCCAGGCCAGTTCCGCAGATGCTGCTGCCAGCAGGTTAAAAGAAAAGCATAGTGTCCAGATACTTACAATAGCGGTTAACTTTATCATTTTCGTTGTCCTTGTCTGCTACATGCCCATTGGGTATAGCGAAAGCCCACAACAAAGACGGGATAAAGTTCTGAGAAAAATACGATAATTCATGAATCAAGGTTGCTACCAATGCTGCAGCCTTGATAAAGCGCCCTAGGTTATGCCATACGTTAAGTACTACTTTCTGACGCAGTTGGCTCATCCAGCGAACACTGCATGCACAAAGGTAACTTGGCCGCAACCAAGCCGGCAAGGGCGGAACCTTGCACCAGCTTGATTAGGCCCGGATACAGAGCAAAAGAACACCGCATCCAGGAGCAGAGTTTAGTGAATACGCAGTGAGAAAACGCCTTGGCCTGCGCCATAGGCCATCACCTGGATCCGATAGTCTCCGGCAGGAAAGGTTTCATGGATCAATGAGTTGGTACCGATGCCACCATCATCATCCGAGAAGCGGATCCCGGCCCCTTGCACTTCCAGTACGGTATCAAAAGAGTCAGAGTCCAGAGCAATCCGCAGTCGTCGTTCCTGTTGCAGGCTAAAGCTGTACTCAACGACTTCACTCTGCTGCATCATCCCCTGCACTCGTTGCCCCACTTCCAGTTCACCACCTTGCTGCAAATCCTGCATCGTATTGAGCTGCTGCAGCCGAAGTTGGTACTGGCCAAAGCCATGCTCTTCGACACTGTATGAGGTTGAAGCACCCAACTGATAAACCCCGGGTTGCAGCATCAATACAAGGCGAGCATTCAAACCATCTCCACCGTCATCATCGGTCTGGTTTAGTCCCAAACCAGTCAGTGTCAGGTAGCTATCCAGCTTGGAACTGCTCATATCAAATTGATACATGCCGAACTGCTCTATCGTAACCTCGTACTGGTTTACTGAGCCAGTAAGATAACCGGTCACTTCCTGGTTTACCTCCAGGCTCCTTTCGCTCATTACCTCCAGCCATTCCGTTTCCAGCCGAAAAGGCCCATAGGCACTGGCAGAGGCACCACTGACAACCAGTGTTAAAGGTGTTTGACGACTGGTTTCATCAATCAAGACATAAAGCTCATCCAGGACGCTGTTTTGAATGATTTCATGGTCTGCATTCAATAGCGTCAAGTGGCCTTCAAGAGCCCCATGCTGCTGGATGCGCAACAAACCAGCTTGAGCTGGCAGAAATCTGAATGCCTGGTAACGTGAACCATCTTTTAAATTGATGGCACTAGCCTGAGTTAACTCTCCACGGCTAGTACTTCCAAGCTCCAGAGTTGTCAGGCTATGCTGTGAAGCGCCAGTTTGCGGGCCCACCCTATCCAACTGCTTCAATGCAACAGCACCAGCGACCCCACCAAGAATGAAACTAACAACAATAGCCAATGTATTTACTTTCACTTGTATCTCCGAATGAAAAAACTGCATTTAAAGCAAGCTTCAGTGCAGCATTCTATGCTGATTTATCAGTTATTGAGACAAAAATTTCTTACTTAATGAATAAGCTGCCCCCAATCAGAGTAAGACGAACTCTAAGATGAGCTAACAGCGCTTTTAACGGGTGTTTTTTACCACCAAAGTCCCTGCCAGCTTATCGTGCCATCCCTGCTTCTTTTTATCAAAACCCACCCAGATAATACCAAGCAACAGCGGGATACTGGCAAGGTAATACCCCAGATAGCGCAGCACCAATCGACCGGTGGGAACGTGCTGGCCGGTGCTGGCGTCTACCACTTTAAGACCCAGCAGCATTTTTCCTGGGGTTGCCGATTTATAAACCCAAAATAAAACCACAGCGATGGCTGGGAATACATAGTTTAACATCAGGCCCCAGCCTCTTAGCTCGTATGCATCTGCCAACCAGTACTCTTTGCCGTAAATAAGGGTAATGATCGGTAAAATCACCAGCATAAACAGCACACTGTCAATCAAAGCAGCACCCACCCGAACCCAAAAACCAGCGTATTCCACATCCTTCATTTCGTACTCCTGTAAAATAGTGCGCTAAGCAACAACGATAATGTCACTGATTTCCCTAATAAAGCCCCGCTAATGAACGAGCGCGTGCATTGTCTAGAGAACACCAGCAACACCTTAAAAGACTTTATTCCCTTACTCATGAATAATACTGCAGCTAGCGGCTTAGCTCATCAACCACTTGCAAGGCAGGGTAATGCTGCTGCAGAAAATGCAATAGCCGGTTGTTCTCCAAAAAATCGGCCTGGGTGACCTGCAACACTACTGGCAGATACCCTGCTTGTTTAATACTTACTCGATGGCAGGAACGCTGGCTCACTTCATAGTGCACGTACTCTGTATCAGCCAGCTTGAACTCCACCCCCAACAAACTGATAGTGCCTTGCTGCACCTTGGCTGCATAAGGTTTAAAAGCACCTCTTGGCCACTGCTCAATCACCACTGTCACTACCGCAAGCAACGCAAAAAAAAGCAATTGCTGCAGCATAGGCCTGCCAACCATATCCGCCAGATAATACGCCAGTGCCGCCCCCAAAAAAGTGCGGTAAAGCACCACATACAACCAGGGGGTGGGCAATTTTTTTAGTTTAGGCAGAGTATCCATTCAATTATCTTTCTCCGTTGAGAGCACAGGTTGTAATCCAAGCACTGCGGGGCTATGGTCCAGCATGGCGATATCGCCATCACGATAAAAAACTGGCCAGAGCCCCGGGAGCAATAGTGATGAGAAAAACTGACAGCCTAAGTTCACTCATCAGGCTGCAACATCATTCATAAATCCAAGGATGACAGGAACAAAAATCGCAAATGTGGCATTGCAATTTTCCTGTGAAGTTGCTTGTTCCAGGTTGTGCTTCTGCAATATCAAGCTATAAGCCAAGCGCTCTAATGGATCAGTTACCTGCGTCTCAACCTCTTTTTTCAAGGCCGCTACAAGCAATGGGTTGTTACCTTCAGACAGATAATTTGTAGTATGTAATAGCCTGATAGCATCCAAATAATGCTGTTTCGTTGATAGAAAATCGTCCTTATTGAACTCTGGGCTCTGACTGGCACGAAGCGTATCAAACACATCCATCATTACATCCTGGATCTGGTCGTTAATCGAAGCGGGAAGATCTATGGTTTTCATATGCTATATCCATACTGGCGGGCAACAACCGGAGTATGCCTGGTGGTGGTTATCAGACTTGTGTATGCATAGACTGTAGATACACTAAGTCCAGAATCCTGAAAGATGCGAGTCTACCCTCACAATAAAATGTAAATCAAGGAATTTCCTGCATTCATCAATGTTACTACAAAGTACCAGAAATAAAACTATGGGTTATTGGGGCAACTCGAAACTAGCAAATATAGATTTGTTAAGGTCTAAAACCATCTTCTACGCTTTTACAAAAAAGTCCCGGCGTGGTGTCCGGGACTTTGTTTGTTTCAGCTCGAAAAGAAAGCGGTTGGCTTTAGTCGACGTGACATGGCTTTAATTGCCATACCCGGTCGACATAATCCTGAATGGAGCGGTCCGAGGTAAACTTGCCAACACAGGCGGTATTCATAATGGCTTTTTTCGCCCAGCCTGCTTTGTCACGATACCAGCCATCAATTTGCTGCTGTGCAGCCTGGTAGGCTTCAAAGTCGGCTAGCACCAGATAGGGATCGCCCCCCTCCAGCAAGCTGTGTTTAATAGCGGAAAGCTCCCCCGGCTTGCCTGGCGTGAAGTAATCGGTTTCTAACCAGTCCAGCACTGCTTTGATTTCAGGGTTGTTGTGGTAGTAATCACGGCTGTGGTAACCACTGCGATGCAGGTCTTTGACTTCATCCACGGTTAAGCCAAAGATAGCAATGTTGTCCGCTCCGACCTCCTCGGCAATCTCAATGTTGGCACCATCTAAAGTGCCTACCGTAATGGCGCCGTTGAGTGCCAGCTTCATATTGCCGGTACCGGAAGCTTCCTTACCGGCAGTGGAGATTTGCTCCGACACATCGGCCGCAGGGATCATTTTCTCAGCCAGAGTCACGCGGTAATTTGGCATAAAGACTACTTTGATGCGATCTTTCACCCGTTTGTCATGGTTGATTTTCTCTGCCACCTTATTGATGGCATAGATGATCTCTTTCGCCAGTTTGTAGCCCGGCGCAGCCTTGGCACCAAAGATAAAGACCCGTGGTACCATGTCGTAATCCGGGTTTTGCAAAATACGGCGGTACAACGCCAGAATATGCAACAGATTCAGATGCTGACGCTTGTACTCATGCAGCCGTTTGATCTGAATATCAAAGATAGCCGCCGGATCCACTGCAACTCCGGTCAGCTCATTGATAACTTTGGCCAAATCGGCCTTATTTTGCTGCTTGATGGCCATGAAATCATCCTGCACTTTCACATCATCGGCATAGGCAGCCAACTTGGACAGTCGCTTAAGATCCGTTGGCCATTCGGTGCCAACCAGTCGATCCAGCATGGATGACAACCGCGGGTTGCAAGCTTTAAGCCAGCGCCGTGGTGTTACGCCATTGGTGACATTGGTGAACTTGTCCGGCCACAGAGCGACCATTTCCGGAAACAGATCAGACTGCACCAGTTTGGAATGCACTTCGGCTACCCCATTGACCCGGAAGGAGCCAACCACCGACAAATGCCCCATCCGCACCATCGGCTCATGGCCTTCTTCGATGATCGAGAGTTTGCGCTTTTTGTCGTTATCACCCGGCCAGCGTACATCCACCTGCTCCAGCAGAAAACGGCGGTTGATTTCGTAGATAATTTCCAAATGGCGTGGCAGTACTTTTTCAAACATCCGTACCGACCAGCTTTCCAGCGCCTCCGGTAACAGGGTATGGTTGGTGTAAGCAAACACCTGCTGGCAGATAGCCCAGGCTTCGTCCCACACCATATCAGCGCGATCCACCAAAATACGCATCAATTCCGGTATCGCCACTGCCGGGTGAGTATCGTTCAGCTGGATCACCACCTGCTGCGGAAACTGGCTCCAATCATCGCCGTGAGCTCGTTTGTAGCGGCGGATCATGTCTTTTAGTGAACAGGAGCAAAAGAAATACTGTTGGATCAGTCGTAACTCTTTGCCTGCTTCGGTTTCATCGTTCGGATACAGCACTTTGGAAATGGTTTCCGCTTCGATGTTCTCGCGCGATGCATCGACATAACCGCCCGAGTTGAACACGTCCCAGTTAAAGAAGTCACTGGCCCGGCTTTCCCACAAACGCAATACGTTGACCGAGCTACCGTGGTAACCAACCACCGGGATATCCCAGGGAACACCTTTGATAATGCGGCCAGGGTGCCAGACTTTTTTCATCCGCCCTTGCAAGTCGTATACAGTTTCAACATAGCCGTACACCGAAACTTCCTGCACCGACTCTGGCCGGCAGATCTCCCATGGATTGCCGTATTCGCGCCAGCTGTCTGGCCGCTCAATTTGTCGTCCAGCCTGAAATTCCTGCTGAAACAGGCCATGCTCATAATGAATGCCATAGCCCACGGCCGGCAGATTCATGGTCGCCAACGAATCAATAAAGCATGCAGCCAGGCGGCCCAGGCCTCCATTGCCAAGTGCCATATCTTCTTCTTGCTCTTCCAGCTCAGTAATATCATGGCCAAGTTCGGCCAGCGCCTGCTTGGCTGACTGATACAATCCAAGGTTATGCAGATTGTTGCTGAACAAGCGGCCCATCAAATATTCCAGGCTGAAATAATGCACCGCCCTGGTGTCTTGTTCGTAGTGCTCGCGCTGGGTAGTGCGCAAACCATCAAACACGGACTCATTGACAGCCGCACAGGTTGCCCGCCACCAGGCTTGCGGGCTGGCTTTGTTTAAGTCTGTGCCCAGGGTCGCATGCAGATGACGGACGATACGCTCTTTTAGTTGTTCAGCAGTTAGCGGCTGCGCTGCCGTAGTCGGTTTGTTGGAGGTAGTTTTGTTAGTCATTGCCAATCCTGTTGGTTAGAAGCTCACCGGTCGTGCACTACTCCGGCAGATAAATGCATTCTGCCGGGGTCTTGCTAAGCTTAGCTTGTCGCCAAGCTCAGACAAGTGAAAGATTTCCTGCTATTAAATGTAAAAAGATTACAAAAAACAAGGCAGGAATACGTTTGCAGTGGCATTGACAATAAATTATCGTAAGAATATTACACTATTTAGCGCTTTTACTCCTTAATAGTGGCAAACACGGCCTCGACGAAGGCTTGGGCATCAGCTTCCAACCGGGCCATATGTTTGGCATCGACAAAGCTCTCCAAATAAATTTTGTAGGTATTTTCGGTACCTGATGGTCGGGCTGCGAACCAGCCATTTTTAGTGACGACTTTCACCCCACCGATCCCTGCCTGATTGCCAGGGGCTTTGGTCATGACTGCCAAAATTGCATCACCGGCCAGTTCAGTTTGCGTAACACTGCTCGCATCCAGTTGTTTCAACGCTTGCTTTTGCGCCGGGCTGGCGGCGGCATCCAACCGCCGATACAGTGGATTACCCAACTCTTTGGTCAATGCCTGATATTGCAGGTAAGGATCAACACCGGTCTTGGCCAACATTTCGGCTGCAAGCAGCCCCAAAATAAAGCCATCTTTGTCGGTACTCCAGGCTGAGCCATCAAAGCGCAGGAAGCTGGCACCAGCGCTTTCCTCTCCACCAAAAGCAACGGTGCCAGAGGCCAGCCCGTCCACAAACCACTTAAAACCAACCGGCACCTCATACAAGCTGCGGCCACGTGCTGCCACGACCCGATCAATCAATGCACTGGATACCAGTGTTTTACCGATGAGAAGCCCGGCCGGCCAGTCGGGTCTGTTGCTAAGCAGATAATTAATAGCAACTGCCAGGTAGTGATTCGGATTCATCAGGCCGCCACTGCGGGTGACGATGCCATGGCGGTCAAAATCCGGATCATTGCCAATGGCAATATCGTATTGATCTTTCAATTGAATGAGCTGGCTCATCGCATAGGCCGATGAGCAGTCCATGCGGATCACGCCATCTTTATCCAGTGGCATAAAACCAAAGGCCGGATCGACCTTCTCATTGACCACCGTTAAATCCAACCCATACCGCCTGGCAATGACCGGCCAGTAATCAATACCTGAGCCGCCCAAAGGATCGACCGCAATGCGGATACCAGCTTTGGCAATGGCTGCCATATCCACCACCTGGTGCAAATCCTCCACATAGGGCTCAATGTAATCGATGGCTTGACACAAAGGTGATGCCAGTGCCTGTTCCAAGGGGATACGTTTCACACCATGAAGATTGGCCGCCATCAACTGATTGGCGCGGCGCTGAATAATGTCCGTCACATCGCTATCGGCTGGGCCACCGTGCGGAGGATTGTATTTGATGCCACCATCTTGCGGTGGATTATGCGATGGGGTGATGACCAGGCCATCGGCTTGCTCTGAATGCGTTTTGTTGTAGCAAATAATCGCGTGCGATATCACCGGCGTTGGAGTAAAACCTTGCCCTTGCTGAATGCGTACCTGCACCCCATTGGCAATCAGCACCTGCAGCACAGAGGCAAAGGCTGGCTCCGATAAAGCGTGTGTGTCTTTGCCTACAAAGAGCGGGCCAGTAATCCCTGCCTGCTGGCGATACTCGGCAACCGCCTGACTGATAGCCAGTAAATGCGGTTCATTAAACGCATGGGCTAATGCACTACCACGATGGCCTGAGGTTCCAAAGCTCACTTGCTGCAGCGGATTGGCAGCATCGGGCTTAAGTTCATAATAGCTACTGATCAATTGGCACACATTGATCAACTGGTCCTTGCTGGCTACCTGGCCGGCCTTCGGGTGAACTGACATGGCACTTTCCTTATAATAAATCGCGAATTTGTTCTGCTTCCGTTTCACTGTAACCCAGCTTGAGCGCCGCTTCGGTTAACATCATTTTTTTCCGGGTGGTATTGGAGTTGCTGATCACCCAAAAGTCACTATCTGGAATGGCTTTGGGGTTGGTGCTGCTGCCCGACTGCAACAGTTCACTGTCACTGCGACCAAAATACTGCCTGTCGCGGCCTTTAATTTCCAACACCTTGGCAAATTGTTTCGGATGGGTTTTAGCTAAGGCCGATAAAATCAGCAGAAATCGGCCAACAATGCTCGACTCGGCCTGCAAGTCCTGGCGGTTGATACGATCAAATACCGAACCAGTGCTCTCCTGGCTTACGCCGGTCGCCGGCTTTTTCTCGGTTTTATCCGTTTTCCTTGTAGTCGGTACCGGTGCCTCCGCCTCCACCGCAGGCACAGCCGCCTCAGCGGAGCCTAACAGCAAGCGGCGCAGGATCTGGGAAGCACTTTCCCCGATTTGCTGGGTTTGACTGGCAATGTACTGGTACAACTCTTCATCTATTTCAATGGTTTTCATGCATTACGCCTGTTGCGGAAACTATCGGTATGTTCGGTCTGGCAGCATTATATAAAGCCACCCTGGCAGATACCAGCCTGTATCGACTGCTTGCTCGTTTCTGCTACCATATACCAGAAAATGAACCAGCCCAATAATCCGGGCATAAAAGTTACAGGATGGTCATGAAACTTTTCACAGAGCAGCGCGGTAGTGGCCCTTATCTGGTGCTGTTGCATGGTCTTTTTGGCAGCCAGGACAATTTGGCTGGCATTGCCCGCGCCGCAGAGTCTGATTTCACGGTGCTGAGCATGGATTTACCAAACCATGGCCGCTCGCCCCACACAGATGCCATGAACTACCGCCAGATGGCGCAGGCGGTACTGGACAGCCTGCCAGACGATGCCGACAGCTTTTATCTGCTTGGCCACTCCATGGGCGGCAAAACCGCCATGCAACTGGCGCTAATAGCACCACAGCGGGTTAAAGCTTTGCTGGTGGCCGATATTGCTCCGGTCGCCTACGAAGCCCGGCACAACCAGATTATCGAAGCCATGCAGGCTGTTGAGCTTGCCAAGCTGCAGACACGGCAGGATGCAGATAAGCAGTTGGCGCGCTCCATTGCTGAGCCAGGAGTACGGCAGTTTCTGCTGAAAAACTTACTTAAAACAGGCGAACAATTTAGCTGGCGCTGCAACCTGGCCGTCATAGCGAAACGCTATCACGAAGTGCAAGCCGCTCCTAAAGGAGAGCCCTACACCGGCCCGGTGCTTTTTATAAAAGGTGCCAACTCCGATTACATCCTGCCAGAGCACCAGGGCGCAATACAAGCCCTGTTTCCGCAGGCCAAAGCAAAAATCATCCATGGTGCAGGCCATTGGCTGCATGCAGAAAAGCCAGCTGCCTTCCATAAAATCGTGTTGGATTTTTTACACGGCCAGGCAAACTGAAAGCTCGTTTTTTATGCCATGAATTTGTGATAAAACAAGAAAAGACTAGGCATTTTATGCTATAGTGCGGCGGTTTTTTTCTGGCTGTGTGCACATTATGGGTTACGATATTGAGTTGTACGAATCTTTGGCACTCTGGGTTGGTCTGGCCGTGTTGTTTTTCTTTATCGGCATGGCCATTCAGGATGTGTTAAAACGTGGGCAAGTGCCGATGTTCGGCCGCGTTTTTGTTTGGATCGTCCTTTTTACCGGTTGCGCCGGCTTTATCGCCAAAGGCATTATTCAGTTTATTTACGAAACACAAGGGCTGGGTTGATGGCCAAAAGCAGTACTGACCGCACCACGCCGGATTTATTCGCGCAGGAAAAGCGCCCCGGTCGCCCCAGAACCAACCTGCTGCCACGGCAGGAACAGTTAAAGTTTAACAAACGCAATCAGGTGAAACGCGATCGGGAAAAAGGCTTGAAGCGTATTGAGTTTAAAGTACCGGACGAGTTGTATCAGCAGCTCTCTGTAGCAGCAGATAAAGCGCAACTTACCCGAAGCGCTTATCTGGAGCAGGTTTTAACCACGATTTTAATTAAGTAAAAGGCATCGTTCAATGGCAACTGTAGGTATTTTTTTCGGCAGTGATACCGGCAACACGGAGCACATCGCCAAAATGATCCAGAAAGAGCTGGGTAAGCAATTGGTCGAAGTGCGGGATATTGCCAAAAGCAGCAAAGAAGACATCGCCAACTTTGATTTGTTATTGCTGGGTATTCCAACCTGGTACTACGGCGAAGCGCAATGCGACTGGGATGACTTCTTCCCTGAACTGGAAGCTATCGACTTCACTGACAAACTGGTGGCCATTTTTGGCTGTGGCGATCAGGAAGATTATGCCGAGTACTTCTTGGATGCCATGGGCACTTTGCGAGACATTATTGAGCCAAAAGGCGCCATCATCGTTGGCTTGTGGCCAACCGAAGGGTACGATTTTGTAGCGTCAAAAGCCTTAGCAGACGACTCTCATTTTGTGGGTCTGGGCATTGATGAAGACCGTCAGCCCGAGCTCACTGAACAACGCGTCAAAACCTGGTGCAAACAGGTGTACGACGAAATGTGCTTAAAAGAGCTGGAAGGCTTGTAATCACAAAATAAAGAGGGTGTGCCAGCCATACCCTCATTTTAGAGGCTTTTCTTCCCGCTTGGCGGCAGACAACGACGTGGCCTCTTTTTGCTCAGCCTCCTCATGCAAAGCCCCTTCTCCATCCTGCAGACCTTTTTTAAAGCTTTTAATGCCCGTTGCCAAATCGGACATCAATTGCGGTATTTTCCCACGACCAAACAGCAGCAAAAATAAGACCACCACCAGTAACAGTTGCCAGAAACTAAGCGCCATCACGACCTCCTCCCGTTGATATGCAGCCATCAGCATGGCGCAACATTGTGACGGGAAAATGTCATTCAACAAACGTCCTTAAAAAAGCAGGCATGCCACCGCGTTACTGACACAGAAAAGTCACATTGCTTTGTTAGTTTCTGTGCATCAATACTTACTTTGAGACCGTTATGTTTGACCTCAGTTGGATGGAACTGGTGTTTCTGGCAATCTTGGCTTTGATTGTGGTAGGACCAAAAGATTTGCCCAGACTGGCGCGTGGGCTGGGCCACATCTGGGGTAAAGGACGACGACTTTATCTGGATTTGCAACGTAAGTTGCACCGGCTGGAAACGGAAATGGAGCTGGCAAAAGGAGAAGATCCAACCAAACAACCCAGCTATTACGATTTATTGCCCGAGCATATTCGCCAGGCAATGGAGCGCCCCGAGCCCAGTCGCGATCCAGCAGAGAATCAGCGTGTTGAACAGCAGTATCAACAAGCCATGGCTGATATTAAGCAACAACTTGCACAAAACACTAAGCCGCGGGGTGACCATGAAAAATGATGCATTGGATTTATCCCGCGCCCCCTTGCTTAGCCACTTACTTGAGCTACGCAGCCGGTTGCTGCTTTGCCTGGGGTTGTTCGTGCTCACCTTTATTGGTTGCTACCTGGTATCCGAGCACATCTACAATTTCCTGCTGCAACCTTTGGTCAATAGCTTTGATGATCTCAACGACCGCCGAATGATTTTTACCGGTCTGCATGAAGCCTTCATCACTCAATTAAAAGTCGCACTCTTTGCAGCAACCCTTTGCACCTTACCGCTGGCACTACTGCAATTATGGCGTTTTCTTGCTCCTGCCCTGTATCAGCATGAACGCCTTTCCATGCTTATGCTGCTTCTTAGCACACCTGTGTTATTTCTGGCCGGGGCTGCTCTGGCGTATTACCTGGTATTTCCGCTCGCCTGGGAGTTTTTCCTCAGCTTCGAAACACCTGCCACCGAGCAACGCATAGCCGTACAGCTGGAAGCCAGAGTAAGTGAGTACCTCAGTCTGGTGATGCGACTGGTATTAGCCTTTGGCATTAGTTTTGAGCTGCCAATCCTGTTATTCCTGCTGGCAAAAACCGGTATTGTCAGCGCCAAAAGTCTGGCTGAAAACCGCCGCTATGCCGTTGTTGCAACCTTTGCGGTGGCCGCTATTATCACGCCACCAGACTTGATCTCACAAATCGCCCTGGGTACGCCAGTGCTCTTGCTATATGAGTTATCCATTGTACTGATTCGACTGGAGCAGCGCAGGCAAGAGAGTTTGCAGCGGAAAACCTCGACGTCACACAATAGCCATACCAGCTAAATGAAACATTCATGCCCGCATCATATCATTGTCATTCACTCTGCTTACTTTATCGACTGTGCAGCTGAGCCTTCGCACAATCACAACAACAAACAACGGAGTAAGCAATGGACAACCAGACGATGATCGTAAATGCCGAGCATGCTGCTGCTCAGCCTATCTTAAACCGCCGTGACTTTGTCAAAGGCAGTGCTCTTGGCGCTGCCGCTATCTCTTTCGGTGCCCTTGCCAGTGGTAATGGCGCAACCTTTAGTAAAGATTATGGCCCGCTAGCCCCGGTTGACGACGAAGTCACCGGCCTGCCACTGCTGCAGCTGCCAGCTGGCTTTCGCTACTTATCTTATGGCTGGCAAGGCCAGACTATGCTGGATCGCACTCCGACACCAGGCCTGCATGACGGCATGGCAGTTGTGATGAGCCAGGGCAACAGCATATCACTGGTGCGTAATCATGAAGTAAGAGGCTCTGGTACTGCAGTTCCTTCACCTGCGGTGTACAACCCATCGGCACCGGGTGGTACCAGCAACTTGTTGTTTGATCCTATTGCAGGCCGCTGGCTGGGCTCGTATATGAGCATCAGTGGCACCTCAACCAATTGCGCTGGTGGTTTAACGCCATGGGGAACCTGGCTGACCTGCGAAGAAACCACAACCACCATCAACGGCATACCACATGGCTGGATCTTTGAGGTGCCTGGTTTTGGTCTGGCCAAACCGGTGCCACTCAAAGCCATGGGTCGTCGTGCCCATGAAGCTACAGCAACCGATCCTGTTACCGGCTATGTATACATGACCGAAGATGCAGGATCGTCATCCGGTTTCTACCGTTACAGGCCTTTTGTCTATGGCAATCTGGCCGCCGGAGGCATACTGGAAATGCTGAAGGTATCTGATATTTACAATGCCGACTTGCGTGCAAACTATCCAAATGGCACCAGTTGGCAAGCTGAATGGGTGGTGATCGATGAGCCTGAGTCCATCAATCCGCGAAATTATACTCAGGGATTTGCCAAAGGAGCGGCCCGTTTTGCCCGCTTGGAAGGCGCCTGGTACGACACCGGCTTGATTTACTTTGACTCCACCAGCGGTGGCGCTATTGGACGTGGTCAGATCTTTGCTTTTGATCCGCGCCGAAACAGCCTCACCATGGTATTCCAAACAACCAATGAACTGACACATCCGGTATCCCCTGATAACCTTGCGGTTAGCCCACGTGGTGGCATTATCATTTGTGAAGACCGCAGCGGTTCACTGCAACGTCTGATGGGGCTGACACCAAGCGGTAACGTATTCGAGTTCGCCCGCAACAATACGGTATTAAGTGCATCAGACATTGCCGCAGTAGACAGCATTTACCCGGGTGTAGCTAGCCGTATGAACCCGGGCAATTACCGTAGCTCCGAGATGGCTGGTGTTTGCTTTCACGATCGTTGGATGTTTGTCAATATCCAGACCCCAGGCATCACCTTCGCTATTACTGGTCCATGGAACGATGGTATTTTGTAAAAGGAGCTTCGTCATGAAATATTTTCTAGTTGTGTGTACCTTCTTACTGTCATTCCAGCTAAACGCTCTGCCTATGCATTATTTTGGTGAGCTGAATGGCTCAGGCAGCTATCAAGGCACAATATCGAGTGCCAGCAGCTGGGTAAATCCACCGCTATTTGGTTTGAACTCGTTCAGCCAGCAGGTAAACTTGTGGGGGTTTGAAGCCAAAGCTGGCGATATACTCAGTGTAGACATGCTTACCGGTTTGGATTTTGCCGGTGGTTTCAGTATTTATTTTGGTGAAGTCAGTTCGCAGGATCTGTTGCTGGGTTTGTTCAACAACACAGGCAATACCGGCAATGCCCTTTACATTGGTGGAACCAGCACTTTTATGGCCGATCACTGGGTCAGTGACATACTGCTGGATAATACGGGGTTTTATACTTTGATTGCCGGGGGCAAGTCTGGCTTTGGTTTTGGGACTGAATACAACTATGTGCTGAATGTGGTACAAACATCGGCTACGGCAGTTGCAGAGCCTGCTTCACTGGCGTTGTTGCTTAGCAGTTTGTTGTTGTTTGGCTGTATCCGCCGCCGTTGACACTCACATTGCGAAGGTGCCAACAATGGCACCCTCGCATTTCCAGCCTAACGAGCAGCACGCTTTTTGCGTACATACACAGTACGGTTTACTTCACAAACAATAGCTCCGCTTTGATCTTTAATGTGCACCAAAAACTCCGGAAAATGTTTGTCACCATCGTCGGTCGCCGCTTTGATATCGCGTAACACCTGATCGGAAAGCCAGAACTCTGCCGTTAAAGGCCCCCTGCCAGGCGCAATAAAGTCGATATCGGCTTTTTTATCCCAGACATAATAATCTGCACCTAACGCCCCCATAATCATTAACGGGTATATCGGATCGGTCATCGCAAACATTGAACCACCAAACTGGCTGCGGTTAATGTTCTTGGTCCAGGGCCGTGATTTAAGTCGTACTTGCGCATAACAGAAATCGTCCCTGATGGTCTCCACCTTGATACCACTGAAGAAAAATGGCGGCCACAGGTTCAGCACCCACTTCATCAACCCTGGCTTCATCGCCCAATTCATCCATCACCCCAACTGGTAAGACCTGATTACGCTATTCTACCTGAGCCGGAAAACAGCGCAAGCCTAAGACTGCTTGCTTACCTGCTAAGCAGATGGCCGAATTAGCATTTGATAAAAGCTGCATTGGCTTTATAATCAGATCAATTGTTGGCTACCGAAAGCATCTTATGACTGATAATAATACCGAACTTCGTAAAGCGGGCCTTAAGGTCACTCTGCCCCGGGTGAAAATTCTGGAGATCTTGCAAGATCCCAACAATCAGCATATCAGTGCCGAAGATGTGTACAAACTGTTATTGGAATCTGGTGAAGACATCGGCCTTGCTACTGTGTATCGGGTACTGAACCAATTTGATGATGCCGGTATCCTAACCCGCCATCACTTTGAGGGCGGCAAGTCGGTATTTGAACTGACCGGCAACAGCCATCATGATCACTTAGTGTGCCTGAACTGTGGGCGGGTGATTGAGTTTGAAGACGACACTATTGAGCGCAAACAACTGGAAATTGCCAGCAAGAATGGCCTCAAACTCACCAACCACAGCTTGTATTTGTACGGTGAATGCGAGAAAAAGAACAGCTGTCCACACAATACCGACAACTAAAGTGCAGTACGATTACCACAAGGCCTCACTGCGTTGAGGCCTTTTTTGTATCTGCTTCCGGTTGCCAGCTTTGCCAGCCACGGGTTAACCGGTAACTGGCGTAGCTAAACCACTCACCGCTTAGCTTGGCAAAAAAATCATAGTTGCTTAAATTCACCGTTAGCCAGCAGTGCCAGCGACAGGGTAAAGGGCGGTAGGTACTGGTGCTGGCTGCAGAGAAGCCCGCATTGAATTGATGCAACTGGATCAAACGCTGTACCCGCCAGCCATGATGATCACTGCTGACAAATAGCAAGGGTTGCTGCTGATCAAAACGGGCCGCCAGTCGATAAAACTCCTGATAGGTGTTGTCTCCACCATCAAAACAGTCGATAGCGCCGGCATAGCCCTGCTGCTGCAGATAGCGGGTATAAGGCTGGCAATGACGGGTTGTAATCACCACCGCATGGCTGTCCGTGGCTGTCCGTTGCAGCAAATGATCCAGCCGGTTGCGGGCACAAGCCGGTAAAACGTCAGCCGAGCCGCCACAGCCCAGCACAACCAGAGTCGGCTCCCCGACAAGTACCCTGCTGTTATCCAGTTGTTGCAATTGCCAATGCCGTACCTGATTGGCCACAAAGCTATTGCCAAGCAGATAGAATAGCAGCCACAGCAACCAGAGCCCTTTTTTCCGGTAGCAAACGGCAGCCAGCAGCAAGGAATACAAAAAAAGGTTGTGTGGGTACAAAGCCAACTGAATAAAATCGGTCATGATGCTGTCCTTTTCAAGGGCTGTTGTGCTATCAGCCAGCCACACCAACATCCCCAGGGTAACCAAAGCATACCAGAAGTCAGCACATGGCCGGCTAAAGCAGCCAGCAAAAATAACAAGGCATTGAGCACTATTAAAACACGGCCTGTAACCTGGGCCCTGGCCTGCCAACTGAACCAAAGCAACGCAGCAAACCAGCAAAGTGCATACACCAAAGCCAGTCCGCCAAAAAACAGTGGCAAATCAAAAAAGTCCGACTCGGCAAAATATTTTTTCTGATAGAGGGCAATGCCTGCCTGCCCCACTCCCAACAACCAATGCCAGGGAGGAAAGTGCTCGGCCACTACTTGCAGGTTTTGTTGCATATACAGCTCACGTGATGACAGCAGAAGACCCAGCAGGCCTTTCTCCTGCCAAACCCAGAGCAATTTCTGATGCAAACCTAATTGCTGCAACACGGGGCTCAGCCACAATGGGCTGCTGCCAAGCAGTAATAAGCCTCCTATACCTATCCCTATCGCATAACGCCGCCGCCGCTCTGCTGTCTGGTGCAGCAAAGGGATCAAAGCCGCCAGCAGCAACACCCCCAGCAAAGCGGTTTTCGTCAGCAATTGCACTGCACAAAAAAGTGCCAGCAGCAGGATAGTGCCATAAGGCATCAATCCTTTCGACCAGTGCAGATGCAATTGAAAGGCAGTGAGTATCAGCAACAATGCCGACAACTCATTGGCCGAAATAAAGAAACCACTGCTGCCAAGCGAACCAAGCTCTATCTGTTCCATCGGGCTGTAAGCAGCATAGCCAAAGCCCGCGAAACCCAACATAAAATTCAACAATAGCACCAGGCTAAAACCATGCATCAAGTGATGCAGGGTACGAAGCGCTAACGCGGGTTGCCAGCAAGTCAAACGATAAAAGGCCAGCAAAGCAAGCCATGGGGCCAACAGCTTCACCACCAATGTCAGTTCCCTGGTAAAACCAAGCGGCGGCTGCAAACGCCACTGCGTGAACAGCGGGCCCAGCAAAAATCCTACCACCAGAGCCGCCATCAGCAAGAGTGTGCGGCCATCGCTGGCACGCAGTAGCCATAGCATCGCAGCCAGCAAAAACGCTTTATAGCCTTGCGCCAATGGCAGCAGGGCAAGCCCCAGACTCTGCGCAACCCCTTGCAACATATCCAGCAGCAAACTAAGCGCTGCCAACAAAAAGACCGCGTTCAAAGACCTGGCTGTGTCACTGATCTGTTTAACCAAAGAATCCCCGCCAGCCTTTTTGCATCAGTTTTAACCGCAGCTGACTTAGCCAGCTAAACTTTTGTTTCAGATAATAACGCAGTTTCAGCCTTGTCAGGCCATAACGGCGGCTGCGCCATAACTGACTGAATGTCATTGGTAATTGTTGCATGCTGTAGCGATAAAATGCCTGGTTCTGCAGGTTACGCCCAGACATTAAAGCACGGTGCTTGGCAACAAAGTCATCGTGTGCCTGCAGCCGCTTCGGTGAACCGGTGATACGCCCGGCTTCGTGGCCGGCATTGACCTGATAGCTAATATGGCCAATGCGCCGGGCCGGACCAAAACGTGCAACCACCCGCACCCACATATCGTAATCCTGAAAAGCAGCAAGGCTGGTATCAAAACCACCCAGAGCTCGCATCGATTCAGTTGGCACCAACGCTTGATTGGACAAGGTGTGCAAATCCAGCAATTCATCCAGAGCAATGATAGCATCGCTGTCAAAGCGACGCTTTGTGGTCATGCCGTAATGCCACAGATAGCCAGAGCAAACCATAGAGTCACCCGGTTGAAAGGCTGCCATCAGGCTCGACAGGCGATCCGGATAAAACACATCGTCATCATCCAGCCCGGTAACAAAATCGCCCTGCGCTGCTGCAATCGCCGTGTTGCGGGCGGCACAAGCACCCTGGCTTTGTTCGTGTCGTAACAAACGAATTTTGGGATTCTGACCATAGCGTTGCTGTAAAAACGACCAGCTGTCATCGGTAGAGCCATCATCGACCACAATCAGCTCAAAGTGCGGATAATCTTGCGCCAGCACAGAGTCAATCGCTGTCACCGCCATCTGCTTGCGGTTATGTGTTGGCATATAAACACTAATCAACGGTAAGTGCTGGCTCATAATTTACCTCGTATTGCCAACCAAAGATAATGCACTAAACGCCCCTGGCGACCGATGCGGCTGGGCTGGCTTAACAAACGGTATGCCCACTCCAGATGCAAACGACACCAGATGGCAGGTGCCCGCTTGACGGAGCCGGTAAACACATCAAAGCTGCCGCCAACCCCCATAAAAAAGCAGTCCGGCAACTGCTGACGCAAGCGCTCTATCAACAACTCCTGCCGTGGCGATCCCATCGCCACGGGTACCACTTTGGCACCACTGTGAAGAATAGCGGTAAGCAGTTGCTGTTCATCCTTAAAGTAACCGTCGGTTGCACCGACCACAGGCACCCCTTGTTGCTCTAGCCTGGCTTTGGTTTGTGCCAGCACCTCAGCTTTGGCTCCAACCAGATACACCGGAACCTGGTACTCGGCACAGCGCAGCATCAGGTTTTGCCATAGCTCACACCCAGGAATACGCTGCACAGGCTGCTTTAAACGCCGACGCATGAGTGCAACCACGCCAATGCCATCAGCATAACGCAGCTCGGCCTTGCTCAGCATCTTTGCCACTCCAGGATCTTCGCGTGCAGCCATTACTTTTTCGGGGTTAATGGCGATAGCCGCACCGGCAAACACCTTGCCATCGGCAGCAATAATGGTTTCCAATAACTGTTGTTGATGCAAAAAAGCACCCACCTGGACTGGTCCTATTTGTACTGTTTCTGTGCCTTTGGTCATAACTGGCCTTGTTGGTTGCAAAGGGATTGATAAAGCGCCATTAATTCAGTCGCAATCACAGGCAACAGCTGACTGACGGCATAGTTCCGACCAGCCTGCTGCATTCGTTGGTAATCCAGCTCCGGCAGTTGCCAGCATAGCTGCAATTGCGCCAGTAGCTGTTTCATCAGTTCATCTTCCGACTGCCGTTGATCTACAATCCAGCCAAAATCCGGCTGCAACTGCGCCCTGGCACCATCTGTATCGGTTGCAAGCACCGGGGTATAGCAGGCCAAAGCTTCCGCCATCACCAGGCCAAAAGACTCCTGGCGGGACAAACTCAGCAGGAGTTTCGAGCGTTGATACCAGACTTTCAGTTGCTCCGGTGTCTGGCTGGGAAACCAACTCAGGTTGGCATAGTGCGTCAACCATTGCCGGACCTGGGGAGCAGCAGGCCCCTGCCCAATAATGCAAATGTTTTTATCTTGCAACTTTGGTAAGAGCAGCTGCAGCCGATCCAAACCTTTGTTATCATTCAAGGTACCAACAAACAGCAGATCAATATCCTTTTGGGCTAAAGGCAAAGGTTCACAATCGGCAAAGTGCGCTGCGATCCCGGCTGACAATACCCGGCTTTGGGCCGGCCTGGTAAAAAAAGACTGCTGCAAAGCCGGACTGGTGAAAATCCACTGATCGACCCAGCCTGCACAACAGCGATACCAAAATCCAGCTGGTTGATACTGATAAATATCACTGCCGTGGCAAGTCACAATAATACGGGCTGAACGATTACGCAGCCATTTGTACAGAATTGCCAGCCAAATGGTTGGGTAATAAAAATGCACATGCAAAATATTATATCGCTTGCGACTGCAAACAAAACGAAGCAAAAAATCCAGCAACCATACCGGGTATTTCAACAACCGATTTAGGGCGCTATCGCTGTGCCAGCGCATCCAATGATAAGCGGTTGGTTCAGGCAATGCCTGACGTTGCTGTTCGATGAACTGCCCCTGCACAGGGGCAGAGGCTTTTGGCCCCATATTGCTTATCAGCAAAATTTGCATCAATCTATCTCAAGTTTCAGTTTTTTTAGCCTCTGTTCAGGTTAGTGCAAGCTGCCTGACTGTAAGCTGAATTCAGAACGGGCACTAACTTGTTGCCCAGCTTAACAAAAAAGGATGGTTATGTATTCGTTGTTTTGGCCAGTAGTGGCTTGCGCTCTGCTGACAATAGGCGCCTTGACAGTATTACGGCCTCTGGCACATCGCCTGGGCTTACTGGATATCCCCAAAGGTCGCAAACAACACCAGGGAAAGATCCCGCTGATTGGTGGTTTGTCAGTCTTTGTTGGCGTAAGTGCCGGCCTGCTCATTGCAGATAGTACCGCTTTTGAGCATTGGGCTTTTATTAGCTGTGCTCTGGTCATCGTTGTGTTGGGAGCCTTAGATGATGCTTTGGATCTGTCGGTTGCTATACGGTTAGTCATACAAAGCCTGGTTGCCATCGCTATGATGTGGTTGCTGGATTTGCACCTGGCCCATCTTGGGAATCTTTTTGCTCTGGGCCCAATTGAGCTTGGCTGGCTTGGACCGCCTCTGACCATCATCGCCGTGATAGCAGCCATCAATGCATTTAACATGACCGATGGCATTGATGGACTGGCTGGCAGCCTGAGCTTACTAACTATGCTGGCTCTGACCTTCTTTATGCTGATGTGGGGCCAACAGGATACCGCTCTGTTGCCCATTTTGATGATGGCTGCTTTACTGCCTTATCTGGCAGCTAATTTGCAGTGCTTTGGTTTACGTAAAGTGTTCTTAGGCGATGCCGGCAGCATGCTGATTGGCCTGACCGTGATATGGTTGCTACTGCAAGGCAGCCAGAGCGCAGAAAGCAGTTTTCGCCCGGTTACCGCCTTGTGGATCATCGCAATCCCGTTACTGGATATGACGGTGATCATGATTCGGCGCATACGCAAAGGCCAATCCCCCTTTCAAGCCGACCGGGAGCACTTACACCATATTTCTCTGCGGCTGGGTTTGGCACCGCGCCATGCTCTGCTGTTTATCATCGGCCTGGCCGGTGTCGGTGTAAGTATTGGTGCCCTGGCCGAATATTTGCTGTTGCCTGAGCTTCTCGTGTTGCTGCTGTTTCTGGCCGTTGGTGCCGGCTATTACTATCTGTTATCGCATGTTTGGCGCATCGTCTCAACGCTGCGCCGTCGACGCAACTAAGCAAGGCTCAGGCAGAAAATGCCGCCTTGCGCCGGTTGTACTCTGCGATCATTGCTTCCATACTGGGCGCATCGTAAGGCGATAAGTTACTCAAAATCATGCGCTTGCGGCCTTTCCCCAGAGTTTCGCCCTGACAAGTCAGGGCGAAATCCAGCATCGCACTGCCTCGTTTACCGGCTACCTCCAGACTGGCATCGGCTAACTGCAGCTCAGGCAAAGTAGCTGGCAATGCTGTTAACTCCAGCGTCATGCTTTCATATATCACCATTGGCCGCTGCGGATGAATCATAACCGCCTGTTGCTGCATCAGAGGATGCAAAATGTGGGGAAAATTTTTCCCGGAAAACTGCACATAATCGGTAGCAATGGTCTCAATCAGTGGTAAATCCTTACTGACTGCCCCCTGCTGCGTCAATGACAGGTAAACTTTGCCATCCCGGTCGCAAATACGAATGTCTGCACCTTCTTGCTCAAAATGCAACCAGACGTCAGCCGCCACCATGCCAGAGAAAGTACAGCATAAGCGCTCACTCAGGCCATACTGGCTTAATAGCCAGGAAAACATCAAATCACCCGGCACACAAAAACGCTTAGCATCCTCATCATGCAATGGATTAAAATCACCGGCCACTTTTTTGGCAAAGACACTGCCCTGCTGACGACTGAAACTAAACTCACCGGCTTGCTGATTGACATAAGGAGTTAAAAACATGATGCTTCCATTGGTTTAATGCAAAACCCGTCGATTCTACCCTAATTTTTACTAAAATTGGTCTAGCCAGTTATTATTTTCTGTCTTCACGCATCAACTGCAAGTCAACGCCTAACTCTTCGCAAAAAGCTGGCAAGCTTTATGCTTTATTTAACCTGGTGCAGCGAACCAATCAAGCAGCATGAGCAAAACTGCTTGCTGGTCCCCCTATGCTGTTGCAACAAGAGAGCAAATCATGACGTTTAAAACCAGCCGCCAGCATTTAGCGGCCATGAAAAAACTAACTCTGGCAGAGCTGGAAGATAAATTGCTGGAACATCAACAACTGCTGAATGCCCTGGTGAAAGACAGCGGCATCTTATTGCCGCAATTGCTGCAAGCACCTGCCCTGAATGAACTGAACGCCACCATTTTTACCGATGCGTTAAAGGCCTATGCCAAAAAAGATTACGCTATTGCTGCGCAAAAATTCCGCCAGGCAGCCATGCTGGGCCACGCCAAGGCGCAGTACTATTTTGGTTTGATGTTTTTGAAAGGCCTGGGGCTGCCTGCCTCGGCCAAACATGCGTACAGCTGGTTGTTGCTGGCAGCGAAACAACGCGACACATCGGCCGCACAACTGCTGCAATCGTTGCAATCGAAGTTGCCGGCAGAGTTACTGCAACAGGCTACTGAGCTGGCGGCAGAGCGCTATGAAAGTATTGAGGATAGAAAACACGCTTTGATTTAAAAAAGTGCTTGATTTATCATCGATAGCGAACTACTGTATATCCATACACTGTACATAATCACAGTTAGGAGCTTGTATGAACCCAGCAGACAGCCATAATGCTACCGACCTATTTGCCAGCAACCAACCTGGCTTGCATTATTGCACGCCCCTGGCGGCGCAAGATGAAAGCCGTTATCTGAGCAACTTGTTGCAGCAACAGCAAGATAGCACCGGCTGGACACTGATCCTGGCGCCAGAGGGAGCCTCATTAAAAGTGCTGGCAGAAATGGAAACCTTGCAGCAAAACCGTACCTTGCTGGTACACCGCAAGCAAATTCAGGATCTGGCGGGCACCTTGAAAAAAGCTATTCTGGCAGGAACTTGCAGCTGCATCATTAACTTTGCTGAATTAACCGATCTGCAGCAATCCCAGGAACTGTCCAAGCTGGCCGCATGCTGTGGCTGTAGGGTATACTGCTTCTCAAGCAATACAGGCTGGTGCCACTAAAGCATCAGCTTTCATCTCCTTTACACGGAAATCTGCCAGATGCATTGTTACTGTGGTTCCGGCTTGCCTTTTAGTGCATGCTGCCAACCCTATTTATCCAACCAACAGCAGCCAGAAAACTGTGAACAGCTAATGCGCTCGCGTTACAGCGCTTTTTGTCTGCAACACCTGACTTACCTGCACCAAACCTGCAGCCACGAGCTGCAAGCAGAGCAAGCCCCCGAACAGATGCGGGAGTTTGTTGCACAGGTACATTTTACCCGGCTGCAGATTTTACCATTGCCGGCCATGGCATCTATTGAAGATGAAGGCCATGTGCATTTTCAAGTCTGGTACCTGCAAGGCAATCAATTGCATAGTTTTCGTGAGCTGTCGCGTTTTAGCCGTCAACAGGGCCGTTGGTTGTATCAAAGTGGCACTCTTGCAGAATTGCCTGCTCAGAAAGTTGGCCGTAATGATCCCTGTCCTTGTGGTAGTGGCCGCAAGTTTAAAAGCTGCCAACCACATCTGTTATCGGCTCAGGCAGCAGCCTGAGGCTTGATGTGATGTAACAACTCATAAAGCGCCGTAGCGTCAACCTCCACCGGTTCCTCTTTCTGCTGCCGGCGTCGACGCCGACTGTGCAAATCAAGGTTATCGGCTACCCGGGCATCCAGCTTTTTAGCATCATCCTGTAGCACTAAGGGCAATGGACTAAGCGCTTGCTGCAAGCGACAGGCAATAAAGCTCTGCTGCAGCGCATGGTTGCAAGCGGCCACACGCGCTATATCACCAGATTGCAGCGCAAAAACTCTGGGCTTTCCCAAACCAAAGCTTTGCCGTAAAGAAGGCTTTTCCGACGATTTCTCTGGCTGTTGCAAAACAAAAGCGGCTTGTTCTTCAACCGCAGCTGACAACAACGATCGCCACAACCGAAAATCGGCTGGTTGCTGTCGTTGCAGGGCCTGGTTCATTTCCGGCCCAATCTGCCATTCATGGATCAGCATGCATACCACACTATTTTTTGCTCTTGCTGGCTTTATCGGCAATCGAACAAATAAATAAAGGGCTTGGCTTTACATCAACGTTTTTTTTGGTATGATGCAGGCCTTGTGTGGAGGGGTTCCCGAGTGGTCAAAGGGATCAGACTGTAAATCTGCCGGCTCAGCCTTCGAAGGTTCGAATCCTTCCCCCTCCACCACTTTTCCTGCAGTACGCATACATTTTCCTTGCTATCCCTACCTATTTTACTGACACTTAGCTTATGAAATTCCAACACCGTTGTTTTAATGGAAAGCAAAGCACTTGAAAATCTGCGCGTACTGATTGTTGATGATCAACGCTCCTTTCAGTTGATGTTCAAAGGCATTCTCTATTCCATGGGCGCAACCAACATTGCTTTTGCCCCAACTGGTGAACAAGCACTGGCCAAGTGCATTAATATGGATTACGACGTACTCTTTGTCGACTATCACCTGGGCACAGGCAAAAATGGCAAACAGCTGCTGGAAGACTTACGTGAAAAGAAACTGCTAAAGCCCGGCAGTATTTTTATGATAGTGACCAGTGAAAACACTGTCCCCATGGTAATGAGTGCCGTAGAACTGGAGCCGGACGATTACCTGATAAAGCCTTTCTCTCAACGCGTATTACGTAACCGCATCCACAAAATACAACACAAAAAAAAGCAGCTGAAATCCCTGTATCAGGCGCTGCACGATGAACAATTGGAGCAGGTAGTCAACTTCTGTCGGCAGGAAATTAGTCAGGAGGGCCGGTATCAGCAATTTTGTAAGCGTGTTCTTACCGAAACACTGATCAAGCAACAGCAACTGGATGCAGCGGAGCAAGTCTTAGCGCATAATTTGCAGCAACACCGAAGCGGCTGGGCCTTGATGCTGCAGGCGCACATTTGCTATGAACGTCAGGCTTATGAGCAGTGCCTTGCCCTTTGTAACGAAGCACTGGAGTCCAACCGTTATTTTGCCGAGGCGCTGGATTTAACCGCCAAATGCTATATGGCACTGAGCGCACCGGAAGATGCGTTAAAGGCCATTCAGCAAGCAGCAGAGATAGCCCCGCATTCGATGAGTCGCCAGCATCTGGTAATGGAAATTGCCCGGGAGTTGCATGATATTCCGCAGCAGGTCGCTGCCAGCAAACAACTGTACGAGATCACCCGACGTTCACTAAAACAGGATGTGATTCATTTGCAAAATTACATCCGCACGGTCATTGAAGCAGCGATGGAAGCTGAAGATCCTCAACAAAAAAACCGTTACCAACAAGAAACCTTGATTGCTTTGCAACGTGCCCGGCTGGATGAAGCCATGATTCGGGATATCGATTTCGATGTATTTGAAATACTTTGCCAGGCCAGGCTGGAGTCTCTTAGCGGCCAACAATTTCAGGCCAAACGAACCTATGCCAGCATTGCTGATTTATTAACCGAGCAAGAGCACAGCCTGGCAGATGCGGTACTGTTACTCAATCAAATCGGCGAGTACGAAGAAGCTGAAAGCCTGAGACAACGTTTGCCGGAAGCCACCCTGGAAAACCCTGTACTGAATGCCATTATGCGGCGGCAGGTGGATAGCACCGGCGAGCGACGAGCGCACTTTACCGAATTTAACAAAGAGGGCATTCGCTGCTACAAGGCTGGCAACTACCAGGAAGCGGCCAGACAGTTTGAGCTGGCGCTGGAACTGGCCCCGATGAATACCGGGGCAGCACTTAACTACATTCAAAGCCTGCTGCAACAGCTGACTCAACCTGCCAATGGACGTGCCAGAGCCGGAGATGCCTTTGAACGCTGCCGTAAAACCTTCCGTGTGGTGGATCATATGCCGCTGCCGGAACATCACCGGGTTCGCTATCAGGAGTTACTAAGTCGCTTCGAAAAAATACGCAGCGAACAACGGCGTTAGGCTTTTTCTTGCAACGCCTGACACAGCTCCTGAAACAAAGTACTGGCGCCAATGCGCAGCGACTGAGGCTGCGCCTGCCGACCGGTTATGCGTTCATACTGTTCCATCAACGCCAATGCCTGAGCCAGGGTGCGAATGCCGCCAGAAGCTTTAAAACCAACCAGCCGATCAGCGCCGGCAATGACTGTCAGCATCACTTCAGCGGCCTCATCCGTTAAGCCTACCGGAACTTTGCCGGTCGATGATTTGACAAAATCAGCTTGGCTTTCAATCACCAACTCCGTTGCTTTAGCAACTTGCTGGCAGGTGATTAACTCACCACTCTCAATAATCACTTTTAATAAAGCGGAGCCTGTGGCTTGACGCACATCATGCAGGAAGCTTTTCACACCCCCGATTTTTCCAGCCATGAGTTCCTGATACGGCAGCACACAATCAATTTCAGTTGCACCGGCTGCTAAAGCATCCGTAATCTGCTGACTCACGACGTCTATACTTTGCTGGCCTGAGGGGAAATTCACGACCGTTGCGATACCTAACCTGGATTGTTGCCATACCGGAAACTCTGCCACCAGCGGCAGGTACTCGGGATAGAAGCAGATGGCTGCCGGCTGATGCTTCGCCTGCGCAACCTGCTGTAGCCAATGACGCACGCCTTGCACATCATCCGGCTGTTGCAAGCGTGTAACATCAAGTAGTGACATTAATTGTGTAAGACGTTCAAACATGATCATCAGGAGCCTTTTAGATTTTTTTTCTTTTAGTGAAACTTTTTCAGTGTATCAGCGTCTTAAATGTAAGAGTGATAGTACTGTTTTTTTATAGTGTTTTATCTCGTTCTTGTGTTTCAACCTGTCCTTGTGTTTGTCTTGCCGGCCTTCGTGGCCGGTTTTTTTATGTCAGTAACCGAAGCTGGTGCTGCCGTAACCAACGCCTTGCAGCCTCCACATCCGGGTAATAACTGCGCACCAGTTGCCAGAAATCGGTAGAGTGGTCCATCCACTGCAAATGAGCTAACTCATGCACAATAACATAGTCAATCACCCAGTCGGGAGCTTTGATCAAGTGCCAGTTTAGTCCAAGCTTACCGGTACTGCTGCAACATCCCCAGCGACGGCGCCAGCTTTTAAGGTAAAAGCTCGAGCAAAACAGCTGCATGCGCTGCTGCCAGTGTTGAAGGCGCGGCTCCAGCCATAGGTGGGCTTGCTGCTGGTACCAACACTCAATTTGCTGCTGATAACTGTACCAGCGCCGCTCGGGCCGAACCCTGCTGCCAGAGTACAACAACAAGTGGCCCCCTTCAAATACGAAACTGCTTTTCTTGGCTTGTAACAATTGCACAGGAATGATCTGATCCAGCAATAACACACCATCCTCAACCGGGTTGCGTTTTGCTTGCTGCAATTGCAGTTGCTGCTGTTGCAGCTGCCGCTGGATCCAGGCTTTATTCTGCTGAATAAAGGCATGAATGTGCGCTTCACGACAATGAGGCGTCGCCCTGACAAAAAGTGACCCCGCTTTCACCTGCAATGCCAGACGCTTGCGCTTTGCACTGCGTACCAGCGTGTAGTTGAGCCCAGTGTCATCATGTTGCAGCATTTTTCCCGCCACCTATCATCCGGCCATTTTTTCTGGCTGCTAGCATAGGTATTTTTGTCCCTGTACTCAAGCATACATTCACCCCAGGCAGCTGTGGTGGTAAGATCAGCCTTATACTTTTCCAATCAGCAGCGAAAATGGACCAAGCATGAAAATTGTATCTTTTAATATCAATGGCCTAAGAGCACGACTGCACCAACTCGAGGCACTGATCAGCAAGCATCAACCTGAGTTGATTGGTTTGCAGGAAATCAAAGTGCACGATGACGAATTTCCGTTAAGTGCTATCGAAGCTATGGGCTATCATGCCTACTATTTTGGGCAAAAAGGTCATTATGGTGTTGCCATTTTAAGTAAGACACCAGCACTGCAGATGCAATATGGCTTTCCAACCGACGAAGAGGATGCACAGCGCCGCATGCTGATAGGCCGCTTTGCATTAAAGGATGGCCGGCAGTTAACACTGCTGAATGGGTATTTTCCGCAAGGTGAAAACCGCAGCCACCCTATCAAGTTTCCCGCCAAAGAAAAGTTTTACGATGACTTGCAGAACTACTTGGTCAATCACCACCAACCGGATGAATTGCTGGCGGTGATTGGTGATATCAATATTTCGCCACAGGACATTGATATCGGCATCGGTGAAGCTAACGCGAAACGTTGGTTGCGGGAAGGAAAAACATCTTTTTTGCCAGAAGAGCGAGCCTGGCTGGCGCGCTTGCAAAACTGGGGACTGACCGATACCTACCGGCAACTTCACCCTGAGACCGGCGAGCAATACAGCTGGTTCGATTATCGCTCAAAGGGCTTTTTGGACAACCGCGGCCTGCGTATTGATGTGGTTCTGGCAACAGCCACTTTAACCAGTCATCTAACCGAATCAGGCATTGATTACGAATTACGGGGTATCGAAAAACCATCGGATCATGCCCCGGTCTGGTCCACTTTCGCACTGTAATCCTGTCACAGACTGTTGCGGATAAAGGCTTTATCCAACTGACGGTAAGCCTGCTGCAACAGCTGACCTAAATCGTAATAACGCAAAGTTTGCTCAGGTGCCTGCGGGGCAGGCACAACCGCAACCCCTTGCAATTGCATTTGTTGCATGATCTGCTGATACCATTGCCGCACAGCCGGAGGCAGGCGCTTGCGAGAACGCACACCTAACCAATACCATCCTTGCAGAGGTATGGAAAGCAATAGCAAGCTCATAGCGATCAGTAAAGGCAGTTGGCTGGCACCATGCCACTGATACTGAAGCACAGCATTCAGCACGGCAATGCCAGGAAGCACTCTCTGAGCCCATTGCGTCAACCGTATCATCCGGTTTTCTGGAAATACGCCATGCAACTCCGGTTGCATTGGCCAAACTTTACTGTAATGCATGCCTGTTCGAATGATCGTATACATCGATTGACGCATGTTTCCTCCTATGATCTGACCTATTCACTTTAGCATAAAACGCCGTGCAAATTTTTTTATTGCACGGTAGCGAACGCACAGAAAATCAAGTCGCATCCCCCTACACAGATAAGGGCTGGCGAGAAAAGTCAACCAAAAAAGTGCCTGAAACCATGACTTTACTGGGATTAACTGTGACTAAAATCAAAATGCACAACGCAAAGTGCGTTTATGGCATTTTTGTCTATATTTTAGCTTATAAACAAACAATCAAAAAATGTGCCAATAGACATAACTAATTTCAATCAATCACTTGCGCCAGTTACACATGAATACCCACAGAATTATCCACAGATTCTGTGGACAAGATAAATGCTGTTTCCAGCCACCCCCCAGGCTTTGTGTCAGTATTTTGTACAGCTAAAATGACACCTTCATCGCAAATTCATGCTTAGTTCATAAAAATATCATTTATTCCAAGGGTGACTAGTGGCAGTAGCTGGATAACGGGTGCATCAAAGCAGCAATTTAGCTATGCTAGGACACAGGGATCATTCACTATCACGAAAACCAGATGCAAACTGTAAACACCAGTAGCGCAAGCCGTCTTCAGGGTTTCTCTGTATTGGCACCAGCAGATGGTTACTTGCAAGCACTGAATCAAGCGCCCAATGCCGTTATTCGGCAGTTAACAAGCCTTGGTTTTTGCCTGCGACTCAGCGCTCCTCATGTGGTCAGCCCCTGCGCCGGTGACGCCCGGCTGGAATTTTGCCCGCACCCCTGCATCCGCTTGCGCCACAGCAGCGGCTTGCATTTGCGACTCGAGCTACCCGAAACACTGTTGTCCCGATATGGCCAGGGACTTCACTGGCAGCTACAGCAGGGCCCTGTCCGCCCGGGCCAGCCATTGCTGACCTTCGATCCTCTTTATTTGCAATACAAACCCATACTCAGCCTTGCCGTCTTCCCTCACCCGGCTATTTGGGCTGAACCGATAGCTGTTAACCGGGCTGTGCAAGCACTGGAGCCTTGTTTTTCAATTCAACTAGCAGGAAAAAATTCATGATTACGCTGTATGGCATTCCCAATTGTGACACCATCAAAAAAGCCTGTCGCTGGCTGGAACAACAACAGTTGCCCTATCAGTTTGTCGATTACCGCCAACACCCCTTAACCGAAGAGCAATTGCAAAGCGCCATTGCCGAGCTGGGTTACGACAAAGTATTGAATACGCGAAGCACCACCTTCCGGCAATTGCCAGAGCAGGATAAAAGCCAACTGGATGCCAGCAAAGCACTTCGCTTGCTGCTGCAGCATCCAACACTGATTAAACGCCCATTACTGCATTGCAAGCTGGGGTATCGGGTTGGTTTTTCCGAAAGCAGTTATCAACAATTGCAGGAGCAACTGGCATGAGCGAACCAAGTGCCGTGATCAAACTGGCGATGGAGTTGATGGCCCGGCCATCGATCACTCCGGAAGACGCTGGTTGCCAGCAACTCATGGCGGAGCGGCTTGCTCCGCTGGGCTTTCGCATTGAGTCGATGTTTTTTGAAGATACCCTGAATTTATGGGCGCGCAAAGGCGATGGCAAACCATTGTTTTGCTTTGCAGGCCATACCGATGTAGTCCCGCCAGGCTCACTCGAGCATTGGCATACCCCGCCTTTTGAGCCAACCCTGATCGATGGTACTTTGTACGGTCGAGGTGCGGCTGATATGAAGGGCAGCCTGGCAGCGATGATCGTTGCTACAGAGCGTTTTTTAGCCCGGAAACCACAGCTGACCGGCGATATCGCCTTCTTAATCACCAGCGATGAGGAAGGGCCTTTTATCAATGGCACCAAGCGGGTCATTGAAACCCTGGAAGCCCGGCAGGAGAAAATCCGCTGGTGTGTCGTCGGCGAGCCATCCAGCAGCCATCAGGTAGGTGATGTTATAAAAAATGGCCGCCGAGGTTCATTAAGCGGCAATCTTGTGGTGCAAGGGGTGCAAGGTCATGTTGCCTACCCACAACTGGCTGATAACCCGGTCCACAAAGCCGCTGCGGCTCTGGCTGAGCTGGCAGCACAACAATGGGATCAAGGCAACGCTTTCTTTCCTGCCACCAGCTTTCAAATTTCCAATATCCATGCCGGCTCAGGTACTACCAATGTGATCCCCGGCGAGATGCAGGTACTGTTTAATTTCCGCTTTAGCACTGAGGTTACTGCTGAGCAGCTGCAACAGCGGGTCTATGCCATCCTGGATAAACATGCATTGAATTATCAACTAGACTGGGTATTAAACGGCGAACCCTTCCTGACGCAATCAGGGACTCTACTGGATTCCGCTGTGAAGGCTGTGAAGCAGGTACAAGGCTTTGCCCCTAAGCTGGAAACAAGCGGTGGTACCTCGGATGGTCGTTTTATTGCACCAACCGGAGCAGAAGTGATCGAGCTCGGCCCCTGCAATGCCACTATTCACAAAGTGAACGAGTGCGTGCTGGCGGCAGATCTGGATCGACTGGCCACGATGTACGAACAGATCTTAGAGCATAGCCTGACATGAGCACTGAGCTGTTGACGTCTTGGCAACTTACCGGTCAGGACGACAGCCATTTGCAGAAGCTTGCTAGCGGTGAGCTTTTACAAGCGGAGGCTGCCAATGCCTGGTTACAGCTGCGTCAATTGGCCAGACGGGATGGTATTGAGTTGGTGGCGGTATCCAGCTACCGCAGTTTTGAGCGTCAGGCGCAGATTTGGCAACAAAAGTGCAACGGCAGCCGTCCGGTACTCAACCAGCAACAACAGGCGCTGGATATCCAGCAGCTGTCTGGTTGGGACAAGCTCGAAGCCATTCTGTTGTACAGTGCTTTGCCAGGCACCAGCCGGCACCACTGGGGTACTGAGCTGGATGTGATGGATCAGGCGGCATTGCCTGCTGGTTATCAACTGCAGTTGGTCCCATCAGAATATCAACCCGGAGGGGTTTTTGCCCACCTGGCCGCCTGGCTGGACCGGCATGCGGCTGAAGCTGGTTTCTTTTTGCCTTACAGAAAGTACTCTGGCGGAGTCGCCGCTGAGCCCTGGCATTTAAGCTACCAGCCGCTTGCTAACGCCTGCTTAAAGCAATTAAGCCTGGACACCGTCCGGCAGGCCTTATTACGCCAACCGATAGCGGAACAAAGCCTGGTCCTTACCAAGCTGCCAGAGATTTTCCAGCGCTATGTCCAGACCATCTGCGAGCCTGCCGCATGAACTGGGCCCTGTTCACTGCCCTGGTACTTGCCTTTGGTGTGATTCTGGGCAACCTGATGCTACTGCGCCATCTGGACAAACTATCGGGAGCTAAAACCACAAAGCCAACCGCTAAACCAGACGAGAATAAAAGCCTTACTGACAAACAGGGCCCTCTATCAGCAAAAAACCAGGGCCAAGCCAGCGAAACAACAAAGCCCGGCCCGGAATAACCACCTAAGACTGAGCGGTTGCGAAAAAACGTTGCAGCTGATCTTTTAAGTTAGGCGGCACACCACGAATGGTAAGTGTATCCTGCTGTGGATCGTATACTACCCGCTCACCCAGATGCTTCTGTTCAAAGCTGACACTAACGCCGGCACCAGCACCACTGAACTTTACCAAGGTTTTCAGGCTTTTCACTTCCACTGGAAATTGCTCGGCTACGGCCAGTTGTTGCTCGGCACAATAATGCAAAAAGCCATGCTGATCATCCGGGTCCATGGCTTCAGACAACTCTTTTAGCACAACATCCTGCCCTTGCTTGCTTTGTTCTTCGCAATATTGATAGACCTGTTGCCGTACCTGATTTTTCTCGGTCGGATCAAACTCCGCTGCACTCAGATACTCTTCCACGGAGCTAAGCATTTGCTTGCTGTTTTCTTTTGCATCCGAACCTTCCGCACAGCCAAGGAAATCCAGAAAAAAATCGGCTACTTTGCGGCCGGCACGGCCGCGAATAAAAGAAATGGCGTGCGGATGGTTGCGATTGAGTTGATATTCAGTCAAGTCAATACGAGCCGCCAGCTGCATTCGGGCAATATCAAGGTGTTTGGCGGCCGCCAGATCCAACTCGGCAGTGACGCTGAAATGCTCTTTACTACCCAGCAGGCACAGCAGCAAATAATCGGTGGCCAGATAACGATAGTGGCTAATCAGCAAATAGCCCGACTCTGCCAACTGATGTTCTGTCAGTTGCCGGACCAATTCAGCTGCCGCAGTCTTAGCCAGCTGTAAAAAATCCTCGGGTTGTTGCAGCCATTGTTCAAGGCTGTCTTGCACCAAAGGGGATTTTTCCTCACTAAAGCGGGCATAGCCCTTGGCCGGCTTTCCGTTGTAAGACAAGTGCAACTGCTCAAGCAGATGGCAGACTTGGGCATTGGTTGGCACCAACGCCTGAGGCTCGCGGATTTGGGGGGCTTGCTGCTCATCCAGCTCAAGATAATGAATGGTTAACTGGAACACATCGACCGACATAAATTTTCCTAATGTTGCAGATTTCTGTTACTATTCACACCAGATAAGCGGACTTTCCCGGTACTCCCATGCCCATTGTATCAAAGTATTCTTCCTCGCAAATTGAAAATCTGGTCAATGCCCTGTTGGACGAGCTGCGTCAGCAAGAGGCCACCACGGAACTTAGCCTGATGTGTCTGGGCAATGCTGTCAGCCATATCGTCAATCAGAATGTGCCTGTATCGAAGCGTGCTGAACTGGTGCAGCAATTTTGTCTGGCGCTAAGCGACAGCATCTCCAGCAAAACCTGATAGCCTAAGTTATGGTACTGGAGCATAACCTTTCACTGGTCAACAAAGTCAACCGACTGCTCAATTGGGGGCATTGGTTTACTTTTTTTAATATCCTGCTGGCCTTACTGGTCACTGCCAGTTATTGGCTTGCTGAGCCTTTGCCGCAAAGCCTGCTTGGCTGGAGTTACCTGCTGAGCAATTGGCTGGGGCATACGGCTTTCCTGTGTTTCTTATTTTTTATCCTGACGGTGTTTCCGATCAGCTTGTTGTTTCCATCACAAAAGCATGTGCGGGGTCTTGGTGCCGCTCTGGCGACCGTGGCCCTGGTTGTACTGATCTTTGATGCTTACGTCTATCGTAGCCTTGGCTACCATATTGGCAATACATCCTGGCAGCAAACCATCGAGTTGATGCAATCGCAGATTGTCACCAATTTGCGCAATTTCGTGCTGATTGTCAGCGTCACCGCAGCCGGCATACTGGCAATGCAACTAACGCTGAGTAATTTTTGCTGGAAAAAAGTAGGTCGGTTGCAGGCAACCCGCAGTGGCCGCCCTATCTGGATTTTCTTTGTTGGTAGCTTTACCCTGAGCCACCTGATCCATATCTGGGGCGATGCCCAACTGAACCTGGATATAGTCCGCCAGGACAATGTGCTGCCATTAACCTATCCGGCAACGGCTAAAAGCTTTCTGGCCCGCTACCGCCTGTTAGACCGACAAGAGCGCGCCAGCAGCCAACAACAGCAATTGGATGCACTGGATTATCTTAAGCCCGTGTCTACCCAGTTGCAGTGCCAGCCAGTGCAAACAGAGCCATTAACTCTGGTCATCACACCAAGATTAAGCCAGCAAGACAAGCAATGGCTGGATCAACAGGGACTGCGCAGGCTGGCTCCGCACTTTGCCCCCACCGAGCCCCAAGAAGCCTTGGTGCACCTGTTGTTTGGCCAGTTTGCTGCCCCAGAATACATCCCTACATTGCTGGAAACACCTCCGTCATGGCTGCTGCAACAGCCTGAACGTTTTGGTATTGAATTGGATGAAAATTTTTCGGTAGTTCCAGCCTGGATGCAAAACTTTTCGCAACCCGATGCTGCCGTGCAATTGCAGTTCCTGCGTCAGCCAGCCGATATCCAGCTACCTGCCGCGGGCCCATTACTGGTAGTGGAGCTGACCGGAAGCCACTCACAGTGGAAGCTGGCTCCGGCATCCGGCTGGTACCTCTGGCCTGAACTACGGCAGCAGCAGCAAGCTGCCGCCGGCTTGCATTTAGATCTGCTGCCTACCCTGCTGGCCTATGCTGGCTGTCAAAGTCAGCCTCTGTTAACCGGTGATAACCTGTTGGCACCACGCAACTTGCCCAAACTGGCGATTAGCCAACACGAAGTGTACAGCTTTTACAAAGATAAGCTGGTGATTATTCGTGAAGATCACAGCTTTGGTGTCTGGTCTGCCGCAACTGGCTTACCGCTGAATGAGCGTTTCGATATGCCGATGCTGGTCGATGCCATGCAGCGGTTACCAATACGCAACAACGATACCACCAGTCCTGATCACTAAAAGCTACCCAACCGCCATTTAAAAAGGAAATCTCATGCTGGCACTTGGTAAAATTAATCGGCTCGCCATTAAAAAGAAAGTCGAGTTTGGCTACTTTATGGATGGTCTGGAGTGGGGTGAAATCCTGCTGCCCAAGCGCTATGCTCCAGCAGATGCTGCACCTGGTCAGTTGTTGGATGTGTTTTTGTATCTGGACTCTGAAGATCAACTCATCGCCACCACTGAAACGCCAAAGATCCAGGTCGGAGGCTTTGCCTTACTGCAGGCTGTCGATGTAAACCGGGTTGGTGCTTTCTTGCAGTGGGGGCTGAGTAAGGACTTGCTGGTGCCCTACAGCGAACAGCAAATCCCAATGCAAGCGAACAAACGCTACCTGGTACATTGCTTGGTGGACAAGAGCAACCGTATTATAGCCTCCAGTAAGCTGGACAAATTCCTGGACAAAACTCCGGCCAAGTACCAAGAGAAGCAAGCGGTTGATATCATTATTGCCAACCACACAGAGCTGGGCTACAAAGCAATTATCAACCAACAACACTGGGGTTTGCTGTTTAAAGATCAGGTGGTCGAACGCTTGTACCCGGGGCAACAGTTGACTGCCTATATCCGCCAGGTACGTAGCGACGGTAAAATTGATTTAAGCCTGAATCCAATAGGTGCAGCCAAAGTTAAAAACCTGGAGCCTGTTATACTGGATGCACTGCAACAAGCGGGTGGGTTTTTACCCTTACACGATAAAAGCAGCCCGGATGAAATTTATCAACAATTTTCAGCCAGCAAGAAGGCCTTCAAGCAAGCCATTGGCAGTTTATTCAAAGCCAAGAAAATTCGTATCGGAGCTGATGGGATCTATTTACTGTAAATCAGCTCTTGCCGCTTTCAGCCAATCCATGGCTTGTTCAGCGCTAAGTGGCCTGGCAAACCAGTACCCCTGGCCGTAATCGCAACCAAGGCGCTGTAAAACCTGTTGCTGGGCCTTGGTTTCAATGCCTTCAGCTACCACACTCAGTTGCAAACCTTTCGCCAGAGCAATGATGGTATTCACAATGGGATGATCGGTTGCATCATCCGTCATATTACTGATAAAACTACGATCAATTTTTAATACATCCAGCCTGAACTCACTCAGGTAGCTCAGACTGGAATAGCCAGTACCAAAATCATCCAGCAGAATACGAATACCGCGCTGTCGCAGCTGCCGCAAGCTGTCTTTGGCCTGGCTGATATTTTCGATCAGCGACCGCTCGGTCAATTCCAGCGCCAGGCAACTGCATGGAATGCCATATTGTTGAAACAACTCATCTAACCAGGTCACAAAGCCCGGCTCCGAGAGCGTGGCACCACAGACATTCACACTAAGGTAAAAGCGCTGACCGGCAGCAAACCAAAAAGCCGCCTGACGCAGGGCTTTTCGCAAGACATAATGATCGATGCGAATAATCAACCTGCTTTGCTCTGCAATAGGAATAAAATGATCAGGAGCAATCAATCCCCGCTCCGGATGCTGCCAGCGGATCAAGGCTTCAAAGCCTTGTATTGCCATGCCCTGCAAAGCAACAATGGGTTGATACATCAAATGAAACTGATCATCCAGTAAAGCAATGGTCAGCTCCTGCTCTATACTCCAGCCAGATGCAGTCTCCGCTTGCATGCTCTCATCGTACACACGGTAGACGCCACGCCCATCTTTCTTTGCTTGATACATAGCAATATCAGCGCGGCGAATTAACTCATCCGGTACCAACCCCGGTGCATCCAGCTCGCAAAAGCTGATACCAATGCTGGTCGAAGCCAGCAAAGACAGGGTGCCAACCTGCACCGGACATTGCAGTGCAGCCAGGATCCGCCGGGCAACTTCTTCGATGGTCGTCAGACCCTCTACATCTTCCAGCAAAATAGCAAATTCATCCCCTCCCAACCGGGCTAAAGTATCACTTTGACGCATGCAACTTTTTAACTGCTTGCCAACCGCAATTAGAAATGCATCACCGATGGTGTGACCATAGGTATCATTGACTGCTTTAAATTTATCCAGATCCAGATACATCACCGCCAGTTTTTGCTCCGGGAAACGTTGCATCCGTAAAAACGCATGATTCACCCGATCCAGAAACAGCGCCCGGTTTGGTAAAGCAGTCAGGCTATCGTGCAAAGCCTGATGTTGCAATTTTCGCTCGGAAAATACCCGCTCTAAGGCGTTGGAGATATGCTGTGCCACAAAGGTCAGAAGCTCCTGATCGCCGTGATCATAGTGAATTTGTTCAATGTAACTTTGCACTACCACCACACCATGCACACTATCGCCGGAATGAAAGGGAACGCCCAGCCAGCAAGCCGGCATTTTGCCGTACACTTTCAGCTGATGTTGTTGGTAAAAAGTGATCAGTTCATCCCGGTTGATCCGTAAGGGACGATCAGTGCGAAATACATAGCCGGTCAGGCTGCTCTTGAGGATCTCTTTGGGATACACCTTGTTAGGTGTTTCATCACCTCGCGTATCAACAAAGTACGGGAAATGCAGTTGATCTTTTTCATCATCGTACAAAGCGATAAAAAAGTTCGGTGCATACATCAGGGCGCTCACCACCTGATGAACATGACTGTAGAATTCGGACAAATCCTCTGCCAGGTAGGAAAAAGCGGCAATCTCATACAAGGATTTTTGCAGCTTTTCGGCATACTCCAGCTTATCGACCGACTCTTCCAGTTGCGCCATAGTGTGTAAGCTGCGCAGTTTACTGGCTAGAATGGAAGCTATGCTTTCCAGCAACCGTTGGTGACGCACGGTAAAGTAGTTTGCTTGCTGGTGTTCGGAATCAATCACCGCCAGCACCAAGCCTTCATCCACCACAGGGACAGCCAGCTCCGACAAACTGGGAGTAACATCCAGTAAATAATGCTCATTTTGACGCGTGTCATGGGCCAGAATAGTCCGGCGCTGCCTGGCGCAATAGCCCACGATGCCCTGTTGCATTGAAAGCTTGCGGTAACCACCATCATCGGTCAGGTTGCGCGAACCTGCTGCAGCGTAACGTACCAATTGCTGCTGGCTTGCATCGATCAGATAAATGGCGCAATCTTCAAAACCGAGCTCAAAAGCAAGCGTGCTGGCGACATAATCCGTCACCGCCTGCACATCATTTAGTTGATGCAGCTCTATGGCAAGCTGATTAATAATTTTGAGCTCATGATTTTGCTCAGTTAACTGAGCTAACTGGTGGTTTAGCTGGGTGACTTCAGGAGTATCCTGATAACGCTTCGTCATAGCTGCAGGGTCATCGCTCGCCGTTTCATTATTCTTTGTCTCGCTTATAACACAGAATAATGGCTTCATACCAGCGTAAAACCATGCCATGCACTACGTAAACCATGCTATGCACTAAAGGTGGCGCACTTTAGAGAAAAATTGGCCATCTGGCAAAGACGGCCAAACACACAACCTTTGCTTTAAAATGCCGCCCGATTTGCAGGCTTACTTAGCACCAAATGCACCGTGCTGGTAGCGCGCTCTAAAAAGCCGCCCTCACAATAACACAGGTAATAATGCCACAGACGAATAAAGTCGCGATCATAGCCAAGCTTTTGAACTTCCTCTTTCTGCTGTAAAAAGCGTTCACACCAGTGGTTCAGGGTTTTGGCATAATCCAGACCAATATCCTGCAGTTGGCGAATCACCAGGTCAGTCCGCTTAGTCACTGCCTCCGACATGCGGTGAATGGATGGCAAGCAGCCGCCCGGGAAAATATAACGTTTAATAAAATCGACTTCCCTGACGTACTGGCGGTAACGTTGATCGACCATGGTAATGGCTTGCAGTACCATGATTCCATCAGGCTTTAACAAAGAAGAACATGCCTGAAAATAAGTGTCCAGGTACTCATCCCCTACCGCTTCGATCATTTCTATCGACACCAGTTTATCGTAACTGCCAGTAAGATCGCGGTAATCCTGCAGCAAAAGAGTAATCTTATCTTGCAAGCCTGCAGCTTCAACCTGGCTTTTTGCATACAGGTATTGCTGCTCTGAAATAGTGGTGGTCGTCACTTTGCAGCCATAGTGCTGAGCCGCGTAAATTGCCATTCCCCCCCAGCCGGTGCCAATTTCCAGCAAATGATCATCAGCACACAACTGCAAGCGCTGACAGAGTAATTCCAGCTTGTGTTGCTGTGCTTGTTCCAGGCTTGCATCTGCAGTCGGGTAAACCGCGCTGGAATACATCATGCTCTCATCCAGAAACAAGCGGTACATAGCATTACCAAGATCATAATGGGCCGAGATATTTTTCCTGGCTTGCCGTTTCGAGTTGCTGTTACGTAGGTTTAATAATTTTAGCCAGGGGCGGCTAAGGCGGGTCCAGTTCGAGTCCATTTGATCAAGCACCGTCAGGTTACGGGCAAAAATACGAACCAAATCGGTCAGTTGATCGCAGCTCCAGGCGCCTTCAACATATCCCTCTGCCGCGCCAATAGAGCCACTGCTAAGCATTTTGCGGTAAAAAGCAGGGTCCTGCACCCGAATGGTTACATGCAAATCGGCTGACTTATCACCAAATTCAAGCAGTTGCGAGCCTTCAGTGATACGAATAAAGCCATGCTGAAGTCTGGCAATGAAGTTCAGTACCACACGACGGCTTAGTTTATCCAGCCAACTCAATTTACGGGCAACCGCCCCCTCCGTCAACGACATTGTCATTGGCATTATCCTTTTTTGCTATGGGCATACACTGGGGTTCTTTTCAGAAACAGCTTCAGTGCATGCCAGTAAATTCGTATTTTTACCAATACGTTAGGCCAGGGATTGCGGATCAGTACTTTCCATAGCTGTTTGCTGCACAGCAGCTGTCGCCGCAATGTCATCCAGGCACAAAATACCTGCTGCTCGTCTTTGTAATTCTGAATAGAGCAGCTCAATTGCTCTGCTGGTGCGTTAACACGCCAGTGATATTGCATGGCAATCGGATTAAATGGCGACACATGAAAAGTCTTGTCGTGCTGGAAACGACCATCAGGCCCGACCGGGATCAAATAGTGATGCCGTTCATTCCAGGGGGTATTGCTCACTTCAGCCAACAGATAGATCAACTGCTGGCTCTGATTGTAACAATAGTACAGAGTAAGCGGGCTGAAGTAATGCCCCCAGTTGGCCAAAGGGCTCAGCAAATAAACATCTGTAATGGCAGTTTGCCCACCCAACTGCTGCACTTTATCGCAGACCGCCTGGTACAAACAGGCAGCCCCTGTCAGGTAATCCTTGCGCCGGTAACTAAAAGCAGCAAAACCTTCGTACTTCAATAACCAACTACGGCCGAGGCTGGGTAACTGCTTGCTATTAAGCCAGAAGTAATGCACTCCATAACCAAAGCCATGTGATTTAGGTACGAAACGCTTGTGTCCTAACTCGCCCAGGTAGAAGGCGTGCCCGCAATCAGTCATCACCAAAAGGTACTCCCAGCGCCCGCGCCACATCAACAGCACTACGCACCCCGTCTTCATGAAAACCGTTGTACCAGTAAGCACCACAAAACCAACTGCGATTAACACCATTAATTTCAGCCCGCCGCTGCTGAGCAGCCATGCTGTAGCTGTTGAATACCGGATGATCGTATTGGAAACGTCGCAGGATCTTGTCACTGGCAATGGCAGCCGTATTATTCAGTGTCACACAAATGGTTTGCTTCGAATCCAACTGTTGTAAGATATTCATATTGTAGGTTAAGGTGGCTTTTTCGCTAGCATCCGCCGTCAGATTGTAGTTCCAGGCTGCCCAGGCAGCACGACGCTTTGGCAGTAAGGTACTGTCGGTATGCAACACTACGTCGTTGCGCTGATAAGCAATAGCCCCCAGCACCGCCTGCTCAACCGGACTGGCATCGGCCAGCAGCTTCAAAGCCTGATCGCTGTGACAGCCAAAAACTACCTGATCAAAGCATTCAATAGAGCCATCAGGCATCACCAACTCAACACCCGTGCTGGTGCGACGCACCGATTGTACCGGGCTGTTTAAGCGGATACTCTCTGCGGGTAGTAACTGCTGCAATCGACGGACATACTCACGTGAGCCGCCACAGATCACCGACCACTGCGGCCGGTCACTGACATTCAATAAACCATGGTTATTGAAAAAGCGCAAAAAGAACCGCACAGGAAAAGACGGCATATCGGACAACCCCGACGACCAGATAGCGGCCCCCATCGGCAGTAAGTACTGCTGCTGGACTGCCTCGCCAAAACGATACTTGGCTAAAAAATCTCCCAAGGTCAACTCCAAATCGGCATGATCATCAGCCAACAGCTTTTTCCCAAGCTTGTTAAAGCGCACAATATCAAGCAGCATGCCCCAAAATGAAGGGCGAAACAGATTACGTTTTTGGGCAAACAAAGTGGCCAGGCTATTGCCATTGTATTCCAGGCCAGATTGTTGATGTTTCACCGAGAAACTCATCTCTGTCGGCTGAAATGGCACAGAGAGCTCTGCCAAAAAACGGTTGAACAATGGATATGTCCAGTTATTAAAGACGATAAAACCAGTATCCACCGCTAGTGTCTTTCCTGCTACCTCGACATCCACGGTCGCAGTATGACCGCCCAGATAATCATTGGCTTCAAACAACACCACCTGATGCTGACGCTGCAACAAATACAACGACATCATACCGGCGATACCACCACCTATTACCGCAATTTTCATAGGATCCCTTCTCAGGCTTGCGCCATTCGTTGCTTTACTTGTTTGGTTGCCCAGCCAATCACTGGCAAATGGCGGTATACCAACTCAGTTAAATCATAATAGTCCCGATGAAAAACAATGCGCCCATCGGCATGCCAGCGCAGCTCTGTGCAACCATCGACTTGAATGGTCTTACCCTTGCCAATGGCTGGGTGAGCGAAGGTCATTTGCCAGCTGATAAAGCCACAATCCCCCTGTTCGCAGTGAGCTTTGGCTTCGAACTTGCAAAAACTCAAACGAGCGTAGGCGTGACTAAAGTAGCGCTCTAGTGCGGTACAGCCCTCCACCTCATGGACCGGATCGACAAAACGTATCTCCGGGTGATACAGATCCGACAGCCGGTGCAGTTCACTGCTAGTTAAACTATTATAAAAATTTAAAAAAGCTTCCAGTCGCTTCATACTATTATCCGTTCTGCTGCCTGGCTTGTTGAAACAATGCCAAAGTAACTTGCCGTGCCTGCGCATGGTCCACCACCGGTTTTGGATAGGACTTCACCATAGTGTCTGAATGCGGCCAGTGGATGTGTTTTGCCGGGCAAGCGGCCAGTGCCGGTAGCCAGGTACGGATAAAGGCACCATCGGGATCAAAGCGCTCACTTTGACTGACCGGATTAAAAATCCGGAAGTATGGTGCGGCATCGGTTCCGGTTGAAGCAGCCCACTGCCAACCGCCATTATTGGCAGCAAAGTCACCATCAATTAATTTGGACATAAAGTAACGCTCGCCCCAACGCCAGTCGATATGCAAATCTTTCACCAAAAAGCTGGCGACGACCATGCGCAAACGATTATGCATCCAGCCGCTTTGGTTCAGTTGCTGCATGGCTGCATCAACTAAAGGATAACCCGTTTTGCCATCGCACCAGGCCTGAAACAAGGCAGGATCATTGCGCCAGCGAATGGCTGCGGTATCAGCCTGAAACGGCTGGTGCTTGATAAGATCAGGCCAGGCTACCAAGACATGCTTGTAAAAGTCCCGCCAAATCAGCTCTGATAACCAAACCGAAGCACCTGAGTCAGCCTGCTGCAAGCTATCACCAGCTTCAAACTGCAACCGCGCAATGCATTGACGTACCGAAAGAGCACCTAATGCCAGATAAGGAGACAATCTGGAAGTGGCATCCAGGGCTGGAAAATCACGCCTCTTTTGGTAATCTTGCACACGTTGCTGGCAATAGTTACGCAATTGCGACAACAAGGTGTCTTGCACCACTGGCCAGGCGGCAGAACTGTGATCACCAGGCTGCATCACAGCCAGTGCTAATGAGGGTATGCGAAGCGTTGGCTGCGCCTTGGGCCTGGGCAGTACTGTGACACCTTGTTCGGCAAAACGCTGCAGCCAACGTTTTTTAAACGGAGTAAACACCTGATACATAGCACCACTACCAGTGACAAAGCTGCCCGGTGCAAAGCCACACTGACGATCGCACTGCCACCAGCCAACACCCTGCTCTGCCAGCCATTGCTGCAGCATCTGATCACGCTGCTGCTCCCGCAGTTCGTATTCCTGCTCACTGTATACGGTATCAATTCCCAGTGGTAATAATGCAGTAAATACCGATTGCAATGCCCGATAATCGGTACCCTCAACCAGCAGCAAAGGTACTCCCAAAGCTGCCAGTTCGAGCTTTAATGCCTCTGCGCGGCGCCGGATCAGATCTTGTTTCATCGGAGCCATATCATGCTGCTGCCAACTCTTGGGGCAAGCCACAAACAGGGCCATGGTTGGCCCCTGCTCCATTGCTGCCAACAGCGCAGCATTATCGTAGGTACGTAAATCTGAGCGAAACCATACCAACTGCACGTTTTGCGTCATATTACCCCCGCAAACCTAATGCTTCCGGATAGGGCTGCAAGTAGGTTTGCGCAGCCAGATACGGGTGTTCAAAACGAGTCAAATGGTGTTGTAACAATGTCAAGGGTGCCATCAATGGCAGATGACCTACTCGGAAGCGATCAATCAAACTGCTCAACTCCTGTCGCTCTTTTGCGGTTAAGTGCTTTTTAAAAAAGCCCTGCAGGTGCTGCAGCACATTGGCATGCGTTTTTCGACTGCAAGGCTGTTTCAAGGCATGCATCAAATCCAGCAGGTAACGTTGTTTCAGCGCTCCGGGTTCAAACAGCCGTGCCTGAGCGACCAAGCGACCAAGCTCACGGTAAGCTGAAGGGCTGTGCGCCATAATCAGGAACTTGTATCGGCTGTGAAAGGCCACCAGGGCACCGACGCTAAAGCCACTTCTGCACAGCTGCTGATAATCATGACAGGCAAAAATACGGGTGATAAAACTCTCTCGTAACTCCGTATCGTGCAAGCGACCATCTTCTTCCACCGGCAACCAGGGATAACGCTGCATCAGCTCACGGGTAAACAAACCTACCCCGGCTTTTCCCAGTTGATGGCCTTCTTCAGTGAATAGACGTACCCGCTCCATACCACAGCTAGGCGATTTAGCACAAACCACAAAGCCAGATAGCTGCTCCATCGTCGGCAGCACCTGATCGGTGTAGTCAAGCATAGCCTGGGTGTAATCACGACTTGCGTCTTTGACCTGTACCAGGTGAATATCACCGTGGCTTTTTTTCAGCAATCGAATAGGTGGCCTGGGTGTGCCAAGACCAATGGCATTTTCCGGACACACAGCCTGGTAACGCACAAACGGCTGCAACTGAGTCAAACAAAAATCTGAGGCTTTATGACCTCCGTCATATCGAACCTTTTGCCCCAACAGACAGGCACTGATGCCAATGGCTAATTGCATGCAGATTTCTCACTAAATTGGATAGATTTTGATACAGCACTGACCAAGTATTGGATCAGCGGCCCGGGAAAAAGAATAGCGACTGCTCAATCATTCAACAAGAAGGGAACTACCGTGACCAGCAACATAATCTCAGCCCAAATGATGAACATGCTGGCATAAAGCAAAGCCCTGATGAGTCAGGGCTTTGTGATGGAATACAATCAGAGCTTACTGGTACCTTCTTCAACCCTGGACTTTAACTTCTGTCCGGGACGGAAGGTCACCACACAACGGGCTGAGATAGGAATATCTTCACCGGTTTTCGGATTACGACCAGGGCGCTCATTCTTGACACGAAGATCAAAGTTACCAAAGCCAGACAACTTTACTTGCTCACCGGCTTCCAGAGCCGAGCGGATCTCTTCAAAAAAAGCTTCTACAATAAGTTTGGCATCACGCTTGCTCACCCCATATTTGGTAAACAATCGCTCTGCGATATCTGCTTTGGTCAGTGCCATGATTAATCCCTCAGCGTTGCATTGAACTCATTTTTCAGCGCTGCTACCACCTGATCAACAACCTGCTGGATGTCTTTGTCTTCAAGGGTTCGCGCACTATCCTGTAACGTCAAAGCGATGGCGAGAGACTTGTAACCATCGGCCACACCCTGCCCGCTATACACGTCAAATAATTTTAGGCCAACCAGTTGATTTCCGCCAACTTTTTTTATAGTAGCAAGAATATCAGCAAAACGCACATCCGATTTTACCACTACAGCCAAATCACGGCGGTTCGCCGGGTAACGGGAAAGCTCCTGGCTTTGCACGATGGCACGCCCACCAAGCGCGGACAGCTCAAGCTCAAACAGGTAACACTTGCCTTTCACACCCAGCTTTCGCTCGGCTTCTGGATGCAAGGCCCCAACCCAGCCAACATGCTGGCCCTGACAACGGATCTCGGCAGTTTGGCCTGGGTGCAGTGCCGAATGCTCACCCGGTACAAATTCAAAGCGTTCTGAGGCAGAAGTGCTGGCCAACAAAGCTTCTACATCGCCTTTGGCATCATAAAAGTCGTAAGGACGCTCCGTCATATTCCATTGCCCTTGACCGACAGAGCCCACCAGCACAGCACCCAGCACTGGTACCTGACGGATGCCATTTTCCGCAGCTGCATCCGGCACAAACTTCAGGCCTGATTCAAACAGCCGCAGCTGCAGTTGCTGCCTGTTTTGGTTTGCTAACACAGTTTGCAGCAACCCAGGCCAGGTGCTTAATCGCATCGCAGACATATCGACTGAAATAGGATTTGGCAGCACCAGGGCGCTGACCCCGGGATACAACAGCTGCTGCACTTTGGGGTCAACAAAACTGTAGGTGATGGCTTCCTGATACCCTCTGTCAACCAGCATCTGCCGCAACTGACTGAGTGAAATCTCAGCTTCAGAGAAACGGCGCATAGTTAAACGAGCATTTGGTGCCTCATTCGGGATCTGATTGTAACCATAGACCCTGGCTACCTCTTCAATCAGATCTTCGGCTATCGCCAAATCAAAGCGCCAGGATGGGGTCGAAACCTGCCAGCCTTCAGCCATAGTCTGAACATCAAGCCCCAACTGACGTAAAATACGTTCAACAGTGCTGGCTTCAATGGCAATACCCAGTAACTTGGTAAGGTGGGCAGCAGTCAGATTGATCTGATTAGCAGCTGGCAGATGCGATTCACTGACGGCCTCCACCACAGGACCGGCTTCACCGCCCACGATCTCAAGCAGTAAGGCGGTAGCACGCTCCATCGCCTTGCGCTGCAGCTGTGGATCAACACCGCGCTCATAACGGTGTGAGGCATCGGTATGCAAACCATATTGACGCGCTTTACCCGCCATCGCTGCAGGCGCAAAAAAGGCACTTTCTAAAAATATGTCACGGCTGTGTTCGGTAACACCGCTATGCAAGCCACCAAAAATACCAGCCATCGCCAGAGGCTTGTGCTGATCGGCAATCAGCAGCGTACCGGGCAATAAGGTTACTTCAGACTCATCCAGTAAAACCAGTTTTTCATCAGCCTTGGCATAACGGACTTGAATATCCCCTTCGATCTTGGCTAAATCAAAGGCATGCATCGGGTGTCCAAGTTCCAGCAGGACAAAATTGGTCACATCAACCACAGGGTCAATTGAGCGCACACCGCAACGACGCAATTTTTCTACCAGCCAGAGCGGGCTTTGCACTCCTGGATTGATATTGCGAATCACCCGGCCCAGATAACGTGGGCAGGCTTCCGGCGCCAACAGCTTGATCTGACGCTGCTCATCATGAGCTGGCGCCACTGCGTTGTACTCAGGAGTCTGAAAATCCAGAGCATTCAGCACCGCGACTTCCCGCGCCAAACCAAGTATCCCCAAGCAATCTGCCCGGTTAGGCGTTAAATCCACTTCGATGCTGACATCATCCAACTGCAGGTATTGGCGAATATCCTGGCCAATAGGCGCGTCGGCGGGCAACTCAAGAATGCCATCAGACTCTTCTGCCATACCCAGCTCAGATAAAGAGCACAGCATGCCCATGGATGGCTGACCACGCAGTTTGGCTTTTTTAATTTTAAAATCACCCGGTAATACAGCACCTACTTTAGCCACCGCGACTTTCAGGCCAAGTCGGCAGTTGCTGGCGCCACAGACAATATCCAGCAACTCCTCATCGCCGACATTCACCTTAGTCACCTGCAGCTTATCGGCGTCCGGATGCTGCGCACAGGCCACAACCTCGCCAACTACCACACCGCTAAAATCTCCCGCGACCGCAGTAACCGCATCCACTTCCAGCCCGGCCATCGACAACTGTTCAGACAGCAGCTCCGAACTCACTGCCGGATTGACCCATTCACGTAACCAACTTTCACTAAACTTCATGTCAATCGATCCTGCTTATCTGAACTGTTTAAGGAAACGTACATCATTTTCGAAGAACGAGCGCAAGTCTGTCACACCGTAGCGCAACATGGCTAAACGCTCTACGCCCATGCCAAAAGCAAAGCCACTGTATTTAGTTGGGTCAATGCCAACCGACTTTAGTACATTCGGATGGACCATGCCGCAACCCAGCACTTCCAGCCATTTGCCATTTTTGCCCATCACATCCACCTCTGCCGAAGGCTCGGTAAAAGGAAAAAAGGATGGCCTAAAACGTACCTGCAATTCTTGCTCGAAGAAGTTCTGCAAAAAGTCATGCAAAATACCTTTCAGCTCGGTGAAACTAACATCGGTATCCACCATCAAGCCTTCCACCTGATGGAACATCGGGGTATGGGTTTGATCGTAATCATTGCGATACACCCGCCCCGGTGAAATGATGCGCAGTGGTGGTGCTTCAACTTCCATCGTGCGAATTTGCACACCTGAGGTCTGGGTACGCAGCATTAATTTTGGATTAAAATAAAAGGTATCATGATCAGCACGTGCCGGGTGATGCTCCGGAATATTCAGCGCGTCAAAGTTATGAAAATCGTCTTCAATTTCGGGGCCTTGCTTGACACTGAATCCAAGCTCAGCAAAAAAGCTTTCAATGCGCTGAATGGTACGGGTCACCGGATGCAAACCACCCATCTCCAGGCTTCGGCCCGGCAACGTTACGTCGATGCGCTCATTGGCCAGCTTCTCGGCCAGTTGAGCTTGCTGCAACTGATCACGTTTGTCGTTGAGCGCCTGCTGCACTTGCTGTTTTAACTCATTAATGTGCTGACCGGCAACTTTACGCTGCTCTGGATCCATAGCGCCTAACGACTTCAGCAGCTCGGTGATCCGGCCTTTTTTGCCCATATAATCCACCCGCACCTGCTCCAGGCCAGCAATATCCTTGCTTGCCTGAATGGCCTGGGTGGCTTGTTCTAACAATGCATTCAGCTCCATCGTTTCCTCAGCTCACTCAAATCAAAATGGTTTCAATCGTCATCGGCCAGTACCGTCTTGACGAATGGAATAGTAATCTTACGTTGGTGCACAATGGATGCCTGATCAAGCTGATCCAAAATTGCCACCAAAGCACGGATGTCGCGTTGTTGCCGGTTTAGCAAATAACGTGCTACTTCACTGGGTAGTTCGATACCCCGCACATGAGCTTTCAGCTGCAACAGCCGTTGCTTTTCGCTGTCACTCAGCAACCGCAACTGAAAACTGGTGCAGGCCTGTAGTCTGGAAACCAAATCAGCCAACCGGAACCCCAGTTGCATCGGAGGCTCATTTGCTACAATAATCAGACACTTACCTTGCTCTGCCATCCGGTTGTACAAATCAAAGACTGCCGTCTGCCAACTCAAATCGCCGGCAATAGCCTGAATGTTGTCCAGACAGACCAAGTCCAGATGCTCCAGATCATCCAGCACCCTGGCATCCAGTTGCTGCACATGCTCCAGTGCCAGCAACTGGCTGGTTAAGCCCATCTCTTGCGCCTGCACACAGGCAGCATACAATAAATGCGATTTGCCACAGCCACTGGCACCGAAAAGGTACAAGGGGGCTTTACCGGCCGGTTCGGCCAAATAGTGACGAATGTAATCAACCGCCGGATGCGCTGTACTGCTGTAAAAGCTATCCAGTGTTTCATCTTCCGGCAAAGTGACCGGCAATGTAAATTGGGTTGGCTGCATCTATGGGGATTCAAACCGTAACAGAATCGCATCGGACGATTGTACCGCTGGCGGCAACAAACTCATGGCACCTGAAGCCGGGGAAGGTGTCAGCAGCGACAGTCTCGGCTCAAGCGCTAGTAACGCCATAAACTCCGGTCGTGCAATGGCTAATTGCAACTCCAGCTGCAACCACTGTCCGGACCACTGCTGCAAGTCCAGTCGTTCAACTCCTGGCAGCCGGCTCATTAGCCGCTGCAACTGCACCCAATCGGCCCAGCTTGCTACCCCACTTACTTGCAGGTTAAGCAGCTCACTTTGCTCTGTATAGCGCACAGCATAGCGCTCTGCCAATTGGTTGGCTAAATCATCTACCCATTGCTCAGCCAGATCGGTTAGCTCGGTAGCTTGCAACTCAAAGCGATCCACCCGCCCTTGCTGGTCCAACTGCCAGTACAGTTGGTACTGCACTCCAGATTCACCTTGCTGCTCACTCAACTGAGCTGTAATAATAAGATCCGCTTGATAACGCACACTGGCACTGCGTATTTGTTGCCAGAAGCCTGCCCAGACATCGGTTTCATTCAGGCTAAGTAAGTCTTCCATATCGTACAAAGGCCAGACCAACGGCAGCATCCGCTCTGTGGCCTGCTGCTGTACCGCAACAATCAATTCATGCTGACGCTGATTTACAAACTGTCGGCCACGACTATCCTGCGCCACTAACCAAATCAGGCTCTGTGGCCGCCGGCTGTCCCAAATAGGTAATTGATGTTCGCGAAACAGCTGCTGAATTTTTTGTTGATCTATCAACACCCGAACTCCAGCTCCCTGCTCTGTCCGTATGGCCTCAAATTGTTTCACATAGGTGTTAGCACGCTGACGCTCTTGCTGTATGGCCGGGTGAGACAACACCTGAGGATCCACCGAAACTCTTCGTACCACTTGCTCGAAAGCGGCCCGTTGCCATTGCTGGCGCGACTGCTCAGCAGAGACATCAGCACTGTACAGATGGTTTGTTTGCTCAGCCCAGGCGCTGCCATACCCTAGGCCTGACAGGCACAATAAGAACACCAGAGCCATGGTACGCCATCCACTGCGCTTTGCTTGAAACTGCATTGCCATTGGCTGCCTCATACGTGATAAAGCCACCAGACGGTGGCTTACGAATTAATCGAGTGGCACACCCAGGCGCTGGGCCACTTCTTCGTAGGCTTCTACCACCCCACCCAGACCTTGCCTGAAACGATCTTTATCCAACTTTTTGCGGCTGGCTTTATCCCATAACCGGCATCCATCGGGTGAGAACTCATCTCCCAGCACCACCTTGCCGTGGAACAGGCCAAACTCCAGCTTAAAATCCACCAGCATTAAACCCGCATCATCAAACAAACGACTTAAGACGTCATTTACCCGCAAGGTCAGTTGCTTCATCTCAGCCAATTGCTCTGCGGTAGCCCAACCAAAAGAGACCACATGCGAATCGTTGATCATCGGATCGTGCAACGCATCGTTTTTCAGAAACAATTCGAAAGTAGGCGGTGTTAATGCTTGGCCTTCCTCCACCCCGAGCCGCTTCACCAAAGAACCGGCAGCAAAGTTACGCACAACGCACTCGACCGGGATCATCGCCAGCTTTTTCACCAGCACTTCATCGTCACTGAGCAAAACTTCTGCTTGGGTCGGAATACCGGCTTGTTCCAACTTCTGCATGATAAAGAAGTTAAATTTATTGTTGACCATGCCTTTGCGAGCCAACTGCTCGATGCGTTCACCATCAAAAGCAGAAGTATCGTTACGAAAATGCAGGATTAGCTTGTCTGCATCGGTGGTGTGGTACACAGTTTTAGCTTTACCACGGTACAATTCGGTTGTTTTTTGCGCCATCTGCGACTCCGGCCTGAGCGAAAATTCAGGGCGCAAAGTATACGAGTCTTTGCGCCATTCTCAAATCTCTTTTTTGCAATCCTGCTTACGCTACAACTCCAAACGTATCTGGCTCACAACATCCACCAGTACTTGCTCAATGTCTGCCACTGTCTGCTCAGGCAACACCTGGCCACTGTTGTCACGGAAACTGATGCTGGTAAGCTGATCGGCCCGGCCAAGAACAACCTGATAATCGCCATTAGCCAATGGCAACACCGGCATGGCTTTGCGGCGGAATAAACGTGACAGCATGCCTTGGGTTGGACGCTGATAACGCAGGTAGTAAGTACTGGTTGAGCGGTTCAGATCGGTTACATCCAAACTAACCTCTTCAAACAAGGTTTCCAGCTGTGACCACACTACTTCTAAACTCTGCTCTGAGAGCAAAGCAGGCTGGCCCTGTGCATCGGTACCCACTTGCAGGCTGGTATCGGCAGGTCTGTTGCGTTGAGCCTGGGCTAGCTGAAACTCGTAGTCACCAACGAAGGCGGTAAAACTATTCAGAAAAGACGTTTCTTCCCGTTTAATGCCGGTTGCCAACAGTTGGCCATCCCGATGAAAAAACTGATGTTCGAGCATCTCTACCAAAACCGCAACGCTCCGGCCATGGGGTCTAGGCTCCATACTTACCCGAAAACGCGCTTGATCGCGCGGCTGCTCAGACTTCCAGAACCACATGCCTTTGGTGTCGGTTTGAACCACCCAGTCCGTTAGCCAAACCAGCTCGGACTCTTGCTGATAATTGATACGGTTGTCGGCAAAAAATTCACCCAGTTTTTGCTCTAAAAAAGGCAATAAATCACCCGTGTAATCGTTACGATCAAACCAGACTCTGGCACGAGTTTCTTCTTCATCGACCCGGCTGCTGCTGGATAAGGTCAACACCAGGCCCGGCGGTCGGGTGTCTACCCTCTGACTGGTGCCACTGAGTTGCGGAATGTCGTATTGCGCCGGCTGTGGCGGCGCTGTTAAATGTGCGGGCACTTCCAGTGCCTGCCCCGCCACCGCTTTAGGCTCTGACTTTGGTGATGAGAAAAATGAACAGCCGCTAAGCAGCAAACTGGCAATAACACAACTGGTTACCGAATAATGCACCTGGTAAACTCCTAAAAATCGATGGTGGCGTGATGTAATGCTTCTTCGATACCGGCCTGGTGAATTGGTTCCAGTGTCGTTAAAGGTAAGCGAACAAAATCAGAGGCTATTAAGCCTATTCGGGCCAATGCCCATTTCACCGGAATTGGATTGGCCTCAACAAACAACTGCTTATGCAGTGGCTGCAAAGTCGCATCAATGGCTCTGCAACGTTCATCCTCACCAGACGCCGCCGCTTGCACCATCTGGGCAATCGCAGCCGGGGCTACATTGGCTGTGACCGAGATCACGCCATGCCCACCTGCCAGCAAAAACTCCGTACTGCTGCCATCATCACCACTGAACAGTGAAAATTCAGCTGGGCAGCAGTCTTTTAGATCCTGCAACCGCTCCAACGAACCAGTGGCTTCTTTAATACCAACGATATTGGCAATTTTGCTCAGCTCAGCCACAGTTTCCGGCAGTAAATCTACCGCAGTACGGCCAGGAACATTGTACAGTAGAATGGGCTTATCCGTAGCTGCTGCTATGGCTTCAAAATGCAACCGCATCCCTTTTTGCATTGGTTTGTTGTAATAGGGTGTCACCGTTAAAAAACCATCGACCGGCAGGGTGGCAAACAATTTGGTTTTTTCAACTGCGGCTTTGGTCGAATTCGCTCCATTACCAACAATGACCGGCACCGCACCAGCGACTTGCTGACACACTGCCTGAATAATGGCCAGTTGCTCTTCTTGCTCCAGGGTGGCTGCTTCAGCCGTGGTTCCCAGCACGACCAGACCTTCAGTGCCCTGCTCAAGCTGAAAGCGAACCAAACGATCTAAGCTGGCATAATCCACCTCACCCGATGCAAGCATGGGGGTAATCAATGCCACATAACTGCCTTTCAACATGCGCAAACAATCCCAAATTCATTCCGGCCGCCTATGTTAAAGATTGCGTCTGCTAAACACAAGGTTCGCTTGTAAAACAAGTTTGCCCACTGTGTTGGCCACATGACAGTCCCGGGCAATATGCTACAATGCGCAGCAGTTTCTCAGTACAGGAATTCATATGACACAGCATTTAGTGGTTACCGCCATAGGCACCGACAGAACAGGGCTGGTCAGTCAGCTGGCCCGGCTGGTAACCGATTGTCATTGCAATATTCTCGACAGCCGTATGGCTATTTTTGGTCATGAGCTCACGCTGATTATGCTATTGGCCGGTGATCCATCCGCTATTAGCCGGGTAGAACACCTGCTACCCAGCCTGGGGCTGGAGCTCGACTTACTCACCATGATGAAACGAACCCCTGCTCACGAGCTACCTGCTGTGGCCAGCCATTATGTGTTGAGCTACCAGGGGCCAGATAAAGTTGGCACTTTACGCGCCATAACTGCCCTTCTGGCCCAGCATCAGGTATCCATAGCGGCACTGCGCTCAAAAACCATTACTAAAAATGGCACTCAGTGGATGGAAGCCAGCATGACATTGCAATTTCTCCAGGAGCAATCCGTCCCCGATGTTGAGCAAGCAGTATCCACCTTGCTGGCAGAGCTGCAACTAAGCGGCGAATTCAGCGCCCAAAATTAAGGAGCCTTTGATGATCCCCGCCCTACCTAAGTTGAATTTGCACGGCAAGGTGTCTGAAGCAGAATGGCAACTGCGGTTGGATTTAGCCGCCAGTTACCGATTGGTCGCCCACTTTGGCTGGGACGATTTAATCTATACCCATTTATCAGCCCGCCTACACGGTACCGATCACTACCTGGTCAATGCCTTTGGTCTGGCTTTTGACGAAGTCACTGCCTCCAACCTGGTAAAAGTGGATTTGCAAGGGAACATTCTGGATGACACCCCTTTTCAGATCAATCCAGCAGGCTTTACCATTCACAGCGCCATTCATGAGGTGCGCGAGGATGCTCACTGCGTGATCCACTTACACACCCCAGCCACCATCGCCGTAGCCAGTATCGAAGGTGGTTTACGCCCTTACAGTCAATACTCCATGTTTTCACTGCCGTCGTTGTCTTACCATCAATACGAAGGCCTGGCGGTGAATGCTGAGGAGAAAGCCAGGTTGCAGAAAGATCTGGGCCAGAACAATCATCTGTTATTGGTCAATCATGGTGGATTAACGGTAGGGCCTACAGTAGGCGATGCCTTTATGCGGATGTACGATTTGCAACGTGCCTGCGAAATTCAGTTGTTGTTGCAAAGCAGCGGCCAAAAAATCATCGAAGTCCCGCAAGCCATTCAGGATGGTATTTACCAGCAGGCGAAGGTAGTGCATAGTGGCAGTACAGGCGGCCAGAAGGCCTGGCCTGCCATGTTACGCAAAGCCTGGCGACTGGATCCTGGCTTTGCCCGTTAATCTGGTTTCTGCTTTAAAAGGAAGCGCTATGAAAGTTACCCGTGTTGAAGTGTTTGATATCCACTGCCCTGAGCGTCCGGCCTGGACCCCGGTCTTTGTGCGCATCCACACCGACGAAGGCATTCATGGCGTCGGTGAAGCGGGCCTGGCCTACGACTTGGGCCACAGCGCAGCAGCAGCCATGATCAAAGAAATGGCCGAAGCTTTTTTGATTGGTCACGACCCTTTCCAAACCGAAAAGCTCTGGTCGCGGATGCTGCGCGAAAGCTTCTGGGGCTTAGGCGGCGGCCCTGTGGTGTATGCGGCCATGTCGGCCATCGACACCGCCTTATGGGACATCAAAGGCAAAGCCCTGGGCGTACCGGTGTACCAATTGCTGGGTGGTAAGGTCAACGACAAGCTGCGTACTTATGCCTCGCAGCTGCAATTTGACTGGGGCCCGGAGTTCAAGGCCTTAGTTCACCCAGAGCAATACGCCGAAGCCGCTTTAAAGGCCATTGCCGAAGGCTACGATGCGGTCAAAGTAGACCCTATTCAGTACGACAAAGACGGCAACACCTATTACGATCGCACCAACATTATTTCCCGCGCCGAGATGAAACTGTACCGGGCCCGGATGCAGGCCATTCGCGAAGCTGTGGGCGATGAAGTCGACATTATTTTTGAGTGTCACAGCCTGCCCGGTGCTACCAGCGCCATTCAGATTGGTGAAATTGCCGAAGAGTTTGACTGCATGTACTACGAAGAGCCGGTCAATTACCTGAACCATTCTTTGCACGACAAAGTCGCCCGTAAAGTCAAAGTCCCGATTGCCGGTGGTGAGCGTTTGTACAACCGCTGGGGTGTGCGCCCCTATTTTGAAGATCAAAGCATCGATGTGCTGCAACCCGACATCGGCCTTTGTGGCGGCTTTACCGAAACCAAGAAAGTCTGTGATTACGCCGATATCTTTGATATCCGTATTCAGGCGCATGTCTGTGGTGGTCCGGTGGCAACAGCGGCTTCTTTGCATTTGGAAACCGCCATCCCCAACTTCCTAATCCACGAGCACCATACCTATGCATTAAAAGCATGGAACCGTGAGCTCTGCCTGCAGGATCCGCAGCCGGTGAATGGCTTTTTCCAGGTCTCCGAAACCCCGGGCATCGGCATTGAGCTGAACGATGACGTGGTGATGCGCTCGCAACGGGTTGAGATTAAGTAAAGCAATTGGATTTTCAGGAATGAAAGGCGCTGCGGCGCCTTTTTTATTGGCAAAAGCGTCAGGTGCGGACTTGGCATAACAACCACAGCTTGCTACTCTGATGCTACATGTAATTAGCACCGATGAACTTCTGTGACCTACGATGCATTCAATCAATTTTGTGGCGCTTTGCCTGCAACCACTTATGTGATGCAGTGGGGCGACGCTCATGTTTGGAAAGTTGGCGACAAGGTGTTTGCCATTGGTGGCTGGAGCAAGGATAAGCAACCTGCCTTCACCTTTAAAACCTCGGACCTGAACTACGAATTCCTCTGCCACAAGGATGGCTATATCCCAGCGCCCTACTTTGCCAATCGTGGAATGAAATGGATCCAGCAAATTGACACCAGCGGTGCTTTGGATGAGGAGCTTTGTTATTACCTGACCGAGTCTTACCGCTTAGTAGTGGCCGGCTTAAGCAAGTCCAAACGTCTGACGCTGGGGCTGATGACACCCTAAATGCCCTTGCAATGGTCAAAAAAAGCCCAATAACCGCAACTCAAACACAGAACGAGGCCTTATATGCTCACTAAGTCAAACATCTGGTGTCTGCTCCCGCTTTTAATCGCTGGCTTTTATCCAGCTACGGCAGAGGCCTGTCGCTGCTCCGATGTTACAGCACTGGACATGTTGAATGATTCCTATACCGCCTATATTTTCACCGGATTGGTAACAGAAGCCCGCTTAGAAAAGGTGAATGGCAACTACGTGAGCATTGAAATAGAGATTAAAGTAGAAGAGCGCTTTAAAGGCATTAGCGCAGAAACCCTGACATTTACAGCTGGTCAATCAAAGTTCACCGCTTCCTGCGGTGGCCCTATCTCCGTAGGTAGCCGCTATGTATTTGCCAGCAGTAAAGAGGGGGCGATTTTCTCTTGCACCAGTCGCCCCATTGATCGCTATGAAATAGACAACCATACCCGCAGATTATTGCAGGACTACCGTAATTTCGCCTCACTTTACAATTAATAGGCAGTCAGCCCATGCAGTGGTAAATAGTGCTAATGCTGCATGGCTGACATGCAGCGCTTAGCGCTGCATAAAACGATGGTTCAGTACCGGCAGTACCAGCAGCGTCAGCAAGGTCGCGCTAACAAGCCCGCCCAGCACCACCACCGCTAACGGGCGCTGAATTTCACTGCCTACCCCGGTTGCCAAAAGCAGTGGCAAGAGGCCCAGTGCCGTGGTACTGGCGGTAAGCAGCACCGGCCGTAAGCGCTGACTGGCACCAGCAAGCACTGCCCGTTTAATCGCCATGCCGCTGCCTTGCTGCTGATTCATCGCATCCAGCAACACCACTCCATTGAGCACCGCCAGGCCAAACACCATCATCAGGCCTATCAAGGCCGGCACCGACAGATACCAGTGCCCCAGCCAGAGCGCCAGCACCCCACCAAACAGTGCCATCGGAATAGCCGTTAGCAACAGCAGCAACTGCCGCACCGAGCGCACACTGGCGTAGAGCAGCAAAGCCATTGCCAGCAACGACAATGGGATCAACCATTGCAGCCGCTGCATCGCCTGTTGCTGCAGCTGATACTGCCCACCCAACTGCCAACTGTAACCGGCCGGCAGCTGCAGTTGACTTAAAGTCTCTTCCAACTGCTGAACGACCGAGCCGATATCCCGGCCTCGCACATTCGCCTGCACCATCAAGCGGCGCTGACCGGCATCCCGGCGAATGATGGCCGGAGCCGGTACAGCTTGAATATGCACCAGCTCCCCCAGCCGGATGCTTTGACCATTGGCGCGCCGCACCGGTAAAGCCGCCAGCGCATCCGCATCCTGCCGATAAGGACCGGCCAGACGCACCGCAATCGCATAGCGTGCATTGCCATCCAGCACTGTGCTGGCCGTGACACCGGCCACCCCCTGACGAATCAGCTGCATCAAATCCGCAACCGTGACGCCATAACGAGCCAGTTGCTCACGTCTGGGCTCAATCAGCAGCTGCATCTCTTGCTGAGTGACCTCGGTGGCTACATCGACTGCGCCAGGGATCTGCTGCAGCAACGCCGCCAGCTGCTCGCCCTGCTCTGCCAGCACCTGCAGATCGGGCCCCGCCAAACGCACCACCAGTTGGCCCTGCACGCCAGCTAGCAGCTCATCAACCCGGGTGGCAATCGGCTGGGAGAAATTGAGCAACAGCCCCGGAAACGCCGATAAGCGTTGTTGCATCTGTTGTTGCAATTGCTGACGATCGCCACCATTGTGCCAGGTTGCCATCGGTGTTAAGCCAACCAGGATTTCGATGTTGCTGACCGGCTCTGGATCACCACCCAGCTCTGCCGCACCAATTTTGCTAAGGGCATAGCGCACTTCCGGAAACTCCAGCAGCATGGCTTCCAACTGAGGGGCCACATATAAGGCTGTCTCCAGGCTGGCCGTTGGTGCCAGGGTCACCCGTACGTTCAACGTGCCTTCTTCCAGCTCGGGTACAAACTCTGTCCCCAACCGGGTCAGTAACACGACTCCTGCTACTCCCAGCAGCAGCACCAGCCCGGCCTGCCAGTAGGCAAAACGCAACAACCGGCGCAGTAAACGCCGGTAGCCCAGCTGCAGCAAGCGGAGCCCCCGTACAGGCCGGTAGCCGCTGGTTGGTTTTAACAGCACAACCGCAAGCGCCGGTACCAGCAAGAGCGCACAAAGCAGCGCTGCGCCAAGTGCCAGCAGAATGCTGATGGCCATCGGCTGAAACAACTGACCACCAACCCCCGGCAGGGCAAACAGCGGGGCAAATGCCAGCATCACCACAAGGCTTGCCAGCAGTACCGGCTTTGCCATCTGACGCAGCACCTGCTGCATCAGCGCTCGCATGCTTTGTTCTTGCGGGTGCGCTAACGCCATTCGACGTAACAGCGCATCCACCACCACCACAGCACCATCCACCAGAATACCAATGGCCAGAGCCAGCCCACCCAACGACATCAGGTTGGCAGTCATGCCCAACTGCTCCAACACCAGCAGTGCCAACAGCAAGGCAACAGGCACTGTGATCACCACCAGCAGCATGGCTCTCAGGTGACGCAACAACCACCATTGCAGCAGCACTATCAACAACAGGGCCAACAACAGCGCCTGGCTGACGGTACGAATGGCCTGATCCACCAAATCAGCCTGATCGTAAAATACCTCCAGCCGGACACCTGCAGGCAAAGCCTGTTGCACCCGCGGTAATTGGCGCTGCAAGGCGTCGATGGTGGCTTTGGTATTGGCGGTACGATGCTTAACCACGATGCCGGCGACCACTTCACCCAGGCTGTCGGCCTGTCCATCGGCACTGCGCCGCGTCATGCTGACCGCCCCCGCTCTTGGCTCAGCCCCCAAGGCGACAGTAGCCAGCATCTGCAGCTCTATGGGCCTGTCTTCCTGCCAGCCAATGGGGAGTTCACGCAACAGCTGCAGCCCGGACTCGCCGGCCGGGACCAGGCCATAACCTCGCACCACCCATTGTTCCATGCCCTGCGGCAGATACCAGCCACCGGCATTCTGGTTGGCGCTTTGCAAGGCCGACACCACATCATCCAGCGTGAACTGATAGCTTTGCAACCGGTAGGGATCGACCTGTACCTGGTACTGCCGAACCTCTCCGCCAAAAGACAGTACCTCAGTAACCCCAGCCACCGGCATCAACAGCAATTTCACCAGGTAATCGTTCAGACTGCGAAGTGCGGCTGCATCCATGCCACTATCAGCACTGGCGGTCAGCACATACTGAAACACCTCACCAAGGCCAGAGGTATCCGGGCCAATCTCCGGCCGGCCAAAGCCTGCAGGGATCTGTTCACTGGCCCGCTCCAGTTGCTGAAATACCAGTTGGCGTGCCAACTGGGCATCGCTACCCTCAGCAAACACCACAGTCACCACCGACAAGCCGGTGCGTGATAGCGAGCGGATATCGACCACATCGGGTAAGCCAAACATCGCGGTTTCAATCGGGTAACTGATAAACTGCTCCACCTCTTCGGCGGCCAGACCATCGGCCTGAGTATTGATAACAACCTGCACCGGTGTTACGTCCGGGAAGGCATCGACATTAAGCTGCGGCAAACGCCACAGACTGACAACCAACAGTAAACCAAAGCACAGCAGCACCAGCGCAGGTCGCTGCAAAGCGGCGCAAAGCCAGGAGTTCCACATGGCAACCTCCTAATGCTGGTGCGGGTCAAAGCCCGCCTTTTGCAGCTCGGAAGCCAGGAAAAAAGCGCCTTGCTGTACCAATAACTGGCCGGGCGTGATGCCCTGCACCAGATGCCAGCCCCGCTCGCTACGCAGCAACTCCACCGGATATGGCACAAAAAGCTCACGCTCCTGCACAAAAACTTGCCAGTGACCATCGGCATCACGACTGAGGGCGGCATCCGGCACCAGCACCCCAGAGACAGCTTCAGCACGCAGCACAATCTCCACAAAGCTACCGGGATGCCAGTGCAAGGCCCGATTATCCAGCCGGGCAAACCAGGGCTCGGTCCGGCTATGCAAGTCCAACTGATGTGAGCGGCCAATCAGCTCGGCTTCTGCCCATTGCTGCTCATAACGCACCAACAGCGTCGCTTTTGCATCAAGTAAGCCGGACTGACTGCTGGTTAACTCGGCCTGCACCCACAAGCTGGACTCATCTGCCAAGCCCAGCAAGGTACTGCCCGCCGCCAGTTGCTCCCCTGGCAATGCCTGCAACCGGCTGACCACGCCAGACTGCGGCGCCAGCAGTTCAAAACGCCCCAATGATTCCGGCTGCTGCTGCAATGAAGCAATCTGCGCACTGGTCATGTGCAGAGCCTCCAAATGCGCCCTGGATTGACTGGCCCGGACTTTGGCAATGAATTGCTCATTGGCACTGATGCTGTCGGCAGTAAGTTCAGCCAGACGTTGCCATTGACGCATCGCATCCAGATACTCTGCCTGCACATCAGCCAGCCGGGTGCCGCCCAGGGTTAACAGTGGCTGGCCGGCTTCCACCCATTGGCCGGGCCGGACATGCCGTTTCAGCACTTGCAGCTCAAAAGGGGTTGTCAGCAATTGGCTTTGCTCTGGATCGGCGATAAGGGTTGCCGTTGCCAGTTGTGTTGGCCAAAACTCGCTGATGCTGGCAGGCTGCACCAGGATCCCGGCCAACTGTTGTTGCTGCAAAGTAAGCTGCAACTCATGAGACTGGTGGCTGTGCTCCTGGCTGGCCGTCACTTTTGGATGACCGGCCAGCGGAAATGCTGTCCATAGCAGCTGCGCAGCCAAAACGGCCACGCGAATGGAATAAATACGCATAGAAACTCCTGAAAAAATACCGGGGTGCAGCCAGCTTCGCGGCCTGCTGCAGTTTAAGTGATATCAGGAGAGAAAAATGGGAGGGCGTAAATGCAAGGCAGATTGCGGCGGATAATACCAGAGCCGGTAATGACTATGGCCAAAGCTTGCGCTAACAGCAGATACACGAGGCAACCAGAACAAGGGCACCTGGCCACTGTGACAGTGACAATCCAGGCAAAGTTCGTCGCTCTCAGGCACCTGACTATCCGCCTGGAAGCGGCTTTCGGCCAGCCCGCTATCGCCAAGCGACAGATGCAGGTGATGACCAGTGCTGTCGCTCAACTCAGAAAAATGCCATGGATGCGCGCCAACCTGACCGGACAATGCTTGCCATAAAAAACAGCACAGCACCAGGGCGCTGATACGGACAGCACTTAAGCGGATACTACTCAAATGGGCACTACTGACACGGATAGCTCGCAAACTAAAGGCCGAATGAGATCTGAGGTGAACATGAGTAGCAGTATACAGGCTGGTGTTGGTCCAGAGTCAAGGATTTTCGTGAAACAACTCCATGACCGTTGTAACGGAAGTGCTTGATTATATTAGTGCCAGTCGATACCAGCTTTGAGCACTGTGGCGGCTTAATTGCTGCCAATCGGCCAGGCTTAATCCAAGCGCCTGGCCGCTGTCAAAATAACGCTGCCACAACTGTTGGTAACTGCCCTGCCATAAACAGAGCGGAAAATTACTGGCCAGCATCAGGCGATCTGTTGGTAGTAGCTCCAGAGCGGCGGCCAGCACCCGCTGAAACCAACGGCTATCAAAGGAGCTCGTTACCCCGGCCTGCTGCATTTCCCAGCCGGAGAGTTTCATCGCCATAGTCGGGTATTGGCCAAGCTGCTGCAGTGCCAGTTGCCAGTCACTGAACCGCTCTGACGTGACCAGCCCGGCATGATTGAGCACCAGTTGCAGCTTCGGCTGTTTCACTGCCAGTTCAGCAAGGCGCTGCCAGTTGCTGGCTTTACTGAGATCGCACTGCACTTCAAGCAGCAGTTGATGCTGCGCCAGCCAAGCAGCAATGGTCTCAAGTTCAGGCCGCTGCAACACAGCCTCATCCTCCCCTTCAAAGATATGACGTACCCCGGCAGGATGATAGGGCAGTAATGCCTGTAGCTTCCGCTCTACCTCACCAATCGGCGCGGCGCAATCCAAAAATGCCACGCTGCGATACGCAAAGGGCCAATGCTGCTGGCTTAACCAGAAAAGCTCCTGCTCTGGTTGCTGATTATTAAAACCTGCTTCAATGTGAACAACCCCCAGCAAGCGAAACGGCGACTGCAACGCTAAGTCTGCCGGCAGAAAATCCTGCTGCAGCACCACTTTTTTGGGCCAGTGAGGTGGATTATTTGGGCGCAGCCAGTGGTAATGACCAGCGCTTAATTGCCAGACATGCAGATGTGGATCGATGATACCAATGCATTGCTCACTCATTGCGCGGTATAACCACCATCAATTAGCTGCAAACTGCCGGTGATAAAGGCGGCCTCCGGGCTGGCCAGAAATGCCACCAGTGCTGCCACTTCCTCGGGTTTTCCCAAACGGCCAAGAGGCTGCTCAGCTGCTTCTTCGCGGTGCACCTCCGCGGTATCACGACCACTTTGTGCGCAATAGCGGGCTATGGCCTGCTGGTACAAGGGCGTATCAATGGTGCCGGGACAGATGGCATTGCAGCGAATATTAAAGCTGGCGTAATCAAGCGCGGTGGTGCGTGCCATCGACGCCAGTGCGGCCTTGGTCAGGTTGTAGGCAAAGGAGTTGCGTTTACCAATGACCGCTTGATCTGAGGCCATCAGCAGAATAACGCCATCACGCTGCGACTTCATCAGCGGCAAAACCGCCTGCACCGCAGCAAAGGCCCCTTTCACATTGAGCGCAAACAGCTCATCCAACATCGCCTCTGAAGTGTGCTCAATATCGGCCGACAGATGCCGGCCAGCATTGGACACCAGCACATCAATACGGCCGTATCTAGCTTTTATTTGACCGATCGCCTGCTGCACCGCTGCTACATTACTGACATCGCAAGCCAGATAGACACCTTCAGGGCCCGACTGAATATCCAGATTAATCACCTGATAGCCTTGCTGCAGCAACTTTGCCACCACAGCCGCCCCTATGCCGGCACTGCCACCGGTGACCACGGCAACCGGCTTTGAACCCTTGTTTTGCATGCTTACAAACCCCATAGGCCCATGGCCTGATCCAATCATTAAAACTCGTTGTATCATAACAGCTTTAGTCAGTCGCGGCTTGAGACTTCTGGCCGGGCTGTTACACTAAGACTCGTTTTCAATGCTCTAAGGATACCCTATGCAAACCCTGACTGCCGGACAAAGCGCACCTGATTTTACCTTGCAAGACCAAAACGGCCAAAGCGTCAGCCTGGCTGATTTTCGCGGCAAGAAAGTGCTGGTCTACTTTTACCCACGCGCGTCAACGCCTGGTTGTACCGTGCAGGCTTGTGGCCTACGTGATAGCAAAGCCGAGCTGGAGAAGCTGGGGGTTGTGGTGCTGGGTTTAAGCCCGGATACCCCGAAAAAATTGCTGAACTTCGCCACGAAACAGGAACTTAATTTTACCCTGCTGGCGGATGAAGATCACAGCGTGGCTGACGCCTTTGGTGTCTGGGGGCCAAAAAAGTTTATGGGCCGCGTCAGCGATGGTATTCATCGCACCAGTTTCCTGATTGATGAGCAAGGCACCATTGCCCATGTGTTCGATACCTTCAAGACCAAAGACCATCACCAGTTGGTGCTGGATTATTTAAGCCAATAAGCCATTTGCCCTGCCAGCTCTTGCTTTGATCGGATCCGACATGCAAGAGCCGTGGCTTTGTGCATACTAAATAACATACTCATCGTTGCATGGAGGTTTTATGCACTTGCTCCCAAAGCTATCGCTCACTGCTACAGCCATCTTGTTGGCAAGCCTGGTTCAGACACAAAGCCAAGCCCAAACCATTGACACCGAGCATGGCCCAATCCAACTGAATACCATCGCCGAAGGGCTGCAACACCCCTGGGGCATGACTTTTTTACCAGATGGCCGCATGCTGGTGACAGAGCGCACCGCCAATCTTCGCTATGTCAGCATGGATGGCAGCATCAGCGAGCCCATCGCTGGCCTGCCGGACATTCTGGTCGATGGCCAGGGTGGTTTACTCGACGTGGCGTTGCATCCGGAGTTTGCCAGTAATCAATGGGTTTATATCAGCTACAACGAGCCCACCCCGGAAGGTAGCAGCACCGCCGTTGCCAGAGCTCGCCTGAACGGGATGCAGCTGGAGCAACTGGAGGTCATTTTCAGTGCCCAGCCCAAGATGCGTAGTCGCCATCACTTTGGCAGCCGACTGGTGTTTACCGACGATGGCTATCTCTTTGTTACCCTGGGCGATCGCGGCTCACGCCGACACGATGCGCAAACGCTGGATACCCATCATGGTAAAGTGGTTCGTTTGTATCCGGATGGCACTATTCCACAAAGCAATCCTTTTGTTGGCCGCGATGGGCTGGATGACATCTGGTCCTATGGCCACCGCAATATTCAAGGCGCCGATTTGCACCCACAAACCCGGCAGCTCTGGACCCACGAACATGGTCCTCAGGGCGGCGATGAATTGAACTTAACCGAGGCCGCTAAAAACTATGGCTGGCCCACCATCACCTATGGCGAAGAATACGGTGGCGGCCATATTGGCCCAACAGCAAAAGAAGGCATGGAGCAACCGGTGCACCAATGGACGCCGTCCATAGCGCCAAGCGGCATGGTGTTTTATACCGGTGAGCTGTTCAATGACTGGCAAGGCAATGCCCTGGTGGGCGCACTGCGTTATCAGTTGATCGCACGCTTAGTGATGGATGGTAATACCGTGACCCACGAAGAGCGCATCGATATTGGTATGCGGGTACGGGATGTGCGCCAGGGCCCGGACGGTGCCGTCTATCTGCTGACCGACGAGCCCAATGGTAAGGTGCTGCAGTTAAAGCCTGCCTCTGAGTAACGGTTAGAAAAACGCGAAATCGGGCAAAGGGCTGTTGCAGCCCTTTGCTTTTTTACTCGGCTGCTTCCATCGCAGGCTGCACCCGGGCCGCCCAGGCCGTGATGGTTGCCTTGACCAAAGACGCCAACGGAATCGCAAAGAAAATTCCCCAGAAGCCAAACATACCGCCAAAAAACAGCACAGCGACAATGATGTAGACGGGGTGTAAATCAATAACCTCGGAAAACAACACCGGCACCAGCAAGTTACCATCCAGCGCCTGAATCACCCCATAAGCCAGCATCAGATAACCAAACTGCGGACTAAAACCCCATTGAAAAAGAGCCACTAAAGCAATCGGAAGTGTTACTACAGCAGCACCGATGTAGGGGATCAACACTGAAAAGCCGACCAGCACACCAAGCAATAAAGGATAATTTAAGCCAAACAGAGCAAAAACTGCATAACTGACCGCTCCGACAATTATGATTTCCAGAATTTTGCCCCGGATGTAATTCATGATCTGAAAGTTCATTTCCTGCCAGACCTGACTGATCAATTTACGCTCTGTTGGCAGCAAGGCCGAGAAGCGCTCAATCAGCAGATTTTTGTCTTTCAACATAAAGAACACCAGCAGCGGCACCAGAATCAGGTAAATCATCAAAGCCACTAAATCGACAATGGATGCCAGTGACAGCGACAACATATCCCGGCCAAAGGCCATAAGCCGCTCATCGACTGACTGCATAAAGATATTTACCTGCTCGGTACTGACCACGCCAGGAAAGGCCTCAGGCAGCTCCAGCAAATATTGCCTGCCCTGCTCGATCATTTGTGGCATATCACGAAGCAAGGTACGCCCCTGATGCCAAAATAGCGGCATGGTCCACATCAGTATCATGGTGCTCAGACCAATAAAGGTAGAGACCACCAGGCTGGTGCTGATAGTTCGGGATAAGCCAAGCCGGGTTAGCCGCGCTACCGGCCACTCCAGTAAGTAGGCAAAAGCGATGGCCACCAGCAAAGGTGCCAGAATACGCCCCAGCCAGTAAATGGATAAAAACCCCAGTAGCAGCATTAAAAACAGCACCACAACCTGAGGATCAGAAAACTTGTGGTGGTACCAATTTTTCAGCCAGGACAACATCGCAATGGGCTCCTTATCAACTTGCCTTGAGCAGAAGATACAGCAAACGCCTGAATCTGTCAGTTTTCTATGGTAGATTACCCGATATCCATGACAAGATAATTGCTGATTTCGCTTTGAACTTCAAAACAATTTCGCTGCCTAAAACGGCGATAGGTTTCCCGGACGGAATAGGCTGTACCCTGAATGATATCGAATACCCATAGTGCCCACTTAATTTTTTCAACGCGATTGAAATCGGCCTGTCTCTGGTTGCTGTTGAGTTGTTTCTCGCTCAGCGCCTATGCCAGCTCGAACTTACCCGACCTGGGCGGTACTGCCATGTCCACACTCACCCCAGAGAAAGAGAAGGTATTGGGTGATGTATTGATGCGCCAAGCCAAAGGCTCCTTGCCCATGGTGTTCGATCCCTTGCTGGATGAATACATTAATGCGCTAGGCAACCGCTTGGTGGCAAATGCCAACGATGTCCGCTTTCCATTTCGCTTTTACTGGGTGGATAATCGCAACATCAATGCTTTTGCCACCCTTGGTGGGCATGTAGCGTCCCACACGGGAACCCTGGCCATTTCGGACAGTGAAAGTGAATTTGCCTCTGTGATGGCTCACGAGATAGCACACGTCACCCAACGACACATTGCCCGCTTTGTGGAAGCTCAAAGCCAGCGGGCACCTTTAACACTTGCCGGACTGCTGGGAGCCATAGTGCTGGCCACAGTCAACCCTGAAGCAGGGATGGCAGCCATGATAGCGACCCAAGGTGCCAGCCAGCAAGCATCCATCAATTTCACCCGCAGCAATGAGCAAGAAGCGGATCGCGTTGGTATGCAAATCCTGGCCGATGCAGGTTTTGACCCCCATGCTGTGCCAGAGTTTTTCCGTAAACTCAGCGAGCGCAGCCGCTTTATGAATCAACAGTTGGCTTTTTTGCAAACACACCCGCTATCGCAGGCACGGGTAAGTGATACCCGATTACGGGCCGAACGATTCCCCAAACGCTTTGTACCAGACAGTCAGGACTACACCTTAGCCAAAGCCAGGGTGTTGGCGCGCTACCAACATAAAAATGAAGATGTGGTCGCCATTTTCCAGCAACGGTTACGCCAGCCAGGGGGCAATACCAAAGCAAATCAATACGGTCTGGCCATTGCCTACCTGGACAGCAATAACTATACCGAAGCGGAAACGCTGATCCTGGAGTTGCTGGAAAAAGATGAATACAATCTGTATTACCTGGATGTCTATACCGATGTGTTGCTGGGGCAAAACCGCGCGACTGAGGCACTGGAAATGCTGGAGCATCATTACCGGATCCGCCCAAACAACCAGGTCGTCACGCTCAATTACGCCAATGCGGCTATTAAAGCCGGTGGCAACCGGCTGGCGATTCATTTGCTCAAGGATATGCTGCATTACAAAGAGGATAATATTCTGGCCTATGATTTAATTGCCAAGGCGTACCAGAATCTGGAAGACTATGCCCGCTTTTACGAAGCCCGCTCAGATTTTCACTACCAATTGGCCAATTACCCCAGAGCTATTGATGACTTGCAAGAGGCGCTCAACCATTTATCCAGCAGCGATAAATTGGAAAACCGCCGCCTGGAAGCCAAAAGGCGGCAGATGCAAGCCGAATTTGATCGCTTGCGCCGCATGTAAACAGTCTATAGATAGCGCAGCCTGGACTTTGCGCCTGCGCCTGACTTTCTTTACAATAACCGTCTTTGCGAAAACGGAGCTGTTATGCTGACCATTCTTCACAACCCCCGCTGTTCCAAAAGCCGTCAGGCCCTTGAACTGCTGCAGCACCATCAGGTTGAAATCACTGTAGTGGATTATCAAAAAGCTCCCCTGACCAAAGCAGAGCTTGCCGCTGTACTGGAAAAACTTGGCATTCCAGCCAAAGCACTGCTGCGCAACAAAGAAGAGGATTACAAAGCCCTGCAACTGGACAATCCGGCTTTGACAGAAGATGATCTGCTGGATGCCATGTTAAGCCACCCCAAACTAATGGAGCGGCCAGTGGTGTTTGATCAACACAGAGCCGTGATTGGCCGACCTCCGGAGAAGGTACTGGAATTGCTGCCATGACCGTCAGAGTTTTGATTCTGTATTACTCAAAGCATGGTTCCGTAGCCAGGTTAGCCGACAAAATTGCCATCGGCGTGCAGCAGGCCGGTGCCGAGGTGATGGTGCGTTCAGTTGCTCCGCTGGATCCTAGCGAACAACCACGCCATCAGGTCCTGGATATCCAGGACCTGCCACACTGTGATGCACTGATTGTTGGCAGCCCGGTACGCTTTGGTGTCATGGCTGCCCCGCTAAAAGCCTTTTGGGACCAAACCAGCGAAGCCTGGATCCGCGGCAGTCTGATCGGTAAAGCGGCAGGAGTTTTTACTTCCTCCGGCAGCATGCACGGCGGCAACGAAAGCACTTTGCTCGGTATGATGCTGCCCATGCTGCATCATGGCATGCTGTTATGTGGCCTGCCCTACAGCGAACCTGAACTTAATAACACCAACCAAGGTGGCACCCCATACGGCCCAAGCCATGTCAGTGGCTTGAGTGGCGACAAAGCCTTTAGCCGTGATGAGCAGCAACTATGTTTAGCACTGGGGCAGCGGATTGCACGCGTGACACAACAACTCAAGACAGGAGCACAACGCTAAATGAATGCAGGTAAACCGGAGCAGCTCTCCAGTGAAACCGTAACCATGGCAGACAAAACCAAGCAATGCTTGCTGCTGGGCCGGATTGGTTTTTTTGGTCTTTTTGTGCTGATCCCAGTGTGGATACTCTGGTTGGCCCCTCCGAGTCTGGGTAATCCATACGTGCTGCTGGCACTGCTGTGGCTACCGTTGTGGTTTCCACTGCGGGGTATGATCAAAGGCGATCCCTACACCTTTGCCTGGGCTAATTTTATTGTGATGATTTACTTTGTGCATAGCCTGACCAACTTGTGGGTCGCATCCGGACTTTATTTTTGGCTATCTGTGCTTGAACTACTGCTGTCGTTGGCAATGTTTATTGGTTGTACCTATTACGCTCGTTTTCGCGGGCAAGAGCTGGGCCTGAAGATCCCAAGACTGAAAGATGATCCCAGACCCTGAGTTTTTGCAATGCTAACGGCTGGCATACTCCTGTGCTTGCAAGGTGCAGAGATTCTGTTGACAACTCGGTAGCGGCTCTGGCAACAACTCACAGGTGCTAATGGTGCCAAGCCGCTCATGCTGCCGCTGTCGCAATGAGCTAAACTGTTCATTGGTATGCAGCAGCATGCTTTCGTCGGTGCTAAGCACGGAATACGCCAGATACTGCTCCGGGCCGCCACAGGGGCGAACCCCTTTGGCCAGCACCCGACACTGTTGATCTTGCTGGCAGCTGCGGTCTTCCGTCAACCGATCCATCCGCCGCTCCAACTGACGCAGATTGACCTGCAGTTGAGCCAGAGAGCCATCCAGCTCACTTAATAAAGCAGCACGCTGTTGTTCTTCAGTCAGTTGCACACAGCCGCTAAAACACAACACAGCCCCTAAAGTGACCAGCCGATACCATGCTGCCTTTGTTGTCATGTTTTGCTCCTTTTAGCTCTCTACCTTCCAGGCAGACAACTAACTGTTGGTCGTAATACGGGCCATTTGCAGTACAGACACGTAAGCTCCATACTGAAAAGCATAATCAGAAAGCTCTGCTTCCACTTCAAAACCAAAACGTTCATACAGGGCTACCGCCGCTTCATTATTGCTGTATACCTGCAGCTCCAGTCGACGAATATTCAACCAGTTGTCTGCCATTTCCAAAGCGGTGCGCAGCAGCGCCGAGCCAATGCCCTGGCCCTGGAAAGGTTCCGACACCGCCATACCAATGTCGGCCGCGTGCCGGCGGCGCTGATTTTGGAACTGCTGCAGGCCAAGTTGCCCGACCACATCACCATCCAGCTCGGCCACCAGATTGTAAAAGCCGGGCCGGCTCTGGCATAACTGCTCCCAGTGATTCAGCGCCTGCAATGGCAATTGCAAGGTATTGGCGTATACACTGGGCTGCTGATAAATCTGCTGCATGGCTTTGGCATCAGCCTGTTCAGCATGACGGATTATAACCGGCATGAGTTCTTCCTTCTGTAAAAAAATGTATCAAGGTATTAACACTTCATCGTTAGCATGCAGTGCAGCAGGTATCAGGACACACCATAGCCAGGATCACATCAGGCAAATGCAATCATCATGCTTAGAATAATGAGGTATGCAGACAGGTACAAGTGAATTTGTACCTGTCCGAGCAAACTTAGAGTTGAGCTTCGAGCTCAGGGAGAACAGTAAAGAGATCGGCAACCAGACCATAATCGGCCACCTGGAAAATAGGGGCTTCAGCGTCTTTGTTGATAGCCACGATGACTTTCGAGTCTTTCATGCCTGCCAGATGCTGAATAGCACCGGAAATCCCGACAGCAATATACAGATCAGGCGCCACAATCTTGCCGGTTTGCCCAACCTGCATATCATTCGGCACAAAGCCAGCATCCACAGCGGCGCGGGATGCTCCGATGGCAGCCCCCAGCTTGTCGGCAATACCTTCCAGCAATTTGAAGTTCTCACCATTTTGCATGCCACGGCCACCAGAGATCACCACTTTAGCAGCTGTTAACTCAGGACGCTCGGAAACGGTCAGCTCCTCGTTGACAAAAGTGGAAACCGCCAAGTCTTTCACCAGGTCAAGGTTTTGGATCTGCGCCGCTCCCTCTTCAGACACGGCATCAAAAGCAGAGCTTCGAACCGTAATGACTTTGACCGTATCATCCGATTGCACGGTAGCAATAGCATTACCTGCGTAAATAGGGCGTACAAAGGTGTCAGCCGACTCAACAGCAATGATATCGGAGATTTGCGCTACATCCAGTAAAGCAGCCACTCGCGGCAGAAAGTTCTTACCGGTTGTAGTGGCTGCAGCCAAAATATGGCTATAACCTGCAGCCAGCTCCACCACCAAAGCTGCGATATTCTCTGCCAACTGATGACCATACACCGGGTGATCAGCCAGCAAGACCTTGCTGACCCCAGTTAATTTTGCCGCCTGTTCAGCAACCGCCTGGCAACCGGCTCCTGCGACCAGCAGTTGAATATCACCGCCAATTTGCTGTGCTGCCTGCACCGTTTTGTGGGTTTCAGGCTTTAGCTGTTGATTGTTGTGCTCTGCAATAATCAGGATGCTCATTGGATCACCTTTGCTTCATTCTTTAATTTGTCTACCAGCTCCGCCACCGACTCCACAGTAATACCACCTGTGCGACCGGCCGGTGTCGCCACTTTGACTACTTTTACTTTGGAAACCAGCGCCACACCCAGTTCATCTGCCGGGATCACATCCAAAGGCTTGCGCTTGGCTTTCATAATATTTGGCAGGGAAGCATAGCGCGGCTCGTTCAGGCGCAAGTCGGTACTGACCACCGCAGGCAGGCTTAGCTCAACGGTTTGTAGTCCACCATCCACTTCACGGGTTACCTGGACTTTGTTGTCTGTGGTAAGCTCCACTTTGGAGGCAAAAGTCCCCTGACCAATACCCGCCAGGGCCGCCAGCATCTGGCCGGTCTGATTGTTATCAGAGTCGATCGCCTGCTTGCCGATAATCACTAGCTCAGGTTGCTCTTTGTCCATCAGCTTGTGCAGTAACTTCGCAACTTGCAATGAGTCCAGATCTGCCTCGGTTTCCAGATGGATGGCACGATCCGCGCCCAGAGCCAGAGCAGTGCGCAGTTGCTCCTGTACTGCTTTGCTACCAATAGATACCACCACCACTTCAGTCGCTTTGCCTGCTTCTTTTAGACGGACTGCTTCTTCCACCGCAATTTCACAAAACGGATTCAGTGCCATTTTCACATTGGCTAAATCCACACCACTTTGGTCGGCTTTAACCCGCACTTTCACGTTGTAATCGATAACCCGTTTGACCGGCACTAAAATTTTCATAGATTCCTCACATTACCCAGGGAAAACATCCGACTGCTACTGGCAGCTTGATTGACGTGAAGGTAAACTTATCCAGCAGAACATGCTCACAATCTACTTACTGTTGACGTAAACGTCAACCTGCAATAGGCTTTACGGGCTGTTTCGTACTGAATTCGCTGTAAATAATAACATCCACTACACTTGCAGACGAGTAGCAGGCACGCCAAATAGGGCGCGATATTGATAATGATCAGGGTAACGATGCCTGCAATGAGGTATTCCTTTGTTTCCCTGCAAAACAACGACAACAACGAACGAGGTCAGCTGTGGACGTGCAAAGAGAATCGATGGAGTTTGACGTAGTAATCGTAGGTGCAGGCCCTGCCGGCTTATCCGCTGCGATTAAGCTGATGCAACAAGCACAGCAAGCCGGGCAGGAGCTGATGGTTTGTGTAGTCGAAAAAGGCTCAGAAGTGGGCGCTCATATCTTATCCGGTGCAGTGTTTGAGCCAAGAGCCTTGCACGAGCTGCTGCCTGACTGGCAGTCATTGGGAGCCCCGCTGAATACCCCGGTTGTACACGACGATATTTACTTGCTGCAATCCGACAGTCAGGCCAAAAAGCTGCCTGGCTTTTCCGTGCCTAAAACCATGCACAACAGTGGCAATTACATTGTGTCTATGGGCAATGTCTGCCGCTGGTTGGCTGCGCAGGCAGAGCAACTGGGGGTGGAGATATTCCCCGGCTTCCCGGCAGCAGAGCTGATTATTGAAGATGGCGTGGTCAAAGGTATTATTACCGGTGATATGGGGCTGGATGTCGATGGCACGCCCAAAGATAGCTTTGAACCAGGCATGGAGCTGCGTGCCAAATACACTATTTTTGCCGAGGGCTGTCGCGGTCACCTTGGCAAGCAGTTGCTGCAGCAATTTGCACTCGATAAAGACTGCTCGCCACAACATTACGCTATTGGCTTTAAAGAAATCTGGGATGTGGATGCATCCAGGCATCACCCTGGTTTGGTTGTGCACAGCGCAGGCTGGCCTCTGGATAAAAACACCTCTGGCGGTGGTTACCTGTACCATGCAGAAAACCAGCAAATTCTGGTGGGTTTAATCATCGATCTGAACTACAGCAATCCACACCTCAGTCCTTTTGAAGAGTTCCAGCGCTACAAGCAGCACCCGGTGCTAAAGCAATACCTCGAAGGAGGGAAACGCGTCAGCTATGGTGCCCGAGCTATCACCAAAGGAGGCCTGAACAGCTTGCCCAAAATGAGCTTTCCCGGAGGCCTGCTGGCAGGCTGTGAAGCCGGTACTCTGAACTTTGCGAAAATCAAGGGCAACCACACGGCCATGAAATCCGGCATGCTGGCCGCAGAAACCATCTTTGAAGCCTTGCAACGCGGGGATGAAGGTGGCAAGGATTTAAGCCATCACCAGCAACGCTTTGAGCAAAGCTGGCTATACGACGAGCTGTATCGCTCACGCAACTTTGGTCCGGCCATGCACAAATTTGGCACCTTCTGGGGCGGTGCCTACAACACCATCGAACAAAACTGGTTTGGCGGCAAACTCCCCTGGACGCTCAAAGACGAGTCGCTGGACCATGCCCAGCTCAAACCAGCCAGTGAGTGCCCGGTGATCAGCTACCCCAAACCTGACAATGTGCTGAGCTTTGACCGTTTATCGTCGGTGTATTTATCCAACACCAACCATGAAGAAAAGCAGCCTTGTCATCTGAAGCTGAAAGATGCCAGTCTTCCCATCAGTCAAAACCTGCCCCGCTTTGCCGAGCCCGCTCAACGGTATTGCCCGGCCGGGGTATACGAGGTTATCAAAGAAACAGATGGCCAGGCCCGTTTCCAGATCAATGCCCAGAACTGCATTCATTGCAAAACCTGTGATATCAAAGATCCGGCACAAAACATCACCTGGGTAACTCCAGAAGGCCCGGGGGGCCCAAACTACCCCAACATGTAACTTTTATTCAGGGAGCCAGGTGCTCCCTTTTTATTGATCTTAACCAGGTTCAGTGCAAGTCCCGCATTGTATTCAGCAGAAAAACGGTCTACTTTTAGTGCACAGTCGTATAAAAAACAGATGCAGGAAGAGGCTCTATGGCAACAAAAATACCGACCACCCAGCCGGACACAAATCAGGATGATCTGCATGATGAAGTGATTGCAGTGCGGCCTGCTGCCAGCAGCGTAGCCCGACAGCCAGTCGTTTCCTTTGGTGGGGAGCGTTATATGTATTTTACGGAGCGCGATCTCAACCGTATTCTGGCTAACCTGGATGCACTTCGCCAAACCGTTTTCCCAAACAGCGGTGTGGAACACGAAATCAGTGCTCCAAGACAGCAACACTTTCCTTCTGTTTGTTTGATTGGCCTTGGCCGTTGTGGCTCCAACATTGCACTGGATGTGGCGTCTCTGGTCTACAATGCCCGTAATTTTTACCTGAATGAGTTTAACAACGAAGAAAAGCAAAACCGCGAACAGGAATACCGGCCCATGCGCTGGATTAAGCGCAGCCTGCATTTAAAACAATCGAATGCGTTAAAACCGGTATTTCTGATAGAACCACTGGTGATGCTGGGTGATTTGGACAAAGACATCGAAGGCCGCATCCGCTTTTCCAACAAAGGTGAATCCAGCGGTTTCCTGCACGACTACACCAAAATGAAAATTATGGATTTGTCCGAAGTTCATGCAGGCGGCGCTGGCAATGCCCCTATTCTTGGCCAGTATCTGGCGAAAATTATTCTGAATAAAGACACACAGCGCTTTTCCAATGCGGACTGGAAGTTTATTCACTCCTACCTGATTGATTCCTGTGGTATCAAAGCCAACCAGTCGCGACTGTATTTTTATATTTTCAGTGCCGGCGGTGGTACCGGCTCTGGCATGGCTTCTGAGTTCGGCCTGGCCCAACAGTATGCCTACATGAGCAAAACCTTCGATACCCGAACCTTACCAGAGAACGAAGAAAACCGCGGTCACTCCTTTGTGTTTGAACCCATCTTTACCAGCGGCATCTGTATCCTGCCGAATATTTCTGACCATGGGGTGGAGATGTCCGAGGCGTTGCATATCAATGCCGGTCGTTTACTGTGCAAGTATCTGGCAGAAGAGTGGGACTTCTCCTACAACTTTGACCATGAGGATGGTAGCGACTCCAGTGTGATGCACCGCATCCGGCCCTGGAATGCGATGATGCTAATCTCCAACGACATCATGCGTTATGCCGAAGAAACCGATGACGGCGACATCCAGCACATTGATGTCAATGCCATGGAAAAATACGCCAATCAATACATTTCACAGCAAATATTCAATATCTTGACGGCCCAGGCTGTTACCACGGATTACGATGAAAACTATTTCCGCCGGGCCGGCATTGATATCGGCGAAACCATCCGTCTGGATGCCAATGATCTCTTTATGAGCCTGGCTGGGCCTGTTGCGGTAGCTTATGCCGAATCGGTGATCCCGGCTGAGAGCAGCAGCCTGGAAAAGGTCAAGCTATTCGACAAACAGGCTCCAAGTGGTTTGAACATTGACGATCTGTTTTTCCGCTCCATTGACTTGCCGCATTTTAACAAAGTCACTCAGGCCATTGAGGGTATCAGCTTACTGCCGATTGAGTCAGAACGCTACCGCGAGACACTGGCCAATTATCAGAAGAATAATTACAACGCGGCTGAGCTAAAGAACCTGCACTTTTTCAAAAACTGCTCATCCGTGGTGTCCATTGTTTCCTTGCCCAAAGACTACAAATTGTCGTACATCGATTTGAATAAGCTGAAGTCTCATCTGAACAACCTGTTCCCCAATACCACCTTAAAACGCTATGCTTTGGTAATTGGCGCTTCTGCCAACATTTCGCTGACCACGTTAATTGTGAAAAGCCCGTGCCTGAGTGATGATTTCCTGACACTGATTGTCGCCTATATCAAACGTTGCTTTGCCAAAGACAGTTACCGCTTTGATGAACAACTGGACGAGGCCATGCTGGAATTTATTCGTGATGAGCACTTCGATGAAGCGCTGCTGGATACCATGCTGAATGAGTTTGAGAATCCGGCCAAAATCCTGGATACCAACTGGTACGCAATCAAACCCATGTATGAGAAAAAATACCGCGAGCTGATTCATAGTAAAGATAAATTTATCTCGATCAACGATATCCGGTTATCGCGTGATAGCGTGAAAAAAGCCATCAAGTATCTGCGTGAAATTTACCGGCATAAGATCAGCAAAACCAGGGTGATTTCACTGAACCAGTTACCTGGCAAAAAAGAAAGGAAATCCAGTAGCAACGCTGCCAGCGAACCGGAAAAATAACGCCCGCAGACAGACAAGCTCTGCGCCTGTTCAGGGCAGCGCTTGTCCCCGCACCGCACAGTACAGCCGATACCAATGTTCCCGGCTAAGTTCTATTTGTGTGGCCTGCAGGCAAGCTTGTATCCGTGCCACCGACAAGCTGCCAATCACGGGTTGAATAGCAGCCGGATGCCGTAACAACCAGGCCAATACGATGGCTTCGGCTGACACCTGGTAGTCAGCCGCTAACTGCTGTACCAAAGTGGCGGTCTTGTGCTCGGCATCCGTTCGGGGCAAGCGCCCCCCGCTAAAGAGTCCCTGAGCCAGACTTCCCCAGGCTTGCAGTTGGATATCCCTGAGCTGACAAAACTCTACCGTCCCAGCCGAGAAGTGGCACTGACTGCCTGCTGGCATGCCAGTGAGAATGGTCTCTTCCAACCAGTGATAATTTGCCAGGCTCATTTCCAATTGATTGGCGATCAATGGTTGCTCCAGCGCCTGCTGCAACCACTGCAGTTGTGGCCAGGCCATATTCGATACCCCAAAAGCCCGTACTTTGCCCTGAGCATGCAAATCGGAAAAAACAGCAGCAACTTCTCTGGGTTGCATCAAGGGATCTGGCCGGTGCAGCAGCAACAGATCCAGATAATCACACCCCAGTCGTTGCAGGCTCGCATCCACACTTTGCCGGATGTGCGCCGCAGAGAAATCGTAATAGCCTGGTTGCTCACTGGTTGCCAGCCGAATGCCACACTTGCTCTGGATAAACAACTGCTCACGTTCAATACCAGACTGCCGTAGATAATCGCCAAACACCCGCTCAGATTTACCTAAGGTGTAAATATCGGCATGATCAAAGCAAGTGATACCGCCCTCAATGGCTGCATCCAAAGCACTGAAAGCGCGCTGATGCTGCAATGCGGTTGTAGCGCCACGATCCCAATCACCACCAAGCTGCATGCAGCCAAACACCAGACGGCTGGCTGCTGGAAAATGAGCCTGCAAAGGAAACTGCATAAAAAAATCCAGAAAAGCAACACAGACTTTCAGTATATACCCAAACATAATTGCGAATACAGTGTCTGCCACCTAGACTTGGCTTTATAACTCTTTCATTCACAGCGCTTTTATGACCAGCAAAAATACCCGCTATTTGCTTCCTTTGTTAGCTGGGCCGCTAAGCTTTCTGTTACTTAGCAGTCTGGAAATTCCCTTTACCGGTATGAGTCAGCACGCCTGGCTGATGGCAGCCTTAACACTTTGGATGGCAATCTGGTGGATCAGTGAAGCGGTGCCCATCCCGGTGACCTCTTTGCTGCCCATCGTGTTAGTGCCATTGCTTGGGTTGGACGCGCTTGGTGCTGTGACAGCACACTACGCCCATCCGCTGATATTTTTATTCCTGGGCGGCTTCCTACTGTCGATTGCGATGGAGCGTTGGGAGCTGCACAAACGCATAGCCCTGCATGTGATGTTGATTGTAGGTAGCAAGCCAAGCCAGCAAATTGCCGGCCTGATGGTGGTCACTGCTTTCCTCTCGATGTGGATGTCAAACACTGCAACTTCCGTCATGATGCTGCCGATTGCTCTGTCCATTCTGGCCTTGCAACAATCAGCAGCCAGTAAGGAGCAAGGATTTGACACCGCCATCATGCTGGCCATTGCCTACTCTGCCAGTATTGGCGGCATTGCCACTTTGATAGGGACCCCTCCCAATGCCCTGTTGGCTGCTTACCTGCAAAGCAACTACGACATTCAAATTGGCTTCGCTCGCTGGATGTTGATCGGGGTACCTATTGCGTCCTGTTTGCTGTTATTGTGCTGGTTTTGGCTAACCAAGCTTTCTTTTCAGTTGGATAAAGTGGCGTTAACCGATACCAAGGCGCTGTATCAACAGGAGTTGCAGCAACTTGGCCCTATGTCTGGTGGAGAAAAGCGTGTGATGGCGATCTTTTTATTCGCCGCCATCGGCTGGATCTCACGTGAGTTTGTCCAAGGCCGAACCGGCTTGCCGATTGACGACACCATCATCGCCATCACAGCCGCAACCTTATTGTTTATCCTGCCCGTCAACTGGAGAAGCGGACAACGTATTTTGCAATGGGAAGATACCAAAAAGCTGCCCTGGGGCATTTTATTACTGTTTGGTGGAGGTTTGGCGCTAGCCGGGCAAATTCAAAAATCTGGCCTGGCAGATTTTATTGCTTTGCAAGTCAGTGGCCTGGACGGTATTTCTATCTTGCTGTTGGTCTTGCTGGTCACCAGCATTATTATCTTTTTAACTGAAGTCACCAGCAATACTGCGACAGCAGCAGGCTTTCTCCCCTTGCTCGGGCCCGTTGCACTGGCACTGGATACCAGTGTCGCCATGCTGGTGGTGCCGGCAGCACTGGCAGCCAGTTGCGCCTTTATGATGCCAGTGGCCACCCCACCCAATGCCATTGTCTTTGCTTCGGGTAAGCTGAAAATCATTGATATGGTGAAAGCCGGCTTTGCACTGAACCTGCTGGCGATTGTGGTGATAACGCTGTTTTGTTATTGGCTGGTGGAAGTTATATTTAGCTTTTAACCGCTGAGCAGCGGGCGGTAACTCATAGAGTCCAACCAAAGACTGGCTGCTTCTGCAGCCAGTCTGGTACAACCCAGGCCCGAGCAAGCGTATGCCTTGCTCATCCGGATGTTATCAAGGGTTGTACTCGATGGCACCGATGTCTGGTGCTGCACCACTATAGCTCAGGCCAATATTCACACCACCATCAACCATAAAGCTGCCCGATTTGGGCCGCAGCAGATGGGTTACCGGTAAAGATCCATCCGGCTGACGCGGACTCTTAGCCAAAGCTGTGTTCAAACTTTCAAACATACCACTGGCTGGTGTGCCCTCTTGCCAGCTGTTACCACCTTGCGTGGCACCATTGGCAATGTCCACACTTCCATTCAGGCTCAGGTTGTTATAAAAAATATGACGCTTACCAGAGCTAGCAGGGTTATTTGGGAATACATAGTTCCGACCATTGTTAAAAGCGGTGTTATTTAACAGCGTTAACGCCCCGCTGTTATTATTGTGATCAAACCCTTTCGCATTGCCACTGCTGCCAAAATTATCAAAGGCTATGTTACGAACCACAATATGATCACCAGGATCGTTGTTGCCACCAAGCTTAAAGCCGTTGCCACCGCCCTCGAAATTGCTGGGATGACCAAATACTGCGGCATTACCATTACCAAATGCCCAGTTATTTTGTAGCACTATAGGATGAGGAGCGCGCCAAAAATCAAAGCCATCGTCTGAGTTTTCCCATGAGCGGTTGCCATAAAAGTGGTTGCCAGGCCCAAGATCTAACTGCTTAGCACCAAAACCATCGGCATTATTGCCAACCCGGTTGGTATAAATCGCCGAGTTAAAGTTATGATAGCTGTCACAATTCATAATCAGGTTGTGTGATGCCGAGCCTCCCAACAGAATACCAGTATCGTAGTTACCATGTGACACCAGTCGCTCCAGCCGATTATGACTGCCATCAACCCGCAAGCCATTATGACCGGCATAACGGATTGTCAACCCATACAGATGCCAATAACTGGCATTAAGACGTACACCATGAGCGTTGTTTTGAATGGTTTGCGGGGTAAAATCCAAAATCGGCCGCTCACCAGGGTATGCATAAACCCGAATCGGATGGCTAGCCGTACCACTGACACTGTTAATACGAATGGTATCATCGTGGTAATAAACACCACCACGCATCACAATCACATCACCTGGCTGGGCACTGCTGACTGCCCTGTTCAAGGTTGCATAGGGCGAGCCTATAGTCCCTGAGTGACTGTTATTGCCATTGGGCGCTACATAAAAAGTCCGGCTGCCTGCGGGAATACTAAGATGAGGACTTGGGGTAGGTGCAGATGGCACCAGGTGGGAAAGATTTTCCACAATAGGTGCTGAACCACTGCACGATGGCTGTGGCAATGCGGCCGACTGACGCTCTATCCAAAGATCGCTTATCGTTACCATTGCTTCGCTTTCAACACGCAGCTGTAAAAAGGACCTTGCCGTGCCTACGGCTGAGTCCACCACCACCCGCTGCCCGGCAGAGAGGCTATTGACAGTGGCATCATAAATACGCGATGCCCCACCATGGGCCGAGTTCGCCTGCCCGGTGGTATTGTTGTCCACATAGATCTGGAATTTCTTACTGCCATTGCCTGAAGTGCCCTTTACGCAAAAAGAAATACGGTAGGGCTGACCAAGATCCAACACGCCGGTTGTATTAGCAAGCATGTCACTGGATGACGTTTGCACCGTTGGCAAAGCATTACCGACACTGAAGCGAGCATTGCCAAAAGTAAACTGATTTCCAGCAACAGACATATTGTTTGAGCCGGCTAAAGCATAATAAAAAGGCGTATTCGAACTAGCAGTCACTGTTTTGTAACCAGAGCTAAAAAAGTGGTTTGCCCCAGCTGCACTGAAATGTTCCTGCACAGGCAAAGCTGCCCCAGCATGCTGTACTACTGCAAAAGTACCAGCCAATGATATAACTAAGGGCACCACCCCCAAACCGAATTGGTAGAAAATCTTTGTTAGTTGTCTCATCAGTTAACCTCTTGATGGTTTGACATTACCCAATAAAAAGCACCCTGGCTGAACTCAAATAAGCCATTGGTGCTTGCAGAGTATTAGACACACAAAGAAATAAACCAAAAAGATGAACGCAATATTTACTAATTTCACGCAAAAGTTTCAATAATGGATGGGAGACAGCAATGTGTCAGGCTGCTAACTAACCGGTGTGTCCTTGCAGCCCCCCGGAAGCATAGGCCTTGTTACAGCATAAGGCCTATATTCTGATGTGATGACGATGATTAAGCCAGGTTCTCAGCAAGTTGCAATTGATAATAGCGATTGCCATTGCGTTGATCAAAGCCTTGCGCTGCCATAAAGGCTTGTTGCGAAAAATACTCGCACAACTGCTGAGTAGAGTATTCACCTGCGGGATTAAACAATGCAAAACTATTCGGCAAGCGCAATACTAACGAAGTTTGCCCCTGCTGCAGCGCTTTGTTTAACACCATGGCGGCTCCCATCTGGAATTGCAAACGGCCCCCAGGATCCATGCTTGCTAACAACCAATCGCAATGACTCTGTAAACGCTCCAGACCAGTGTCAATCAGTGCTTGTTCAGCACAATATTGCATCTGCAGACCTATCTGGTACAGGAACTCTGGATTACTGCGAATTAGCTGATAGCCGGACGTTAAAAGAAGCGTACCAAGCTCTTTATTACCTAATCGACTTGTACTGCTAAGGAGTGCAGCAAAAGTCAGATGAGGTACTTCTGCACAGCCTTCATTTCCTTGTAAAAGAGGCTGAGCAGCTTGAATAGCTTCCTGATCGCGTTTTAACGCTACCAGTGCAGTCACAATAAAGTTTACTTCGCAGGCTGAGCAATCGGCAAAGCGATCTTTCTCCAGGCCGCGACTAATTTGCAGTTGCTGCAAGCAGTCTTCAAATTCGCCAGCGTATAGATGCATATGGGCACGCATGTAATGGACGGGACGCAAACTAAAACCGGCCTGCTCATAGTGACGATGCATGTTGGTTAGCAACTGTTCCAACGTTTCACGATTAATCGAATGAAAGCCAACAGCGCACGCAATAACATACTTATATTTCCACAAGATATCCGGCAGAGGGAATTGCTCGGGAAACTTTTCGCATTGAGCAATACACCAGCCAAAGTTCACCAGAACTTTTTCCGGATGGCCAGAAAATGCCGCGGCTTCCACCAAGGCAATACGACTTTTATATTGTAACCCAAGATCATTGCCCTGATCGGCCAGCGAAATAGCCTGCTCGTTTAACCGAATTTTCGCGGGCTCCCCATCCGGTAGGCGACGGGCCTGACTCAACAATTCGTTCACTGTGCTCATGCTGTTATCCTTGTCTTATAGCTTAGTGCTGGGTTTGGCTAGAACTTACTACATTCAGACTGTTGGCCATCATTGCCACTAAGCCTTCATTTAAAATTTCCATTTCATGGGCACTCAGCGGAAAGTGCCCCATCAAAAGTGACTGTACATAAATGATCTTTAAACACTTTGCCAACTGCATAGCATCATCACACTGTATCAGCGACATAACTAAGCTGTGATTGGCATTTAAGCATAACTCTGAAAATGCATAGCTTTCCAACGGCTCAATCACACTATCTATGATCTCAGACCAAAGATCGTCGCTTTGCTCCTTATTTTTGGTAGCCGCCCGGATAAAAAACTTTTTCTCACAACTAATATACAAAGCTGGCACTTGCGCTGGCAGAAATCGCTTAACACTGATATTTGGGCAAACATCATGCATCAACAGTTTTGCTTTGTTAATAAAGCGGGCCAACAGCAACGGATCCAGTTCAGTCTCGTTCAACTGTGACACTAAACTCTGTGGATCCAATGCTTCTATGTCAGTTTGGCTAAGATGGGCATACAAGGTGAGAATTTCGCGGCAATAGGAATAGCCAGCATTGATCAGACACTCTTGTTTTGCAGTCGATATCTGGGCAAACTGACGAAAACTGTCAACATGATCAACGAAGCGGATCTTTGGATACTTTTCAAGGTAGCAAGCCAGGGTCATAGTACCCAGATTTGTTTCAAAAGTAAGGTGAGGCGCAATTTTCAGGCAGAAGTAGTGGTTCTCCAATACCAGTGATTTCAAGGCCATTTGATGGCAACTGACAAAGTGCTGAAACTTCTCAGGCTCGTTTTCTGCCATACTTACCAGATAACCGATTAACTGCTCTGCCAACTCTTCTTTGGCTGCCAGTAAGTTTGCATCTTCATACAGCGATTCCCTTGATGCCGTTGGTCGCAAATCATCTGCATTCACAATGGTACGAACAAAGAAAGCCCAATCCGGCAAAAGGTTTTGGCTGCTTTTGGTGAGCCGCATGCCTTTCAGGTGGATCAGATGCTGCTGCTGATGCTCACTGCTGGTACAGGCGGTAATATAGCCCAACCCCTGCACCTTCCCAGCCCGGGTCTTTAATGGGATCGTATCAAAAAAAGGTCCCCGAAAATATTTTTCCCCAATCACTATGGCTTTATCTAAAAATGCTTTACCCGAATAATCAGACCATAACCAGGGTGCCGGTTGTGGATTAATGCGAAAACCCGTCTCACTGGCAGTATCTAATGTAATGCTATAAGGCAAATAGCTTGCGTAATACAGCATCCAGCGCTGCAAAGCATTATCGGTGAAGTATTCCTCGCCCTCTGGCTTTGCTGTTAAAATAACCCGTGTTCCGATAGCCATCGACTGCTCAATGGCTATTACCTGATAAGTCCCATCCGGCCTGCCGGTCCACTGCAGTACCCTATCCGCTTGTTTCACACTGCGGGTTTGTAAGCAAATCGAATCTGAAACCATAAAGCAAGCCAGCAGCCCAATACCAAACTGGCCGATGTAATCGTGTGTTGGGTTTTCTAAAAACTCTTTCTTTGAGGATTGACCGATAACGGCTAAAAACTGATGGATCTCATCTTCCGTTAAACCACAGCCATTGTCTTCGATGATGAGCTGCGATGGCTGCTGCTCTGAGCGCTTAGGCAGCAAGGTCACCCTGATACTTCCGGGAGCTTCTCCCTCCTTGCTATGATTCTTTCTGGCAGAAATAGCATCGGTGCTATTTTGTAGTAACTCACGGATAAACACTTGAGGGCCGCTGTATAAATGCTTTGATAAAATATCAATAATGCCAGCAAGGTTTACCAAGAACCTTTGTTCCACTTCAGATGAGGAAGAATCCATTGTCATCCCTAAACTTCCATTAACTGTCTTTAGTCATTTAACTTATGATGTGTTAGCGGTCTATTATAACGATAAGCGTTGGCTTGGCAAAAAAATAAGGTTATTCAGCATAGGAGCAACAGTGCGGCACCATGCCGACTTTGAAAACAGGCTCGACGGGCATGAACTTAAGGATAGAAAGCAAAAAAGCAGCCATTCGGCTGCTTTTTATGAAATTTGGAGCGAGTAACGAGGTTCGAACTCGTGACCTCGACCTTGGCAAGGTCGCGCTCTACCAGCTGAGCTATACTCGCAAATCTTATTTACTGCTCTGGTTGCAGTAAATGGTGCCCGGGGCCGGACTTGAACCGGCACGAGGTTTCCCTCGAGGGATTTTAAATCCCTTGTGTCTACCGATTTCACCACCCGGGCAGACAACTTGTGTTACGTATCAAACTATGGAGGCGGGTCCCGGAGTCGAACCGAGGTGGACGGATTTGCAATCCGCTGCATGGCCACTCTGCCAACCCGCCAATGTGAGGATGCATTACTTCACGTAATTGGAGCGAGTAACGAGGTTCGAACTCGTGACCTCGACCTTGGCAAGGTCGCGCTCTACCAGCTGAGCTATACTCGCATTGTCCTTCACTGTGCCTGAGCACGTGACGCATTCTACTGGTTTCAGGCATTCAGTCAACAATAAATTGTCACATTGTTGATCGACTGCTTATTTTTTTAGCTGCCAGTCAGGCGCCCTGCTCTGGCTCGGTACCAAAGTCATTGCGGGACGCATACACATACTGCACCATAGACGTTATCGTCAGTACCGTCGCAATATACAGCAACCCCCAACTAAGCGGCATAACCCAGCTTAGCCAGGCAGCGGCGGGTTGCCAGATCAGGCCAATCAATGCCAGCATCTGAAAAATGGTTTTCAATTTACCACTGCCAGAAACCGCCACACTGGCGCGGCGCCCTAACCCGGCCATCCACTCGCGTAAAGCCGAGATAATGATTTCCCGGCTGATCATAATCAATGCAGGAATGGTCATCCAAAGCAACTGCATATCCACCGTTACCAAAACCAGTGCCATAACCACCATCACCTTATCGGCCACAGGATCTAAAAAAGCGCCAAAGGGAGTGGATTGCTCCAGCTTTCGGGCCAGATAACCATCCAGCGCATCAGTGATGGCGGCCAGCACAAACACTAGAGCGGCCCAAAAACGCGCCGATTCAATCCCTGAATAAAACAACCATAAAAAAACCGGGATCAGCAACAGCCGAAACAACGTCAGAAGATTGGGAATATTGATCATGCGGGACATCTCTTTGCTGAATTCATTGTATGCTACTTGCTATGCAGCTGCTGGTAAATGGTTTCTGCCTGTTGCCGGGATATTCCCGGCACCTTGCTCAATTCTTCAACGCTGGCCTGCTGTACTCCTTGCAAACCACCCAAAAATTGCAACAAAGCTTGCCGGCGTTTACTGCCGATGCCGGGGATTTGCTCCAGAGGGCTTTTGAGCATGGCTTTGCCGCGTTTTGTGCGATGCCCCGTAATGGCAAAGCGATGCGCTTCATCACGTATTTGCTGAATTAGGTGCAGCGCCGGGTGATCAGCCGCCAGATTGATAGCTGGCTGGCCAGGGATCACTAAGGTTTCCAGACCAGGTTTACGCCCTTCGCCTTTGGCCACTCCCATCAACAGCGGCACCCGGGCAAAATTTTTCCCACGGAAAAAATCAATGGCGCGCTGCAATTGGCCCTTGCCACCATCGATCAAGACCAGATCGGGCAATAAGCTTTCGTCAGTCAAATTGCCATAGCGCTTGTGTAAGGCAAAGTCCATAGCTGCATAATCATCGCCTGCAGTAATACCTTTGACATTATAACGCCGATACAGAGTTTTATTGGCCCCATGTCCATCAAACACCACGCAAGAAGCAATGGTTTCCTGGCCCATGGTGTGGCTAATATCAAAGCATTCCATCTGGTTTATTTCAGCATTGGGCTGGAACAGCGTATTCAGTGCCTGATAACCAAACTGCACTTTCTGGCTCTGGCTAACTTTGCCATCACAGGCGGTCCGGGCATTTTTGCTTGCCAGTTCCAGGTAACGGGCTTTTTCACCTCGCCGGGCCAGGCTCAGCCGTACTTTACGGCCGGCCAGCTCACTGATGGCGGTTTGCAATGCCTCGGCACCTTCCGGTAGCTCACTAAGTACAATGTCTTTCGGCACTTGCTGGCCTCCCATGCGCTGCAGGTAAAACTGCATCAGAAAAGCCGGTAAGATGTCCACTGCCATGGTATTGGCCGGTAATTTAGGAAAATAGGTTTTGCTGCCAATTACTTTGTGCTGGCGAATAAAAAGCACATGAACAGCCGCAACACCATGTTGGAAACAAAAACCAATGACATCCATTTCTTCATGATCACCACTGACCGACTGCTGCTCTTGCACACGCCTGAGAGCCTGAACCTGGTCGCGCAGTTGGGCAGCTTTTTCAAAAGCCAGTTGCTGACTGGCCTGCTCCATCTGCTGCACCAAATCTGCAATCACTTGCTGATCTTTACCGGTTAAAAACAGCCGGGCCAACCGAACTTGCTCTTGGTAATCGGTATCGGAGATTTTGCCAACACAAGGCGCAGAGCACAGCTTCAGCTGATATTGCAAGCAAGGCCGGGTGCGGGACTGATAAAAACTGTCTTCACACTGGCGGATTGGGAAAATTTTCTGCATCAGCTTCAGACTTTGCCAAACAGCACCAGCATTAGGGTAAGGGCCAAAATACTGGCCAGGCACAGAGCGCGCTCCACGGTGTGACATTAAACGTGGATGTTTGTGGCTGGTCAGAATGATGTAGGGATAGGACTTATCATCCCGTAATAAGATATTGTACTTGGGGCGGTGCGCCTTGATCAGATTGTTTTCCAGCAACAGAGCTTCTGTTTCACTGTGCGTCAGTGTCAATTCGACCTGAGCAATCTGACTGACCAAAGCTCTGGTTTTGATGCTGTCGACCTGGGCACGGAAATAGCTGCTAAGCCGCTTTTTCAAGTTCTTGGCTTTACCAACGTAGATCACCACACCTTTGGCGTTCAACATCCGATAAACGCCAGGTTGCTGCGGCACGCCCGACATAAAACTTTTGGCATCAAACATTACAATCTACCACCAACGGCAATCAACACCGCATGCTGTCAGGCTTTGGCTATATCAATCATGCCGTGCCGTAAGGCCAAATGCGTTAACTCGACATCGCCATTGATTGATAGCTTTTCAAACATTCGGTAACGATAAGAATTGACCGTTTTGGCACTGACATTCAACTGAGTAGCGATATCATTCACTTTCTCACCACGAGTAATCATCAACATGATTTGCAGCTCACGGTCAGACAACTCATCGAAAGGATTCTGCCCCTGATGGTTTAGTTTACTCAGCGCCATCTTCTGCGCCACCTCATCCGAGATATGACGCACACCAGAATGCACCTTACGGATCGCAGAAACCATTTCTGATGGTGCGGCATTCTTCGAAATAAAACCCGCCGCACCAAGCTGCATCACTTTGGTTGGCACCGGTTCTTCACAGGTCACTGAAAGCGCCAGCACTTTGACATCCGGACAAAAGTGCAAAATACGCTTGGTTGCTGTCATCCCCCCCATACCGGGCATGTTCATATCCATCAACACAACATCTAGCGTATGTTGGCGACAAAAATGCAGAGCTTCTTCGCCGGTACCAGCTTCGCCTATCACCTTGATACCACGCTCATCCTTTAGTATGCGACTGATGCCAGTCCGAACAAGCTCGTGATCATCGACAATAAGTACGTTAATCAAGCTGCTTCTCCGCTTCACTGGTTTAGTTATTATTTATAGGCATAGCATAGCCGAGAACAGCTATAAACTCGACCAATTCACCACTTTGGATACAACAATTCGGTGCTGTAATAATGCGGAGGCTAGTCTGCCAGATTGGTGAACAAGATGGAATCAAAAATTGGGGTAGGAACTGCAATGGGTAGAAAAAATGGCGGAGGGAGAGAGATTCGAACTCTCGGTGGGCTATTAACCCACGCCGGTTTTCAAGACCGGTGCATTCAACCGCTCTGCCATCCCTCCGGCATAATCCAATACGGCATTGGAGGCTAATGTACACTTCACTTTTCCAAACTTAGCCAATCAGGAAAAAGTGGCGGAGGGAGAGAGATTCGAACTCTCGGTGGGCTATTAACCCACGCCGGTTTTCAAGACCGGTGCATTCAACCGCTCTGCCATCCCTCCAGCGAGGCGTATACTAATCAGTTTGCTGCTGAAAGAAAAGTTCTTTTTGTCATTCTTGCCTCTAGCCAGCCAATTTTTAGCCAATTTGCTTTTTTCAAGCATGCTTTGCAACGGAATCACTAGAGGTTCGGGAACTTAGCAGGTATGATAGTTATCAAAGCATTAACTCAATCTGGTTCTGTTCTATCACACAACCAAATGTAAGGAGACCTGTATGTCGTACAGAGAAACCCATACCATTAGCTCGGCGAGCCGTGGTGTTGAAATTAATAAGGTACTGCGCAATACCTATTTCCTGCTCGGCATGACGCTGGCAGTCAGCGCCATTGCTGCGGTGTTTGCCATGGCATTAAATATTTCGCCTATGGCATCGCTGGTCTGCATGATTGCTGGCTTTGTGCTGCTGTTTGTAGTCAACAAACAAGCAGATAAAGCCAGCGGTATTATCTGGGTATTTGCCTTCACCGCTCTGTTTGGCGCATCGTTAGGCCCAATGCTGAACTACTACGTTGGACTGGCCAATGGCCCAAGCCTGATTATGCAAGCTTTAGCAGGTACGGCAGTGATTTTCTTCTCACTCTCTGCCTATGCCCTGACTACCCGCAAAGATTTTTCCTTTATGGGTGGCTTTCTGTTTGTTGGCTTGATTGTGGTGTTGCTGGCGATACTGGCGAATTTGTTCCTGCAAATTCCGGCGATCTCACTGGCCATCAGCTCAGCGGTAATCCTGATCATGTCGGGTCTGATTCTGTTTGACACCAGTCGAATCATCCATGGCGGTGAAACCAACTACATCCGCGCCACCGTTGCGCTTTACCTGAACATCTTTAATATTTTTGTTCACTTGCTAAGCCTGCTTGGTGTGCTGAATAACGACTAAAACACAGCCAATACAGACGCTTTGTCGTTGGCTTATTTTCCAGTAAAATGCCTCCCTGATGTGAGGCATTTTTTTTGAGGCCGTGATGACTACCTTTGCCCTGCTGCTTACTGAGTCCCCTTTTGCCGGCCAGGCCTTTCAAAGCTGCCTGCGCTTTGCCAAAGCAGCCGTTCTAGCAAACCATCAGGTGGAACACATTTTTTTGTACCAAAATGCTGTACTGGCTGCCAGTGCGGCTATCGACTTACCCTCGGATGAGCCCAACGCAGCCGCTTTGCTGGCAGATTTTTGCCAGCAACAGCGCATTCCTTTATTGTTCTGCAGCACTGCGGCAGAAAAACGAGGCCTCAGTCTGCAGCCAGGCCAGTTGAACGCTGGTTATCAACTGGCTGGCCTGGCCGAGCATGCCATGCGGCTAAGCCAATGCCACCAACTGGTGCAATTCTGATGAGCCAACCAACGTTAATCTGGTTACAAAGCAGCCCTTACAACAGCAGTGCGGCCCGTGAAGCACTGGATTATACCCTGGCACTGGCTGCGGTCGATTGCCCGGTGCAGCTGCTACTAAGCGGCCCGGCTGTCTGTCTGCTGCTGCCCAATAACGATTTTAGCGCGGCGCTGCAATTAAAAGACTGTAGCAAATTGCTGGGTTTATTGCCGCTTTACGATTTAGCTGCCCCTTTAGTCTGTCAGGATAGTCTGCATCAATACCAAATCGATCCAAAGCAGCTCCATCATGCGATCACACGACTTTCCAGGCAGCAATTGGCTGAGCGGTTGGCGCTGTGTCAGCAAGTCGTCACTTTTTAACAGGATATTCCCTGCCATGAAATTAGTGCACTGGATCTACCCCGAGCTACCAGCACAGGCCTTGCTATCACAGCTGGCCCCGCAGGATCTGTTGCTGCTGCGCCAGGATGGCTGTTACTCTCTGTTGCTGGACTGGCCCCAATTACCTTGCCGTTCATTGGTGCTGGCTACGGATCTTAAAGCGCGAGGCCTTAACGTAAAAGCAGCATGGCAGTCTATTGAAGATAGTGTCTGGGTGGAACTGGCGGCTCAGGCTTCACAGGTGGTGCTATGGCCGAAGTAATGCTAAACGGGCAACAGATCCCATTGGATAAACACGGCTACCTGGCTGATTTATCACTTTGGAGCCATGCACTGGCCGAATACTTTGCCAATGAAGAAGGCATTGAGCTGACTGAAGCGCACTGGGAGGTGCTTCATTTTGTGCGGGATTTTTATCAGGAGCATCAAACCTCACCTGCCATCCGGCTGCTGGTGAAAGCCATGGCACAACACTATGGGCCTGAAAAGGGTAGTAGTAAGTATCTGTTTATGCTGTTCCCGGATGGCCCTGCTAAACAGGCAACCCGAATTGCCGGCCTGCCCAAGCCTGCCCGCTGCCTTTAGTTGTAGCGCAAACAAACTGTGTTATCTGTGCGACCGGGCCAGTGCTGCGACACTTTAAAAGCTGTCGCGCACTATACCAATCACCGCTTCAAGGAAAAACAAGGCGGCAATCAATACCACTCCAAGCAGCAGCAAGCGATACAACCAAAAACGGATCCGGGCAGGCGTTTTCAAATCAGGTGCTGTCGGCCGCAGTCGCCTTGAACTGCTGGCCTTTATAGGATGCTCCTTAACCGACTTGGAGGGCATGCTAAGCTAGCCTCTACTACCCTTTAGCCTTTAGCACCGCCTGCCCTTGCATATAAGGCTGCAGTGCCGTAGGTACCCGAATGGATCCATCGGCTTGTTGGTAGTTTTCCAAAATAGCCACTAAGGTTCGGCCTATGGCCAGACCCGAGCCATTTAAGGTATGCAGCAGCTCTGGTTTTTTACCTTCAGCCAGCCGGAAGCGAGCCTGCATACGACGGGCCTGGAAGTCTCCCATATTGCTGCAGGATGAAATTTCACGGTAGGTATTTTGTGCTGGCAACCAGACTTCCAGATCGTAGGTTTTACAGGCTCCAAAGCCCATATCACCGGTGCAGAGCAGCATCACCCGATAAGGCAACTCGAGCAGTTGCAACACCCGCTCGGCATGCGCAGTAAGCTCTTCCAGCGCCTGCATCGAGTGATCCGGGTGCACCAATTGGACCAGCTCAACTTTATCAAACTGATGCTGACGAATAAGGCCACGGGTATCCCGGCCATAAGAGCCGGCTTCACTGCGAAAACACGGCGTATGGGCGGTCATTTTAACCGGCAATTCAGCCAAATCAAAAATGGTATCGCGAGCCAGGTTGGTCAGCGGTACTTCCGCCGTTGGGATTAAAGCCATGCCCTGACCTTCTTCGGTGGCAGGCTTGGTATGAAACAAATCACCACCAAATTTTGGCAGCTGGCCGGTACCATAAAGGCTGTCATGATTGACCAGGTAAGGCACGTACATTTCGGTGTAGCCATGTTCATTGGTATGCAAATCGAGCATAAATTGCGCCAGTGCACGATGCAGCCGCGCCAGTTGACCACGCATCACCACAAAGCGTGAACCAGCCACCTTGACTGCACTTTCAAAGTCCAGCCCCTTATCCAGTGCTTCGCCTAAATCAACATGATCTTTTGGCTCAAACTCAAATGAGCGTGGCTCAAGGTGACGACGTACCTCAACATTGGCCGCTTCGTCTGCTCCCACCGGCACGGAGGCGTCCGGCAAGTTGGGAATACTCAGGCTGATTTGCTCCAGCTCGGCCAATAACTGATCCAGCTCGGTTTTGGCGGTATCCAGTTGCTCGCCCAGGCCGGAGACCTCCTGCAGCAAAGGCGCAATATCTTCGCCACGGGCTTTGGCCTGACCAATCTCTTTCGAGCGGCTGTTGCGTTGATTTTGTAACTCCTGGGTCCGCACCTGCAAGTCACGCCGGCGCTCTTCAAGTTGACTAAGCGCAGCCACATCCAGGCTAAAGCCCCGGCCGGCCAGGCGCTCTGCCGTGTGAGTTAATTCGGTTCGTAAAAACTTAGCATCCAACATAATGGTTCAAACTTCCCATTAAAAGGCCAGTCAGGCCAACCAAAAAGAGATAGGTTATTGTATCATTCCCGATACCGTTTGTTCGGACTTTGTGCATCTAACTGCTGCAAATAACGCATTTTTTCAGCCAGTTGCTTTTCCAGTCCGCGCTCGGTCGGCTGATAGACTTGCAGCTCGCTCAATGCCGCAGGCAAGTAATTTTCGCCAGCGGCATAGGCACCCTCTTCATTGTGTGCATAACGATACTCTGCACCCAGCCCCATTTCCTGCATCAATTTGGTGGGGGCATTTCTCAGATGATACGGCACCTCATGATCCGGCTGCTCACGCACCAGACGTCGCATTTGCTTAAACGCTGCATACAGCGCATTGCTTTTTGGGGCCAGTGCCAGATATACAGCAGCCTGAGCGATAGCCCGCTCCCCTTCAGCCGGCCCTACCCGCTGAAAGGTATCCCAGGCATTCAGTGCCAGGGTTAGGGCTCTGGGATCGGCATTGCCGATATCTTCACTGGCAATCGCCAGCAAACGCCTGGCAACATAGAGCGGATCGCCGCCGCCCTCCAGGATACGGCAATACCAGTACAAAGCAGCATCTGGGGCAGAGCCGCGCACCGACTTATGAAAAGCCGATATCAAGTCATAAAACTGATCACCCTGATTATCAAAGCCTGGCAGCTTGCGCGGTACCAGTTGACGCACCAGCTCCGCTGTAACCGGCTGTTGAACGCCAGCAGCTGAGCTGTACTCGGCTATCAATTCCAGCAAGTTTAATAACTGCCTGGCATCACCACCGGCCAACAACAACAATATGGCTTCCGCCTCGTCGCTCAGGCTCAGTTTCAAGGCCCCTAACCCCAAAGCAGTGTCGGTTAAAGCACGCTGGATCAGTGGCTTTAAATCCTCGTCAGTCAATTTGTTCAGTATGCAAACCCGGGCCCGGGATAAAATCGCATTGTTCAGCGCAAAGGACGGGTTTTCAGTGGTCGCACCGATAAACACTATGGTACCGTCTTCAATGAAAGGTAAAAACGCATCCTGCTGGCTTTTGTTAAAGCGGTGCACCTCATCCACAAACAGCAAGGTACGCTTTTGCCATTGCAATTGCCGCTCTTTGGCTTGCTGAATGGCATCGCGGATCTCTTTGATGCCCGATGTGACAGCCGATAACTTACACAGCTCCGCTTCTGCGTGGCGGGCAATAATTTCTGCCAAAGTCGTTTTCCCTGTACCGGGAGGCCCCCATAAGATCAGCGAAAAGACCTTGCCTTGTTCAATAGCCTGACGCAATGGCAAACCTGGAGCAAGCAAATGCTGCTGCCCCACGTAATCTGCCAGGCTCTGTGGCCGCATTCTGGCGGCCAGAGGACGAACATCGTCGTTAAAGTCGAAATTCAGTGTCGACACCACAACTTACCTTTGATCGTCAATATCAACATCCGCCGGAGGCTGAAACTGAAACAACCCGGCAGCAAAGCCTGCATCTGTGGGCACTGCCTTAAACACGAAAATACTGCGCTGACCATTTAGATCCAGCACCTGCATACGACTTAACTGATCATTGCTAAAGTTCAGTTGCAAATACTGCACCGGGCTGGCCGGGTCATCGGCCTCGATTCGGTAACCATCCTCGTGTTCAGTAATGCGGTATTGCTGCCACAAACTGGCATCATCAGACATCAATAGGGTAAAAGGGGTGCGCTCCAGCTCGGCCCTGGCATCATAAATGCTGACTTGCTCCAGCAGCTCATGGTAATACCACAGCGTTTCACCATCGCCAACAAACAGAATGGGTTCAGGCAGTTCCATCTGAAAACGGAACTTGCCAGGCTGCTGCAACCAAAGCTCGCCTTCCCCCTGCTGCACCAGTTGCTGTTGCATATCAAATACCTGCTGTTCAAAGCTGGCGTGAAAGTGCGGCATACGGCTAAGTTGCTGTTGCAGCGATAGCGCGGCCTGCTCATTAGCAAACACTGCCGGACTGAAGAAAATAGCCACAGCCAGTACAAAACGTTTCATCAATTCCCCTTGGGTGGTGGTGGTGCCAGAACTTCCCGGTTGCCGTTGTGACCAGGGCCACTGACCACACCACTGTGTTCCATTTGTTCAACCAGACGAGCCGCCCGGTTGTAACCAATACGAAAACGGCGTTGCACACCGGAAACCGAAGCTCGGCGACTTTCGGTCACAAAAGCAACCGCCTGATCGTACAAAGGATCAGCCTCGCCTTCATCCCCTTCGAGCGTCTCACCCGGTAATAAGTTCTCTTCGGTAGTTTCACCACTGAGAATTTCGGCAATGTACTTCGGCTGGCCTCGTCGTTTCCAGTCTGCCACCACCGCATGCACTTCGTGGTCATCCACGAAAGCACCATGTACCCGGTTCGGCACGCCAGAGCCCGGCGGCAAATACAGCATATCCCCCTGCCCCAACAAACTTTCAGCACCTTGTTGATCGAGGATGGTGCGAGAGTCAATTTTCGAGCTGACCTGAAATGCAATTCGGGTTGGAATATTGGCCTTGATCAGGCCGGTGATCACATCCACCGAGGGCCGCTGTGTGGCCAGAATAAGATGGATACCAGCGGCCCTTGCTTTTTGCGCAATACGGGCAATCAGCTCTTCCACTTTCTTACCGACTATCATCATCATGTCGGCGAATTCATCAATCACCACCACGATGGCCGGAAGTTTCTCCAGCCTGGGCGCTTCGTCGCGCATATCGTCCGAGGGCTTCCACAAGGGGTCAATCAATGGCTGGCCAGCCGCTATCGCTTCTTTTACCTTGGCGTTGTAGCCTTTTAAGTTACGAACCCCAAGCGCCGACATCAGTTTGTAACGCCGCTCCATTTCACCAACACACCAGCGCAAGCCATTGGCTGCATCTTTCATGTCGGTCACCACTTCGGTCAGCAAATGTGGAATGCCTTCGTAAATCGACAACTCCAACATTTTTGGATCGATCATTAAAAAACGCACTTCATCCGGTGTGGACTTGTACAAAATACTGCAAATCATCACGTTCACGCCGACCGACTTACCAGAGCCGGTAGTCCCTGCCACCAGCAAGTGCGGCATTTTCGCCAAGTCAGCCACCATGGCTTTGCCGGCAATGTCTTTGCCAAGCACCATGGTTAGCGGTGAACGTGATTGCTCAAAGGTTGCATCCCCAATCACTTCGGATAAGCGTACAATTTCACGGTGTTTGTTTGGCAATTCCAAACCAATAAAGGATTTGCCCGGAATCACCTCCACCACCCGTACACTAATAGCGGATAGCGAGCGCGCCAAATCTTTGGCCAGGCCAGTAATTTTACTGACTTTAACCCCAGGAGCTAAATCCAGTTCAAAACGGGTGACCACAGGGCCGGGATGCACCCCGACCACTTTGGCTTCCACGTTAAAGTCCAATAGTTTGGCTTCTACCAAACGGGACACCCGCTCTAAGTCTGCAGGATCAATTGGGTTTTGCGCTTTATCCGGCCGATCCAACAGCTCCAGCCCCGGTAACTCTGTGACTTCATGCGGCTCGCTTTCAGGCGAGTCATCATCATCCGGCTCGGGTTCAGGCACCCGGGCAGCTTTGGGTTTTAATTCGGTATGGCGAAGCGTTTTCTCAATTTGTTCTGGTAACTCGGGCTCATCCACAGCACTAAAAGACAAGGACTCATCGGCCAGGTCATCCACGCTGTAAAAAGCCCTGGCATCCCGCTCATCCAAAGGCTGCACCGGTAAACTCATCGCATTGCGCTCGGTGTTCACGGACAATGCTTTGTCGGCTTTGGGGTTGCCAACCTTGGGTGCAGTACTCCACTCATCCATCAAAGCTGCTTGCTTTGCCTCGCGGCTATCTTCTACTTCCTGTTGATTTTGCTGCCATTTTTGCTGCAACCAGGACGGCAACTGCAGCAACCAACAGCCCGCCTGCCAAACCCAGGCACCAAGGGCATCCATCACAGTAAACCAGGAAATGCCGGTCATCAGCGTTAGGCCAGTGGCAAAAAAGCACAACAGTAACAGTGTCGTGCCCACAAAATTCAGATAAGGCAATAACAAGCCGCTAAAAATATCCCCGACAACGCCGCCGGAGGAAAAATAATAAATGTCGTTAAAGTTCATGCTACTGATGGCAGTAGCGCTGATCATCGTCAGCAACAGGCCAATCAACCGCAGTCCCAGGATCAGATAATCCAGTTGCAGCACATGATGAAAGCGTTTAAACAATAAATAACCCAGACCGGCAACCAGCACAGGCAGCAAATAGGCAATCCAGCCAAAACTAAACAGCAATAAATCAGCCAGCCAGGCGCCAACCGGCCCGGCATAGTTGGACACACCATGCTGATAGCCTGTTTGTGACCAGCTGGGATCGGCCGGGTTAAACGAAATCAGCGCCAGCAGCAAAAAAAGAGCCATGCCACAGCATAAAATCAGGCCAACCTCCAACAAACGCTGGATGCCATTTAAATTAAAGAAAGATATCCGTGGCAAAAGAACGCCTCACTGTTGTTGTCTGTCATTGGTCGTCTCAGGTAGATCACAACCACCTGTGAAAGATACCAGACTGCAACCCTGGATGCATCTGTTTGGCAACAGAGCTGCAGAAAAACCCACCATTCCGGCCAGTATAATGGTTATTGGCTGAATCCAGGCTGGATAAAACTTAGGGTTTAATAAAATTACTTTGCTTAACTTCTTCCATCACCACATAGGTGCGACTTTCCCGCACGCTGGGTAAACGCAATAGGGTTTCCCCCAACAACTCACGGTAAGCCGCCATATTGGCCACTCTGGTTTTTAATAGAAAGTCAAAGCTGCCGGATACCAGATGGCACTCCTGGATCTCATCCAGTTTCTGTACCGCTTTACTGAACTCATCAAAATCTTCCGGCGAGGTTTTGCTTAAAGTGATTTCAACAAAGACTAACAGTGCCGCACCAATCTTTACCGGGTCCACCAAAGCGGTATAGCCCAGAATATAGTGCTCTGCTTCCAGCTTTCGAACCCTTTCTAAACAAGGTGTTGGGCTTAATCCCACCCGCCTCGCCAGCTCGACGTTAGAAACCCGGCCATCTCGCTGAAGTTCAGCTAAAATCTTACGATCGGTTCTGTCGAGCTTTTTAATGCTTTTACTTTGCGAAAACATCCAGTAGAAAACTCCAATTAATCGTAAATTAAAAGAATTATGCACTAGCAGGGCACTTTAAAACAGGCATTAATCCCGAAAAATTCACTATATACTAGCACCAAATTTTATCACCCTACAAAAAAGGCAACTCAGTTATGTTGATTGGCATCCCAAAAGAGATTAAAAACCACGAATACCGTGTAGGTATGACACCTGCCAGCGTGCGGGAAGTGATCCAGCATGGTCACCAGGTTTGCGTAGAACACAATGCCGGTATCGGTATTGGCTTTACCGATGAAGACTACCAACAGGCTGGAGCGGAAGTCCTGACGACTGCAGCCGAGATCTTTGCCAAAGCGGATATGATCGTGAAGGTCAAAGAGCCACAAGCCGTAGAGCGCGCTATGCTGCGTGATGGCCAAATCCTGTTCACTTACCTGCACCTTGCACCCGACCTGCCACAAACCGAAGATCTGATCAAAAGCAAAGCAGTCTGCATTGCCTATGAAACCGTGACCGACAGCAAAGGTGGTTTACCACTGCTGGCACCAATGTCAGAAGTAGCTGGCCGGATGTCCATTCAGGCGGGTGCCCGCGCTCTGGAGAAATCCTGTGGTGGTTTAGGCATGCTGCTGGGCGGTGTGCCTGGTGTTGCCCCGGCTAAAGTTGTCGTGATTGGCGGCGGTATGGTCGGTACCAATGCTGCGCAAATGGCTGTTGGCCTGGGTGCCGACGTCACCGTACTGGATCGCAGTGTTGATGTACTGCGCCGGATTAACGCTCAGTTTAATGGAGCTGTCAAAGCGGTTTATTCCACTGCCGATGCACTGGAAAAAGAAGTCCTGGCTGCCGACCTGGTCATTGGTGGTGTCCTGGTTCCAGGTGCCGCGGCACCGAAACTGGTTACAGCCGATCATATTAAACGGATGAAACCTGGTGCCGCTATTGTCGATGTAGCCATCGACCAGGGTGGCTGTGTTGAGACCTCTAAACCAACTACCCATGCCGAACCAACGTACATTGTGGATGATGTGGTGCACTACTGTGTGGCAAACATGCCTGGTGCGGTGCCTCGGACCTCTACCTTTGCGCTGAATAACGTGACGCTGCCATACATCATTCGTTTGGCCAATAAAGGCTACAAGCAAGCCTTGCTGGAAGACGTGCACTTACGGAATGGCCTGAACGTTTACCGCGGTAAAGTTACCAATGAGTTTGTCGCTGAAGCTTTGAAGTTTGATTTCGTCGAACCGACAACCGCTTTAAACGGCTAGCAACTGCTTGTTTTTACTGAAACGCCCGGCTTTTGCCGGGCGTTTTGCATGCAAAAACTACCTTTTTAATGAAACCTTTATGACAGTGCAAAAAATAACTATACATTCACTAAATAGCTGTTATGATGATGTCTGGCCTGTAATGCAGACCTATGTACACAACTTGTTCCTGAACACTTCGCAGCACAGCTTCATAGTAAGTCATGTCCCTGAAGATTCACGCTGGTTGGCCACATAAGTAACATTTTTGCCGGCTACCAACGCATCATGCGTTACACACTTAAATTTTTATTTTTTTCAGGAGACATCATATGTCTAAATCAACTGGTATCGTTAAATGGTTCAACGCTGACAAAGGTTTTGGTTTCATCACTCCAGATAACGGTGGCGCTGATGCATTCGTTCACTACCGCGCTATCATGAGCGACGGTTACAAAACCCTGACTGAAGGCCAGCGCGTTTCTTTCGAAATCGAGCAAGGTCAAAAAGGTCCACAAGCTGCGAACGTAACTCCGCTGTAAGGCTGACTTACTTCGATCTAAAAAGGACACCGCGGTGTCCTTTTTTGTTGCCCGCGCTTTGCAGCGGGCTCCCATTTATTGGATGAAATGCCCGCGTACCGCAGCTTACTGTTTAGCCGCGTCCTGCTCTGCCTGTTGCTGCCGCTTAAATACCGGTGCACCGTACATGGTTTTTAACCACTGTTGCTCAGCTTCACTGTGTTCTGCCAGCTTGGCTTGCCATATAGCGCGGTCTTCAGCACCAATACTATCGTGCTCTACCCCGGCAGCCAGGTAATTGATTGGGAATAAACGGTAGTTGCGGTATATTTCCGCATCCAGCGCCGCCGCCAGTTCATCGGCCGAATCCACATTGGGCTGCACCATCTTACCAAAAGCCACATGCACCCGGCCTTTCATGCCGGTGATGCCCTGAATAATGCTGTCGATGTCTTCAAACTCACCTTTTTGGTAATGCCCTTGCGTTTGCTTTTGCACCAGTTCCCGGACTTTGGCTTTATCGCATGGATCCAGCTCATAGCTGATGGTGACCGGCACGATATGCAATTGACCGATATCCTCGGCAAAACTCAGACCTTGCTTGCGACCTTCGATATACAGCATCTTTAGCATGGCTGCATCGGTATAATCGTTGCCGTCTTTGGCACGACCTTCCCGCTGGGCAATCCAGATCGATTGTTTTTCAGTGCCTAACGAATGGTGAATATAAGCCGACAACTGGCCTAAGGCTTTTAGCATTTCACGCGGCCCTTTGGCAGAGCGGCGGACAATAAAGCTTTTGTTCAATCGCATCAGCGTGGTGACACAATCTTTCTTGAGCAGATTATCGCCAATAGCTATGCGAGCCGTGTTCATGCCGTATTTGTGCAAACACCAGTTCACAATGGCAGGATCCATCGCTATGTCACGATGATTGGAAATAAACAGGTAGGCCTGATCTTTTTTCAGCTGCTCCACCCCTGAGTAACTAAAATCCGTGGTGGTATTGGCCATGGTTTTTTTCATGTAGGCCGCAACCTGCAACTGCACATCCCGCACACTATTCAGGCTGGACCACTTCCGCTTCAAGGCGGCTTTCACCAAGGGCGATAACAGCCAGCCAAAAGGGCCGGATAAATGCGGAAACCGGTAATGCAAAATAGCTTTAATAAACTCCTGATCCGCAATCAGATCAGCAATAGCACCGGCAACCTCCTGATCGTGGTAAGGCCGGATATCAAAAAACGGGTCTTGTTCTGTTTGCGTCATGCGGTCACTTCAGTCGTGCATCAAAGCCTCCTATTCTACCGACTCTGAAGCTATTGACCAGTGCCAGCTACAAAAAATACAGCAAGCAGCTAATCCTTAATTCACTGATATAGTGATGGAAATTTGTGCAACCTGGTAAGGGTTGTTATGATAGAGCGCGTAATGTTTTTCAATGAGAACTCTATGTTATCTGGGCGCTGGTACATTTTATTTTTCTGTATCGCCATGCTTGGCTATAGCAGTTATCTAACGGCTTCACCATTGAGCAAGCTGGAGCCGGAGTTCAATGCGCTCTATGTTCAAAGTCAGCAGCAACCAGCTACCGCCCTGCAACAGATTGAAATTCAACTAAGCGCTGCTGCCGGGCCTTTACAGCAAGCACAATTGCTTTATATTCAGGCTGAGCTGCAAACGCTGTTGGTGTATCCGGAACAAGCGCTGGAAAGTGCAGCACAGGCACTGGCTCTGATTGATGGTACAGAGCAGCCCTGGCTGTATCATAGCCTGCAACTGGTTCGAGCCTATGCCTTTGATTTGGCAGGCACCCCAGCAGAAGGTATGCCGATTACTGAAAGCGCTCTGCAATTCGCCGGGGAGCTGCAGCACCAGCAGTTGTTCATTCAGGCATTGGTTGTTCGCGGCGTGCTGCAGTTAAGTCTGGTCAATTATGTCGAAGCCTTGCAAGATTTACTGCATGCGTACCAACTTGCCCCAACAACCGGTGCAGGGGTAATTACCAAAGGTCATATCGCGGGCTACATTGCACTGGTGTATGAATACCGCCGTGAGCATGAACTGTCCATACCTTATTTCGAAGAAGCCGTCGCTTTTCATCAGCAGCATAATAGCCCGGTCGAAGTGAGCATTGCTTTGTATGGTCTGGGGAAAGCCCATAGCAAGTTGGGCGATCACGCTCTGGGTAAGAGCAAACTGCAGCAATCACTGCAATTAGCAGAGTCAGCGGGCGACGATCAAGGCGTTGCTTACGCACAAAAAGAGTTGGCAGCCATTGCCATAAAGCAACAGGATCCTGAGCAAGCCAAAACATTGCTGCTGCAAGCACTCACTAGTTTTGAGCAAGCCAATAATCGTTACATGCTACTGGATAGCCAACTTCAGCTGGGCCGAATTGCTTTACAAAGTGGCGATACAAGTATGGCAGAGCAACACTTGCAGCAGGCCATGCTTTATGCCGATCCCGAGCATATGCCCATTCAACACGCTGAAGTACAACGCCAGCAAGCAGAATGGCTTAGTCAACGTGGTCGCAGTGACGAAGCTTACCAATTGCTGAAAACAGCCAGTCAACGCCTGACTGAACTACAACGGGAAGAGAGTACCCAATTACTGCATCAACTCAGAGCCCAGCATGAACTGGATAGTCGGCAGCTGGAAAATGAATTGCTACAAAAAGAGCTGGAGCTGCAACACAGCCTGATCAGCAATCAAGCCAGGCATCAGCGGCTACTCACTGCACTGTTAATTGGTGCCATCGCAGGCAGCTTGCTCTTGCTGTTCCTGTTGGCCCGGATCTGGTGGCAACGTAAGCGGCTGCATCATCTGGCGCACTTTGATAGCCTTACCTCACTTCCGAACCGACACTACACCCTGAAACTGTTGGATCAGCAACTGCGTCTTGCCAGTCGCCACCATTACCCGCTTAGCATAGCCATGCTGGATCTTGATCACTTTAAACAAATCAACGATCAGTTTGGTCATGCCACTGGCGATCAATTGCTACGCGACTTTGCTGCAGAATGCCAAAAGCTGTTGCGTACCAGCGATGTGATAGGCCGCATTGGCGGTGAAGAATTTTTGGCCATACTGCCACACACGCCTGTTGATGCTGCAGTTTCTGTGCTGGAGAAAATCAGGAAAACCACAGAACAATTAGCAAGCCGCTACCATGAACCCAACATGATCACCACAGTGTCCATTGGTGTGTGCAGCTTTAGTGGTTACGACAATGCCGATACTCTGATGCTAAGCGCTGATAAAGCACTGTATGAAGCCAAAGCTAAGGGCAGAAATCAATTGCAATTAAGTCCGGTCAGCTAGCAGCTTTTCATCCTCCATTGATGTCATATTGCTGTCATCTCAGCCCAGTAAGCTAAAGCTACATTCTGTGCTGTGTGCTCAATGGAGGGTCTCAGATGCGAGCCATACAACCCATAGCAGAATTAGATTTAGCGTTTTCGTTGTTTTGTTTACGGCACCGCTTTACCAGGCAAGTGGCCAGTATCAGCAAAGTCATTTCACGCACCGGTGATGGCCACCTCTACCTGTTGCTGGGCCTGCTAACCTGGTGGCTGGATAGCCCTCGCTTCCTGCAAGCTGGCTTACTGGCCTTCAGCATTCATCTCCCCATCTATTGGTTAGCCAAAAACAGTTTTCGCCGCCGCCGCCCCAAAGAACTGTGCGAATTTCTCACCAGCTTTATCACCCCAAGTGATCGTTACAGCTTACCCTCTGGTCATACTGCTGCCGCCTTTTTAATGGCGACGCTCATCGGTCAGTTTTATCCGGAGTTTTATCTGCTGGCGCTGTGCTGGGCCACCTTAATCGGTTTATCCCGCATCTTACTGGGCGTACACTTTATGACCGACGTTTTGATTGGGGCACTGCTAGGCATGGCCTGTGCGCATATCGCCCTGTCCCTGTTAACTTAGGAGTTTTATGAAAATACTTTATGGTGTACAGGGAACCGGTAATGGCCATATCGCCCGCGCCAGAGCCATGGCACAGGCATTAAACAAACAACCGGTGCAGGTGGATTTTTTGTTCTCAGGCCGTGCTGCCGATCAGTATTTTTCGATGGATGACTTTGGCGATTATCAAACCCGACGAGGCTTAACCTTTATCACCGAACAAGGCCGCATTCGCCCCATCAAAACGGCACTCAATAACCACCCGCTGCAGCTATGGCGCGATATTAGAGCACTGGATTTATCCGGCTACGATCTGGTGATTAACGACTTTGAGCCCATCAGCGCCTGGGCAGCGCGCAGGCAACAGATCCCATCGATTGGTATCAGCCATCAGAATGCCTTTCGCCATCAGGTTCCCAAGGTTGGTATGACAGCCTTAGACCGGCTGGTGATGCAATACTTTGCGCCGGTGCAGCACGCCATTGGTTTGCACTGGTACCACTTTGACCAACCCATTCTGCCCCCCATCGTGCACCAAATCGATGGCCAAACAACCGATGCAGAGCCTTATATTCTGGTGTATCTGCCGTTTGAGCAGTTGCAACAAATCCGCAGCTTGCTACAACGTATTAAAACCCAGCGCTTTGTTTGTTATCACCCGGAGCAAAAAGAACATGAAATTGCCGATAACATCAGCCTGCATCCGCTGTCGCATCAGAACTTTCAGCGTCACCTGCAGCGCTGTGAAGGCGTTATTGCCAACGGTGGCTTTGAACTGCCGTCCGAAGCCCTATCCTTGGGTAAAAAGTTATTGCTCAAACCGCTGATGGGTCAGTTTGAACAGCAAAGCAATGTGGAAACCCTGCGTCAACTTGGTCTTGCCACTGCCATGCCCGAACTGAACGCCCAAACCATTATCCAATGGCTGCAAAGCAAAAGCGCCGGCCCGGTGCACTACCCCAAAGTAGCCGAAGCCCTGGCCAACTGGGTTGTGCAGGGCAAGTGGGACGATAGCGCACAGCTTTGGCAGGAATTATGGCAGCAGACCAAGTTCCCGAAAGGGGTTCAGTTGCCCTGAACTGGACTGCTGGCTGGGCTGACCGCCGCTCTAAAATAAGAGATAACTGCTATGAGCTGGCAATCCTGATTGGCAGTTGGTAGCTGCATGGCTGATCATGAGTATTACTGCATTCACCTTGTAATCTGTTACTTTATGCACCATACTAACTTTGCACTTAATTATGTACATAATCAAGTGCAAAGTTTTGGATTTATTCGAGGTGTATTATGTCTTCGCATGCGATTTTGGCTGAAAAAGCAGTGTCAGTATCCGAAGCCCGCAAAAACTTAAGTCAGTACTTTATTGATGAGCCAGTGGCGGTGCTTTCAAACAACAAACCAACAGGTTACATTCTCAGTGCAGAGCTTTACGAGAAAATGCTACGTATTATTGAGGCCTCTGGTGCTGCAGAGCAAGGTTTATTCCGGCCTGCGGCAGCACGGCTTAAAGAAATAAGCCGGTTGAGTGAACAGCTGCTGCTAGAGGCTGATGCTGCAAAATTGCGTGAATTTACCGAGTGATTCGGGTATTTACTAGCAAGATCCTTGACGAAGCACTTAGCAAAGACGAGCGCTTAGAATTGATCGCAGATTTCAAAAAGTATAAATCTGGTGTATTGCCTGCGTGGTTTGGTAAAGATGTCCTCTACGATCACCCTTATAACCTTGATATCATCAAGCTAGAACAGGTTAGGCACATTCACCTGGCAACACATGGCGTTGGTTTCCCCCTTTTTATTGCTCAAGTTAAACGAACAAGTGATATCCACTTAGTTTATTGTCAGGGGTTTAGCAATAAGAATTGCTATTTACTGATGGCTATCCTTCAACCCAACGCACATGCTTTAGCTCGGTCGAATCAGATAATGTATAAGTTAGGCTTGATGGCAGAAGCTTTTCGGCAAAAATTCTAAAGCTTCAAATGAATACAGGTGTATAACTGAGAAATGATGTTCAATATCTGAATAGCAGGCACAAAAAAACCTGTTAAAAAACAGGTTG
>NZ_JAUGZK010000011.1:0-119205 GCF_036327005.1 Alkalimonas mucilaginosa
GAGCACTAACGTGCTCTGATTTCAACCAGTTCAACGCGCCGGTTCAAACTGCGGCCAGCTTCATTCCGGTTGCTGGCAATTGGCGCCATCATGCCAGCCCCGGAGGCTTGTAACCGGGCCGAGTCGACGTTATGCCGTTGTTGTAAGTAGCTGACCACTGCTGTTGCACGTTGTAGTGAAAGCCTGAGGTTGTAGTCAAAGTCACCAACATCATCAGTATGGCCAACTACCAGCAGCCTCAACTCAGCTTGTTCCTGCAGCAAGGTAGCGATGGTACTCAGGCTGTCGGCAGATTCTGGCAAAATCTCATCGCTGTCAAATGCAAAGAGTATATCCTGAATGGCAACACGGCCACTTTCTATCAGACTGTCTGCCATTTCGTTCGATGTCAGTGGCCGGTGCTCCATACTGACTTCCATGGCTTCTTCGGTCACTACATTAACAGTCACACCAGTACCGCGAGGGTTGTTACCGGCAAATAGGTAAGTAGAAACACTGACCGTAAGTGCTTCAGCTGGCTTTTGCGCCAAGATGTAATAAACATTTTGCCGAACCTGAATTGGGCCATTGGCAGCGAGGTGCCGGTGTTGAGTCAGGAAGTTAGCACTGCGTCCGGCGCTTACCAGCTCATCACCCTCACCACTAAACAGGATGTCAAAACCCTGCTCTTCCAGCGTATGAAGATAACTTCGATGTACCCGCAAAGGACTGATATCAGGATCTGTGAACTCATAGATCATTCTCAGGTGCTCGCCTTCTACAGCCAGATCGTCTGAGTAGGCTCTGGTTCTTAAGTCCAGTGCTCCTGCCGGTAGCATGACTTGTGCAAAATCGTCTCTTTCAAAAGTACGAATAAATGAACCTGCGACTCGTTTCACCGCCGGATGATCACCAGCGCCGTCGGCGTCCTGGCGGTTATCAGCCTTAGCGCCATAACTGAATAGGAGTAGTCCGGTCAGCGCAATAATTAAAGGTAAAAGTAAAGGGCGTTTTGAATAGGAGTATCTAAATGACATCATGCAATCTTCCTTGGTTTGGTCATTATTGCTGAATTATCTAATACAGCTGTATAAATAATAAGCATACACACTATCGTCGCTGGTATCAAAGGCAAAGGGGGAAGAGCTGATTAATACGCCTGCGTTTTATCCATGCCCGATAACACGGTACCGGAACTTCGAGACCGCATTGTTGTAACTGCACTTTGCAGTAACACTCACAACAGGATCTTGTTAAAGCCTTTTAGCCCCTGCTCCAGGGTCGTTTGCAGGTCGTCGGTGTGATCTCTTTCAACAAAAGCATGCTGCAAACCCGCCAGGCTGCTTTGTGCTGCGATGGGGGCAAAATCAATGATGCCTTGGCCAAGATCTGCAAAGCCACCATCGGCAGCCATATCTTTTAAGTGCCAGAGCGGGAAGCGGCCGGGATGCTGCCGGAAGAGGGATGGCATATCGACCTGCATTTTGGCGGCCCAGTAAATATCCAGTTCCATTTTAAGGCTGTCTGCACTGGTTTGCTGCAGCAATACCTCATAAGGTGTGGTGCCGTTGGTTGGTACAAATTCAAAGTCATGATTGTGGTAGGCAAGTTGTACCCCTGCTGCCTGAAACTGTTCACCAATCCGGTTTAACTGCTCTGCCAGGGACAGGTAGCTGCTTAGCCCATCGGCACGCTCATGATCGTGCAGGTAGGCAAGCACCACGTAGCTATGCCCCAAGGTCAGTGCTTCTTCCAAAATTTTGCTGGGTGAACTTAGTAAGGGCTGCAACTGGATATGCCCGGCTGGTGCACGGAGCTTAAAGTCTGTTAACCATGTGGCGAGGGTGCTGGCGGGGTGATCGAACAGGCCGGCAAACTCTACCTCTTGGTAACCAAGATCTGCAATCAGCTGAAAGGTGCTGCGAGCATCTTGCTGCATCAGCTCCCGGACGGTATATAACTGCAAACCGGGTCGAAAGCGCTGGCCAGCAAATGCCAGGCCAGGCAGCATGGCGGTGCTGACGATTAAACCTGAGCCCGCCACTAGTTTTAAAAAGTGGCGACGAGCCGCATTTTGGGGCGCAGTTGCTTTAGGCATGTGCTGCTCCTATGTCGAATACAGACCGTGCTGAGCGGTGTCGTTATTGGCAATGTTTTACGCTTTGCTCAACAGCTTTAAACTCCTTGACTAATGTAGCGGCTTTTACCATGCTGAGCGAATAATTAATTTTTCGAAGGCATGGATAACGATGTTTGGTGTAAAAAAATTACGCTTGGAAAATGAGTCATTACAGCAAGAAATTGCTTCATTAAAGCAAATCAGCGTCGCTGTCAGTGCCGAGATGTTGCGGTTGGATTTAACCAGCAATGGTCAGGTTGTATCCGTAAATCAGAACTTTGAGCAGGAGATTGGCCTTTCAGGTACGCAAGTACAAGGAAAGCCTATGAAAGAACTGGTCCCTGCAGCGCTTCGTAGTACGGATCATTACAAGAAACTGGTCGCGGCTCTCAGTGAAGGCAAAGTCTGGATCGGTGCCTGGCAAATTGCAAATGCCAATGGTCAGCAATTTTGGTTGCGCGCTGCTGTGTGCCCGGTAAGGAACCTGGATGACAAGCTGGAGCGTTTTGAAGTCTATGCAACGAATTTAACCCGAACCATTGAAGCATCGCATCAGTTTGAAAGTGTGATAAAAGCGATGCTGCGCTCGACCGCTATGATTGAGTTTGATATGGATGGCCATGTGTTAACTGCCAACGATCTGTTCTTAAATGCTATGGGGTATCGGTTGGAAGACATTAAAGGCAAGCATCACCGGATGTTTTGTGCGCCTGAAATATACAATCACAAAGATTATCAACAGTTCTGGCAACGTTTACGCAGTGGTCAGTTTTTTTCAGAGCGTTACGCTCGTGTTGACAGTGCTGGCAGAGAAGTGTGGCTGCAAGCCTCTTACAACCCGATCAAAAATGTGCAGGGTGAGTACCACAAGGTGGTTAAGTTTGCCACTTTGATTACGGATGAAGTCGAGCAAGAGCGTGACGTGACCGCCACCGCAAAGGTTGCTTTTGACAGCTCCAGGCAAACGGATAGCAGCACTCAGGAAGGGATCAGGGTGGTGAGTGAGACCGCTGCGATGCTGCAACAGCTTGAAGTAGAGATGGGGAAAGCAGCTGAAATTATTCATGGTCTGGATAAGCAATCTGAAGTGATTGGGACCATTATTCAAAGCATTAGTAGCATTGCGGATCAAACCAACCTGCTGGCACTGAATGCTGCTATTGAGGCTGCCAGAGCCGGTGAGCAAGGACGGGGGTTTGCCGTGGTCGCGGATGAAGTTCGGCAACTGGCCTCCCGCACCAGCGCAGCCACGGTCGAAATTGTGGATGTAGTCGGTAAAAACCAGCAGTTGGCTGCAAGTGCGGTCGAGTTAATACAAGGCAGCCAGGCACAAACCCAGGAAGTGACTGAGCTGGTCAACCAGGCAAGAGCCGTGATTGACCAAATCCAAAGCAACGCACAAAACGTGGTAGATGCAGTAACGAAGCTTTCCCAAAGATTACAGCACTAGGTTGAACTGGTCGGGGTCTTTAGAAAGGCCTCGACTTGCCTAAACGGTATAATCGGCTGTGATTATTGGATTGGAAACCTCAAACATGAACATTCGTTTTGCTACCCATGACGACTTCGAACAGATTTGGCCAATTTTTCATGCCATTGCGGCAGCAGGCGAAACCTATGCCTTTGCCAGAGACATCAGTAAAGAGGAAGCCAGGCAGCTGTGGCTGCTAACGCCACGGCAAACCTTTGTGGCGGAAGAGGGGGGCCAAATCCTGGGCACTTACTATTTGAAAACCAACCAGGCTGGGCCTGGCAGCCATGTCTGCAATTGTGGTTACATGGTGGCAGAAACTGCCAGGGGGCGAGGGTTGGCAAGTGCCATGTGTTTGCACTCACAGCAGGTAGCCAAAGAGTTGGGCTATCTGGCGATGCAGTTCAATTTTGTAGCATCGAGCAATCAAGGTGCGATACGACTTTGGCAGAAGCTGGGCTTTGCCGTTGTTGGTACATTGCCCCGCGCATTCAACCATCCTGAGCTTGGCTTTATTGATGCGCTGGTCATGTATAAATGGTTGGCAGATTAAGCCTGCACGTCTGGCTGTAGCCTGGTATTTCTGTTCGAGCTGAGCGGGCTCACAACAGATTCATCACCGCGACTGCGGGCAGTACGGTCTATGCACTATGCAGCCACACGCAAAACTGCCTGGCAGCTTTACGTGTGGCCTGATGCTTAAAACCTGGCACTGACACCGGCAAAGATGCGACGGCCAAAGTGGTTAATCCGGAATGGGGCACCATCATCGCCAACTTCCGCTTTTGCTTTGGCGTCACCTAAATTGACCACCTGCAGCATGGCCGTAAAGTTTTCATTGATCCGGTAGGAGATATTGGTATCAATCTGGCCGTAACCACTTTGATACCAACGATGCTCACCTATGATACCGGCGTAGTAACGGTCGCGGTAATTGTAGGAGATCCGGGCCGACCAATCGCCTTCATCGTAATAAACCGTTGCGTTGTAGGTATGGCGCGAGTTGTTGGGAAGCTCTTTGCCTTCTTCATTCATTTTGGCATCGGCATAGGTGTAGTTGGCCAGGGCACCAAAGCCGTTGCCAAAATTATGCTGCAGGTTTAACTCGATGCCCTGATTCACCCCTCCTTCGGTATTCACCGGCGTGCGCAGGTTGTACTCATCCAGATTGTTGTTCTCATCGGGTAGCATCACCGGGAAGTACTGCTCGTCGATGTAGGAGCTGATATCCTTGTAGAAATAGGCAACAGATACAATGGATGCACTGGTGAAGTAATATTCAGCCGATAGATCGTACTGATTGGCCCGATACGGATCCAGGTGCGGATTGCCCTGGAAGCCCGGGTTGGGTGGATTGTGGAATGCAGTCTTACGGTAACCACGACGGCTGGTGAGTAAGTCGTAGTCTGGCCGGGAGATAACTTTGGCAGCAGCAAAGCGCAGGATGATATCTTCCTCCAGGCTGTAACTCAGGTTCAGGCTTGGCAAGATATCGTCGTAGCTGCGTTCCACCACCACGGGAGTCCAGACCCAGGATTCCGGAGCCCAGGGGAATTGCATCCAAAAATCATAGCCTTCACTGGTTTGCTCGGTGCGGGCATAGCGCACACCGATGTTACCGCGCAGCTTATCGATAGCAAAATTACCCTGCAGGTAGGCATTGCCAATATTTTCAGTCAGGTCAAAGGCATACTCCATATGATCGTACTCACGCAGTGGCGTGGTATCCGCCGTCCATTGCTGCCAGGCGGCGTGATTAAATTGATAGAGTGCATGCTGCTCTGTGCCCCGGGCAAAAAAGTCCTGAATTAAGCTGCCATCGGTAAACTGGCTTAAGCGGGCTGCGCCAAGATCATCCGGGTGCCAGACCACTTTAAACAAACCTGAGGTTTTGTTGTGGGCGCGGTATTTTACCCCTGCATCAATGGAGGTAAACCAGCCGCCACTCAGTTGGTAATTCAAATCGGCCTGGAAGTAGCTTTCTTTCTGGGTGTTGGAAATTAGATTACGGTGGGTATAGAGGCCATTGTAATCGGCCGGCATTAAGCTATCGTCAAAGCGATAGGAAACATCGCCACCGGCAATGCTAAAGTCTGCAGCAGCGGCGGCCTGAAACTCTACCTGATCATCTTTGATATCCCCTTTGGCGCGGGTAAAACCAAACTGGAAGGATAAGGTGTAGTTGTCCGCCGAGTACTCTGCTTGTAAATCATGCACCCGGGTTTCATAGCCCCCTAAATGATAATTGGCTGTGTACAACGCCTCTTTCTCCCAATTGACATCATTGTCATTTGGCAACACCCGGCCATCGGTAATCAGGTTGCCAACTGCGTTGCTAAACTGGATATCATTGGGGCTGCCAATTAAGTAGGCACCATTGGCAACCGAATAGTTCTCTTGATCAACTTTGGAATATAAATTGTTGAATGTAAACGACCAGGCAGCGGTTGGCGCGTATTGGAATGCCGCTGTCAGGGTGGTGAGATCGCGGGCTGATTCATAGCGCGATGCCCGGGCTTCGGCTGGAGCAAAATAGGTCATCTCATCGCGCACAACACGGCTTAAACCACCGGTGAATTTGCTGTCGCGCTGAATGTTGTTTTCTTTATAAACGGCACTGACATTAAAGCCGAAGTCTTCGTTATCGTTTTTCCAGGAATAAAAGCCAGAAAGCAGTGGACTGGTCTTGTTGCTGCTATCCTGATAGGCCATTCGGGCCGATAAAGCTAAAAAGTTACTCTCTAGCTCCAGTGGATTGCGGGTACGGACAATGACAGTGCCTCCAAGTGAGCCTTCATCAATTTTAGCCTGGGCTGATTTATGCACCTCCAGCGTTTGAATCACTTCGGCCGGAAGCAAGGAGTAATTAAAGCCGCGTGATGGCGTCAGGATAGAGGTTGAAGCCGTTGCCGAAGCGACATTCTGACCATTCAGTAATGTCAGGTTCAAATGGGGGGCGGTGCCTCGAATGCTGACCCGGTCGCTTTCACCGTCGCTTTTTTCCACCTGAACACCGCTGATGCGGGCCAGTGAGTCTGCCACGGTTTGATCCGGGAACTTGCCTACATCTTCTGCCGTGACTGCATCGACAATAACGTCTGAGAATCGCTTGATATTGAGGTTACGCTCTTGCGAGGCGGCAAAGCCTCTGACCTGTATCCGTTCAACCCCGTCTTCTTCTGCCGTATCAGCTGTTGCCAGGCTTGAGCAGGCTAACAGCACAGACGCACTAACTATGGAAACCCTGAATCCTGTTGATGTATGCATGTTGTCTCCCTGTGTTTGCTCTTTGTGTTTTATGAATAATAGATTTTTATATAAACTGCCATGAATGAATAATTGATTATTTTTCGGCCGTTGTCAAATGGCACGGCCAGTTTTTTAACCAGACTGACCGTCTAAGAGGGGGCTAAGAGGGCGAAAGCTGTCTGTTCTGTGGCTTCCTGTTTAGTAACATCAGTGACTTATACCTTCCAGAACCAGCCCTTTTTGTACATCCAGTGCATGACCAGATAGGACATGGCTAAAAAGAGCAGGGCATAAGCAAGCGAGCCATTGTAGCTGCCCAAAAGTGGCTGCAACAGATCACCATAGAGCAGGCTTTGCACGGAACGATCACCCAAGGGTACTAAGCCGAACAGGCGGGCCATCACACCGGCAAACATAAAAAAAGCAATGGCATTGGCACCAAAGACAACAAAAGGCGCCGTCCAGCGGCGGTAGTTATGCCGATCAATCAGCCAGAGACAAATCGCCAGTATGACCAACGCGAAACCTGTACTCAGCAACACGTAGCTTGGGGTCCAGAGTGGTTTATTGATGGGGAGGATGTTACTGAGTAATTCCGCCAGTACTATCAGGATCAGACCAGAGCCTGCCAGTACCAAAATTTTCTGGTTTAAGGTGGCTTTACTGTGCAGATACTGTGCCGCTATGACGCCAGTCAGGCAACTGCTGATAGCCGGCAAGGTGCTGAGTAAGCCTTCCGGATCGGAAGCGAAGGGCTGACTGTCGGTATAAAGATGCTTAGCGCCAAATACCAGGGTATCAAGCCAGGCAGCCAGGTTGTTGCCGGGTACTAGCTCGCCCTGGTAACGAACACCCTCCGCATCGCTGTAGGGTACCCACAACAGCAGCAGGCTGTATAGCAGGCAAAGTCCGATGGCCCAGCCGGGGTAATGACGTCTGGGACAATACAGTACGATCAGCAGGGTGGCAAAGTAAACGACTCCTAGCCGTTGCAAGACGCCTGGGATCCGCATTTCCAGCAAGCGGTCGGTCAGCCAGTTAAACGACGGGTCGCGGAAATTGTAGTAAAACAGTGCGAGAAACCAGCCCAGCAGAATCAGCTTGAGCATGCGCTTAGCGCCATGGCGTACTATGGCCGCTTTGTCCACCCCTCGTGCCTGCTGTGCTCCGACCGATAACAGGATCGATACCCCAACAATAAAGACGAAGAATGGAAAGATTAAATCCGTAGCTGTCCAGCCATGCCAATCGGCATGTTTCAGGGGCGCATAGATGGCTCCCCAACTGCCGGGATTATTCACCAGAATCATGGCCGTAATGGTCAGGCCCCGAAAGGTGTCGATGGCCAGTAACCGGTTAGCAGGCAGAGCAGACAAAATACTGTCGGCATAGTTGCTCAATCGTTGAAACATGCTGAAAGCCTCCTAATCCAGGCTGACTGGCAGCCTTCCTTCTGGCTGTGCCTGCCCGGTCAGAACGCGTGCCAATGCAGCAAAGGCCGGGCCTGTTATCCGTTGCTGGTTATCACTCTGCTCCAGATGGGTGTTATAGCCGTATACGGCCAGCACTGTATCAGCATCTTTTGCCAGCGATGTAATATCGTAAGGTGTTCGCAGGCTCACAAAAATCACCTGTTGCCCGGCCGCTTTCGCTTGTGCGATCAACTGCGGCAACAACTGCTGCTGTTGCTGTGGATTTAAACGCTCACCTGATGTTGGTTGCTGATCGTACATGCCACCAAACTCCACCAGGCTGGCCGCTGGCACAATACTACCAACCAGCACTGCATCTGTATGCTGTAGTTGGCTGTTGAATGCAGCTGCATGGTAGTCATCCAGCGATAGGCAAGTGCTGCGAAGGGATGGGCGCGCCTGGGTCAATTCATGGTGCAATGCCATGCAACCAGAACGTTCGGGCATCACTAAGAGCAGGTTGGTGATCTGCTCATCCAGTGGGATCTGGTCACCGCGTACCACAGTGATGGCTGCTTCTGCCAGTTGCTGCTCTATCAACCGATGCTCCGCATTACCAAGTAAAGTCTGTGCCCTGCTGATGCTTTGATCGATATCCGCGGAGAGCGCCTCTGCCAACTGATAGTGCTGTTTGTACTGGCGGATACGCTCGGCAGACTGGCGAATTTCAGTCGCGGAAAGCTCGCCACTGTGCACCGCAGCGACGACAGCATCGATCAGCCGACTTAAACCGCTCAGCTCGTCAGGGTGGTGCAAGCGGATGGGCATCAGCGCAATATCAGCACCAGCCCGAAAGGTTTCGATCAGCGCTTGAGTGGGGCTGAAAAAGTGACTGATCCCCGCCATATCGAGCGCATCGGTGACAATCAGGCCTTGAAAACCCAGCTCGTTTCGGAGCAAGTCGGTTAGGATGGCCCGTGATAAGGTCGCCGGCCGGTATTGGCTGTTGCCCTGAGTGTCTGTCAGGGTGCTGTTATCCAGCGCCGGGAACTGAATATGGGCCGTCATGATCATGGCTGGATCACCATGGGCAATGCCATAACGAAATGGCAACAGCTCGACCGCATCAATACGGCTGCGTGGATGGCTTACTTTGGGTAAACCATGATGACTATCAACATGGGTATCACCGTGGCCAGGGAAATGCTTTAAGGTGGCCAGCACCCCTTGTTGCTGCATTGCGACTAGCTGGGCCAGTCCAAGTTCTGCCACCAGTTGCGGATCTTCGCTGTAAGAGCGGACGTTGATCACCGGGTTAGCCGGGTTGTTGTTCACATCTACGGTGGGAGCAAAGTTCAGGTTGATGCCCAAGGCTTTTAATTCTGCCCCAAGCACCTTACCACTTTGCCTGGCGAAGTGGGTGCCATAGGCTGGGTAGGTAGCTCCTATGGCCATATTGCCGGTAAAGGCGGTGCTGTGCTCACGCGGTGTTCTGAAAACCCGGCCTCCTTCCTGGTCTATGCCGATAAAGAGCGGTTGTGCTGAGCTGCTTTGTTGTGCTGCTTGCTGCAGTTGCTGGTTGAGTTGAATAATCTGTTCAATGCTTTGCAGGTTTTCCCGGAACAGGATGACGCCACCAATGGCGTGTTCGCTGATAAGGCGTTGGATGTCATCTGGCAAGCTTGTTACTGGTGTGCGGCAGTGATCTGCAGCGGTACCATCATCACAGAAGTAGCGGATGTCGATCATGAGCTTCTGTGCGATATCTGCACGCAATTGTGCTTCTGTGTAGGCTTTACTGCATGCGGTTAGCGACACCAGTGCGAGCAGTATGCTTGCAGCGACGAGTTGTATAGGCAAACTCAGAAAGTTGGCTTGTTTCAAGGTTTCCTCCAGACGATACCGAAATGAATCACTACCTAGTCACTTGACTTGCGTAATCAATTATTCTTTAATGCGTTAAGAATATAGTATAAAAGATTACGTAAGTACACAGAACAAAGGCAAGGTGATCATGACATCTCAATTCGATTGGCCAGATTGGCTGGCTTTCTGCGTTTATATAGCACTGATGTCATTCACTGGCTGGTATTTTAGTCAGCGCACGTCGAATAATGCCAGAGATTACTTTCTTGCCGGAAACTCAATGCCCATCTGGATGGTGGCTGTCTCTGTACTGGCCACCTCGCAATCGGCTGCTACCTTTCTAGGGGGACCAGATCAAGGGTTCCGGGGGGATTTCAGTTACTTAATGACCAATATTGGAGCCTTTATTGCGGCTTATGTGGTCGCAGTTGCTTTAATTCCCCGTTTTTATCAGTACAAAGTAGGTACCGTGTACGAGTTGCTCGAACAACGTTTTGGTGCAAGCTCCAAATCACAAGCCAGTGTGCTGTACTTATTCGGGCGTGTGTTTGCCAGCGGTGCCCGCTTGTATATGGCGGGTATTGCAGTTTCAATGATTCTGTTCGCCGATATTGCGGCCGGTAGTGTGATTTTGTCCATCCTGTTACTGACCATGGCGGGCTTGGCCTATTCGTTTGTCGGGGGGATCCGCTCAGTGATTTACAGCGATGTGATTCAGTGCATCGTGTATGTTTCTGCTGCCCTGGCAGTGATAGTGTCATTATTGTATGCCATCCCAGCAGATTTCACGCAAATTATGGATGCATTGGCGCATCCGCATGATCGTGAGTTATCAAAATTAACCCTGTTTGACTTTCGGCTGGACTTTACCTCCGCCGGGGTTTTTACCTTTTGGTCCGCACTGATTGGCTTTACCTTGCTCAATATTGCTGCATTTGGACTGGATCAGGACATTACTCAGCGGATGTTGTCGTGCAAAGATGCGAAAAGTGGTTCAAAAGCCTTGCTCTGGTCCATTGTGATGGTGATCCCGGTGATGCTGTTGTTTATTTTTATTGGCATGTTGCTGTACATCTTTTATCTGCGGCCGGATCTGATGTTAAGCGAAGGTGGGACTATGTCGGACAGCTTCTCCGGCGAAAAAATAACGGTCTTTATGTCTTATGTATTGCATGAAATGCCAAGTGGGGTGCGTGGCCTTGTCACTATTGGGGTGGTGGCTGCGGCTTTGTCAACCATCAACTCCGGGTTAAATGCGATGTCATCGGTGCTGGTGCAGGATCTTTACCGGCCCTGGTTAGAAAAGCAAAAGCAGGGCGGTTCGAAGGCTCAGCCTGCAGAAAAACATTATGTGTTCGCAGGGCAGGCCGGTATGACTCTGAGTGCCTTAGCTCTTTCAGGCATGGCCATTATCTGCTTTTACTGGCAAAAAAGCTCGGATATGCCATTGCTGGCTTTTGCGCTGAGCGTGATGGTATTTTCCTACAGTGGGTTATTGGGCGTGTATTTCACCGCGTTATTTACCAATCGAGGCAGCAAAACCAGTGTCACCTGGGCCTTTATTGCCGGTTTTATGGTGCCTTTGGCACTGCAGCCATACACTTTGCAAGCATACCTGCCTGAGAGCTGGCGCTTTGATCTGGGATTCACCTGGCAATTATGCATTGGCACGCTCATCGCGTTCTTTATCTGCGTCGCTGCGAAGCCTTGCCGTGATCAGCAGCAACAATGGAAGCTGGCTGAACAAAGGGTTTAAGCCGTTTGGCTATAAAGATTTTTATTGAAACATTTGAACGTAAGGTAAGAGCAGTGAATGATCATATAGAGCTGGTGAATGAGCTGGAGCAGTTAGTTTCAGAAAGCCGGAACCCGTACACCTTGGATTTGGATGAGCTGGGATCTTTGGCACTGCTGGAAACCATTAATGCGGAAGACCATCGTATTGCCCCAGCGATTAAAGCGGTCTTGCCGCAGATTGCAGAGGCAGTCGACCATATTGTGGATGCCTTCCAGCACGGTGGGCGTCTGGTCTATCTTGGTGCCGGAACCAGCGGACGTTTAGGTGTGCTGGATGCCGTTGAGTGTCCGCCAACCTTTAGCGTGTCGCCCGAGCAGGTCATTGGCATTATTGCCGGTGGCGATGCGGCCATTCATAAAGCGGTGGAAGGAGCCGAGGATGATGGCAATCTTGGTATCGCAGATTTAAAGCGAATCGATTTCAGTGCCAAGGATGTTCTGGTAGGAATTGCGGCCAGTGGTCGTACTCCTTATGTGACCCATGCTTTGACGTATGCACGTGAGCTGGGAGCGGCCACAGTCGCGCTAACCTGTAATCCGGGCTCTGCCGTCACCCGCTGTGCTGCGATCAGCATTTGTCCTGTGGTTGGCCCTGAAGTGCTGACGGGATCAACCCGGATGAAGTCGGGAACGGCCCAAAAAATGGTGCTGAATATGCTGACTACAGCCAGTATGGTCCGCTGTGGTAAGGTGTATCAAAACCTGATGGTGGATGTGAGTGCCAGCAATCAAAAACTCTATGCCAGGGCAGTAAGAATTGTGGCTGAAGCAACCGGCTGCACTTTGCAAGAGGCCAGTGAAGCGGTGCAAAAAACCGGTCATCAAACCAAACTGGCTATTTTACATCTTGTCACTGGGCTGGATATCCGCAGCGGGCAACAATTACTGGAGAAACATCATGGCCGGTTACGCAGTGCCATACTGGAGGTCAATCATGGTTAAAACGATCGCATCTTGTGTGGTGATGTTGCTGCTTGCATCTTGCAGTCCCGCGCCTTCGCAGCCAGATACGCACGAAGAGAAACTGGTGCTCGGCGTTGAACAAGCGGAGCGGTTTTTGCCGCTGTTGGCCGGTAAGCGCGTCGGATTGGTGGTGAACCAGACATCCATGCATCAACAACAGCATCTGGTGGATTACTTACTAAGCCAGCAGGTCAGGGTGCAGCGTATCTTTGCCCCAGAGCATGGCTTTCGGGGCGATCATGATGCCGGTGCTCATGTCGCCGCTGGTATAGATACCGCGACTGGCGTAGAGATTTACTCCATTTATGGCAGTTCAAGAAAGCCATCTGAGGCTGCAATGAGCGATTTGGATGTGGTGCTGTTCGATATTCAGGATGTTGGAGCCCGCTTTTATACCTACATCAGTTCTATGCACTATATGATGGAAGCGGCCAGTGAGCGGGGTATTCCTTTTATTGTACTAGACAGACCAAATCCAAATGGTGAATTTGTCGATGGGCCATTGCTTGACGAAAAGTTTCGCTCTTTTGTTGGCATGCATCGCATTCCACTGTTGCACGGTATGACGGTGGCTGAGCTGGCACAGATGATCCTTGGGGAAGGCTGGCTGGATACCAGTAGTCCACTGGAGCTGCACCTGGTACCCATGCTGAATTACCAACGAACCATGCGCTATGAGCTGCCGGTTCGGCCAAGCCCCAACTTGCCGAACCACCAATCCATTCGTGCTTATGCTTCCCTCTGCTTTTTTGAAGCGACTCCGGTCAGTGAAGGGCGTGGTACCGATTTTCCTTTTCAGGTCATTGGCCATCCAACACTGTATGTGTCGGACAGTGAGCCCCCTTTCTCGTTTACGCCTCGCTCCATTCCTGGTGCGGCAAGTCATCCTAAGTTTAAAGATCAAAGGGTTTACGGCCAGGACCTGCGGCAGACACCGGTTGAAGGATTGCAATTAAGTTACCTGATCCAGTGGCATCAGGTATTTGCGGAAGCAGGTGAGCCTTTTTTCACGGCGGCTGACTTTATGGATAAGCTGGCTGGCACGGATAGGCTACGGCTTGCTATTGAGCAAGGGCTATCTGAGGATGAAATTAAAGCAAGTTGGCAGGCTGATCTGACTGAATTTAAGCAAAACCGTGCGCCGTATTTGCTTTATCCTTAACAGTGAATCTGATTCTTTGATAAAGGCCAGGCCATGAGCAACCACCACCCTGCAGTTTTGCAGCAGAAGTACCGGGATTTTCAGCTTTTGCTCGAAGCCCTGAGTGATGCCCCGGATGTGTTTGCCGACTTACCCCGGCGCATGGCATACAGTGGTGATGCCAGCTTTTATTATTTGCTGCCACAATTGGTAGTGCGGGCACATAACCTGCAGCAAGTGGTGGCCGTGTTGCAACGAGCCAGTGAGATGCAGATTGCTGTGACCTTTCGGGCTGCGGGGACCAGTTTGTCTGGCCAGGCCATTTCGGATTCGGTCCTGTTGTTACTGTCGGATCATTGGCAAGCTGCCAGAGTCATTGATGATGGCGCGAAAATCTGGCTGCAAGCTGGTGTGATTGGGGCTAAAGCCAATCAATTATTACAGCCCTATGGCCGGAAGATTGGGCCGGATCCGGCCTCCATCAACAGTTGTAAAGTGGGGGGCATCGCAGCCAATAATGCATCCGGCATGTGCTGTGGTGTGAAACACAACAGCTACCATACGGTACAGGATATGACGCTGGTGCTGGCCGATGGTACTGTGCTGGATACGTCCTGCCCAAAGAGTGTTGCTGATTTTCAGCTTCGCAACCGGCAGCTGTTGGATGCTTTGCAGGCGCTGGCAGCTGAAGTCAATGCCAATGAGGCGTTACAAAACCGGATACGCCATAAATACCGGCTAAAAAACACCACCGGTTATGGCCTCAATGCGCTGGTGGATTATACAAACCCGCTGGATATCCTGAAGCATCTGATGATTGGCTCCGAAGGGACACTGGGTTTTATTGCCGACATCACCTATCAAACGGTGCCGCAAGATCCTTACAGAGCCACCGGTTTTTTTGTATTCGATAGCTTGCAAGCCTGCTGTGAGAGTGTTTCCTTGCTTAGTAGTTGCCCGGTCGAGGCCGTTGAGTTACTGGATTTCAGAGCATTGCAAAGTGTGGCTGATAAACCTGGTATGCCGGATATTGCTTCGTTACCTGCTAACGCAGCGGCTTTATTGATTGAAGTAGCTGCTACCACCGAAGAGCTGCTGCAGCAGCATATCAAAGCGGTTAATAACGTATTGTCAGCTTATCGTCCAAGCCTGGTCGCAGAGGTTGTATTTAGCCGCGATGCCAGTCGCAATGCTGCCTTGTGGAATATTCGTAAAGGTACTTTTCCTGCGGTCGGTGCTGTGCGTGCCACCGGCACTACCGTGATTATTGAAGATGTTGCATTTCCGATAGAGCGCTTAGCGGAAGGTGTGGCAGCACTGCAGCGTCTCTTTAGCCGCTATGGCTATGATGAAGCCATTATTTTTGGGCATGCTCTGGAAGGCAATCTCCACTTTGTGTTTACCCAGGCCTTTGACACCGGGCAGCAGAAACAGCGCTATGCGGACTTTATGGCCGAGGTTAGCCAGATGGTGGCGGTAGATTTTCAAGGCTCTTTAAAAGCTGAACACGGCACTGGTCGTAATATGGCCCCTTTTGTGGCCCTGGAGTGGGGCGATGATGCCTACCAGATCATGCGGCGTATTAAGCAGTTGTTTGATCCGCTTGGTATCTTAAACCCAGGCGTTATTCTAAATACGGATGCGAATGCGCACTTAGCCAACCTAAAAATGCTGCCGGCGGTTGATGGAATCATCGACAAATGCATTGAGTGCGGCTTTTGCGAAGCGGTATGCCCATCGCAGGAGTTCAGCCTGACCCCACGACAACGCATCGCGATGCAGCGTCAGATGCAAGCCTTAGCAGGCACCGAACTTACTGAGGCGCGTGCTGCGTATCAGCATGCTGGTATTGATAGCTGCGCGGCAACTGGCCTGTGCGCCAGTCGCTGCCCGGTGGGGATCAATACCGGTGACTATATCAAAACATTGCGGGCGGCCGCCAAACCTGTGCCGAAAGTCGCTGTCTGGGCTGCCAATCATTTTTCTGCCGCCAGTCAGTTGGCTCGTTTTGCATTGAATAGCGCAGGCGTTGCCCGCAATATGCTTGGTGTTGCAGCTGTGGGTGCGGCTTCCCGTGGCTTACGTCGTTTTGCGCCGGCTTTGCCTTATTACTATGGCGCTTGGCCAAGCGGTGCCAGCAAGGTGAAACTGCCTGCAGCAACGGCATCGCAATTAACACCTGTCCTTTACTTTCCAAGTTGTGCCAATCGGATTTTCTCTCCAGACAGGCAGGCAGCCGATCCGCGTGATATACCCACAGTGTTGTCCATTGTGCTGCAGCGCGCTGGTTTTCAGTTGCTGGTACCAGACAAACTGAATGACCTTTGCTGCGGCCAACCATGGGATAGCAAAGGCTGGCGCGAACTGGCCGAACGCAAGCGCAGTCAGACGATACAGCAGCTGCAGCAAGCTATGCCGGCTAAACCATTGATGGTGATCACCGATGCAGCCCCTTGTGCCTTGCAACTGCAAGCAGGTCAGCCGGATTTTGAGCTGTTTGAATTAGCCGAGTTTTTATACCAAAAGGCGTTACCGGCGCTGACTATAAACAAGCAAACCGAACCGGTAGTCTTGCATGTTACCTGCAGCACGCAGCGTCGTGGTAGTGCCGATCAGTTAGTGGCTTTAACCAAAGCCTGTGCTGAGCAGGTTGTGATTCCGGCAGATATCGACTGTTGTGGTTTTGCCGGCGATAAAGGCTTTACTCTGCCTGGGCTAAATGCTCATGCACTGCGCACACTGAAACAGCAAATTCCATCGGGTTGCCAGCGTGGCTACAGCAATAGCCGGACCTGTGAAATTGGCCTCACCGAGCACAGCGGCCTGCCTTATCAATCGATACTTTACTTGTTGGAAGAAGTGAGCCGTTAAACAGCAGCAGCTCCGCCAACAGGCACCAGGTACTGTAATGGATGAAAAATGATTTCTGATACTCTACAATGATTGCACTTTGTTATAAATGATGAAATATCATGTCTATTCTTCATAAGATCAATGTCTTGCGTGATTTATTCTCGCCAGGTGAGAAGTTGTTGGCAGACTTTATTCTTTCCAACCCGGATCAAATACGTTACATGTCTTCGCGTACTTTGGCTGAAACGGCTGGGGTCAGTCAGGCCAGCGTGGTGAAGTTTACGCAAAAGCTGGGCAATAAGGGTTATACCGATTTTAAATTTGCCTTAAACGACAGCCTGCACCAGACAGCCGAAAAGCCATCGGTTCAATTGCATGGTCAGATTTCGCTCGACGATAACTTTGACGTGACGGCAGATAAGCTGGTCGCCAGTAAAGTGACGGTGTTGCATAATACCCGTGCCATTAATAGCCAGCAAACCTTTGAGCTGGCTTGTCAAAAGTTGCTGACGGCTAAACGCATCATGCTGTGTGGTATTGGCGCTTCGGCACTGGTCGCCCGGGATTTGACACTGAAACTGCAAAAGCTGGGGATGGCGGCGCTGACCGAAAGCGATACCCATGTGCAGCTGGCGAATGTGGCAAACTACAGCCAGGATGACTTGTTGTTTGTGATCAGTGAGTCAGGTGAAACGCCTGAAGTCATTGCTACAGCAAAACATGCCAGAGCCAATCAAGTGCAAATAATCAGCTTAACGGGCTATGGCAGTAACAGCATCAGTCGTTTGGCGGATGTATGCCTGCATACGGTGGCGGATGAAACGTCTGCGCGCTTGTCATCCATCCTGGCACGTACAGCGCAGGAGCTGGTGATTGATACCCTGTTTATTTTACTGACACAATCGTCGGATAAAGGCAGGAAAATGCTGGAAGCCTCGAATCAGGCGCTGCTCGATTATCGCGCTGCTGCCAGATAATGCAACGCTGGGGTGCATCTGTGCCTGGTTTATGCGCGCTTGCTAAGCCTGCCTGGCGAAGCCGGCTCTGGCGTCAGAGCTGATGGGCACAAACAAATGCCTGGCCAGTAGACAGGCACCATCTAAGGCGTCCCCCAAAGCCGGTTGCAGTCGTTGCTGGATGTGGGCAGGTAATAATGGCGCTGTGAGAGCGGCCAGCCCACCGATCAGCATCAAAGGTAGTTTGGGATCCAGTGTTTGAATAATACGGACCACTGCTTGCAGGTGTTGTTGCACCAATGCTTGAGCCACAGGGCAGCGGGATTGCCATGGCCAAATAGCAGGCAGCAGGGCAGCGAAATCGGTGCTTTTTGCGGTGCGTAGCCAGGACAGTATGTCACTGCGTTCATGCCCCACCTGCTCGCTGAGTAAACGCCCGGTATCGGAGAGCTCTTGCCCGCTATCCATTTCCCACAGCATGGTATTGATGGCATGCAGGCCAAATCTGGCTCCACTGCCTTCGTCACCAACCAACAATCCCCAGCCACCAATCAGTGTTTCAATGCCTTGATTATTCAGTGTCATGGCGACTGAACCAGTGCCAAGAGCGACTACCGCAACCGGCTGTCCATGATTAGCACCCCAGGCTGATGTTTTCGCATCGCTGCAAATTTCTACCTGATAAAAGCTGGCTTGCAAGGCGTGTTGTGCGGCCAGGCAGAGGCTTTGCTCGCTGGAGCCCGCCAAACCACATAATAGGGAGATGTCGGACAATGCGATGCCTGCTTGTCTGGCAAGCTCGCTGCCTTGTTGCACAATGGTTTTGACGGCTGAATCTACACTCAGCGATAAGGAGGATGGGCCACCAAGGCACTGCCAGCTCTGGCCTGTGTCTGTATTTACTAACCTGGCGACAGTTTTGGTTCCGCCGCCATCGACACCTAAGATGTATGTTGTCATTGTTTCACCACTTTAGTCAGCTCAAATGTCTTGTCGTTATGAAATGGATTGCCAAGTTGCTAATCCATAAGAAGGCGCTTGCCTGCGGACAAAAACTGAAAGTTCATAGCTACTAAATTAACATGGATTGTGTTTTTTGCAATTCTTTATAATCTAAATTTTATTTTTGTTGGAATAATTGATTCTGTCGTGGTGCATCTGATATTGCTGCTCTCTGGCAGTAATTTGCGATCTGGCAGCTCCTCTGAATTTTGTCCTCTAGGGCATATAAGTAGCTATTATTAAAAAACTTTAAAAGATATTACGTTGTTTTGTCACCTTTTGCTGTGCTGTCCTCAGCCAGGGTTCAGGTACTTTTGCGATACTATGAAAACAGTTAGCAACAAGGAGGCGTGCATGCCTGAGGAAAACCATAACCCGTCGGATCCTTTAGCCAGTCACCATCGCCCGCAGAACTTGTCTGATCGGATTGCTTATCGACTTACTAAAATGCTGCGCTTTTGCGCAGATACTTTTTTTGCCAAACGCTATGGCCACCGTGCCGTTATTTTAGAAACAGTCGCCGGGGTACCTGGCATGGTGGCTGGTATGCTGCGGCATATGCGCAGCTTGCGCCGGATGGAGCATGATAACGGCTGGATCCGGGTGCTGTTGGATGAAGCTGAAAATGAACGCATGCATCTGATGACTTTTATTGAAATTGCCAAGCCGAACTGGTTCGAGCGTGCGCTGATTTTATTGGCGCAGGGGCTATTTTTTACCGGTTTTTTAATTTTATACATTCTGTCGGCAAAAACAGCACATCGTTTGGTCGGTTATTTTGAAGAAGAAGCTGTGTACAGCTACAGTTGTTATCTGGCAGAGATAGACAAGGGGGCAATCGACAATGGTGCCGCACCGCAGATCGCTATTGATTACTGGCAACTTCCGGCTGATGCCCGGCTGCGCGACGTTGTGATAGCGGTGCGTAAAGATGAAGCAGGGCATCGTGATGTAAACCATGATTTTGCCAATCAATTAGCGAAATAACCTTGTTATTTCATGCTGCCGGCGAGCTCTGCGCTCAGTTGACTAAAATCGCTGATTAAGCCTGTTGCTGCCTTGCGTACAAGTCGCCAGAATAGCGCTGTTCCGTTGCTGAGGTTGCTATGGTGAATCTGGCCCTGTTGGCTGTTTTTATTCCGACATTTTTGTTTGTCTCGGTGACACCGGGTATGTGCATGACTCTGGCGATGACTTTGGGCATGAGCCAGGGGGTGCGTCGTACTTGCTGGATGATGTGGGGTGAAATGCTGGGCGTAGCATTGGTCGCAATTTTGGCTGTCTGTGGGGTGGCTGCTATCATGCTTCAGTTCCCAGCAGTATTTCAATGGCTTAAAGTTGTTGGTGCTTGTTACCTGGCTTACATTGGTCTGCAAATGTGGCAAGCCAAAGGGAAACTGGCCTTACAGCATGCGGGGCTGGTACCTCAGTTAATACCCAGACGTACTTTGTTTAGCCAGGGGTTTATTACCGCAGTGGCTAACCCCAAGGGCTGGGCTTTTCATATGGCATTACTGCCGCCCTTTATTGATAGCCAATTGGCATTCTGGCCACAATTGCTGATCCTGGTGGTTATTATCCTGGTGTTGGAGTTCATGTCGATGTTGTTGTATGCCAGTGGGGGCAAAGCACTGGCACTTTTCTTTGGCAAAGCCAATCGTATTCAGTACTTAAACCGTATCGGTGCCAGCCTGATGTTTGGCGTGGCATTGTGGATGCTGTTGGGGTAGCCACCGGCAGTTGGCTTATCCATTGTTGCTGGATTTTTATTCCCTAAGCTAGATAGCTTGCAAGGCTCACTGCTTTATCCTGTTATAGCAGGTCACTTTCCGCAGAGAACTTCTACCGTAATGATAGGCATCACTTAGTCCGTGATTGAGCAACTGAGGTTGTCTGTTCAGTCGGGGCTATTCGTTATAAAAATAAGGCATTGTTTTGCTTTAATAAATCAGTAGGCTAAAGTTAGTTGTGGCTAATATTTGTTCTGCGCATCAATTAGCTACGGTAGAAGATACATTCATTTAAATGGAAGTTTGATAGCGTGAGGTTTTTATGTTGAGGAAGGTTAAGATTGGTAAGAGGCTTGCTATAGTTTTCACGTTAATGGTGCTATTAAGTATTGTGGTTGGTGGGGTAGCAAAGATTCGCTTCGCTGAAACGGGAGCTAATCTTGAAAATATTGCAGACCGGCGACTGCCCGCTTCCTTGCTGGTTGGGGATATGAATCGGGATTTTTTATTAATTCGTTTGTACACTCTTAATGTACTGTATGCCAACTCTGAGGCTGATCGCCGATTACGGATGGCGACATTGCAAGATGCAATGCGTAGTTATCAGCAGGCCTCAGATCGTGCTGCTGAATTTCACCAAACTGCAGCGGGCAATGCGGTTTTTAGCCAAGCTGTGAATGCCAAACAACAATACGATCAGCTGCACCGGCAATTGATAGCGCTTATTGAACAAGGTCAGTTGGATCAAGCAGAGCAACTCCGTCATCAGGGTATCAATGATGCTGCGCGAAGCGTAACCGATGCGCTGGTTGCAGTAGCAAAATATCAACAAATTACGGCAACCGAGCAGGCTAAAAGTGCAGTCCGCAGTATTGAGCTTGCTAATATGAACATGATGGTCATTATTGGTATCGCAGTCGTTGTTGCTGCGATACTCGGCCTGTTGCTCAGCCGAAGTTTAATCAGACCAATGCAGGCAGCAGTTTTGATCAGTCAAAGAATTGCTGCAGGAGAACTGAATCAGAAATTTCATGATGATGAGCCAGACGAAGCGGGTGAGATGATCCGAACCATGGCCCAGATGCAGCAGCAGCTAAGTAAGACGGTGAATGAAATCAACCATTCGTCTTCGCAACTGGCTACCACATCTGAAGAGCTTAGTGTCGTTACTGAGCAATCCAGTCGTACTTTGCACCAGCAAAGTGAAGAGCTGGAGCAGGGGGCAACCGCGGTCACTGAGTTAACGACTGCCATCGAAGAGGTTGCCCGCAGTGCAGCCGCTACCTCGCGGGATTCTGAAACGGCCAATGAAAAAGCCCGTCAGGGACAAGAGCGGGTTAATCATACCATTCAAACCATACAAGCGCTGGATCAAGAATTGCAATCATCGCGCCATGGGATTGAGACACTGGCAGAGCGGGTGAAAGATATTGGCTCCGTACTGGATGTGATTCGTGCTATTGCCGAGCAAACGAATTTACTGGCACTGAATGCAGCAATAGAGGCAGCCCGAGCGGGGGAGAGCGGCCGCGGTTTCGCGGTTGTGGCCGATGAAGTGAGAGCTTTGGCGCACCGTACGCAGGAGTCGACTAAAGAAATTGAGCGGATGATGCATGCCGTGCAGGCAGAAACCAATAATACGGTGGAGAGCATGGGCGGTTGTAGCGGGAAAGCAACAGAAACATTAAAGATTGCCCAGCAGGCTGGTGAAGCACTGCAGCTTATTGCCGAGGCCATAGGGCAAATTAATGAGCAAAACCTGACGATTGCCAGTGCTGCTGAAGAGCAAGCAACGGTTGCTCGTGAAGTGGATCGTAATTTGGTCAATATTCGCGACTTATCGACACAAACTTCGGCGGGGGCAAATGAAACTCAGGCATCCAGTGCAGAGCTGGCTCGGTTGGCACAATCATTAAGTGAGTTGGTTCGTCACTTTCGTATCTAGATTATTACGCCGTAAGCGTTGCAGCGAAACCTTCCGCCAGCCTCGGCTGGCGGAAGGTTTTAGCTTATTATGTGGTGGCCGCCATTCCGCCATGGCTTCAGTTGCAATACCCGTTCGCAATAACTGCTCCAGCACCTCGCTATTTTACTGTGCAAACAGAGCTTTCATCGCCTATGTTTTGTAGGTAGTAACCTACAACCAGCCCTTTTGCCGGGCAATACGCGCTGCATCAATACGGTTACTGGCATTGAGCTTACTGATGGCTTCCGACAAGTAGTTACGTGCTGTGCCTTCGGCAACATAGAGTGCACTGGCAATTTCGCTGCTGCTTTTGCCTTCTGCCGCCAGTCGCAGTGCCTGCCGCTCTTTCTCTGAAAGTGGGTCTTGTTCTCCCAATGAGTTAAGCAGTAGTTCGCTATCGACCACCTTTTTGCCAGCCATCACCTGATGAATGGCCTGCACCAGTTGCTCTACCGGCGCGTCCTTTAATAAAAAACCACCAACACCTGTATCCATCGCACGTTTGACATAACCAGCCCTGCCAAAGGTGGTAATAATAATCACCTTAGTGGCGAGCTTGTGTTGCTGTACATGCCGAGCCAGCTCGATACCGGTTAAACCTGGCATTTCAATGTCGCTGAGCAGCAAATCAAACGCTTGTTGTTTTAACAGGGCCAAGGCTGCTTTACCATCAGCTGCTTCTGTGACCTGATAACCAGCTTCCAGACGCAACAAGCTGGCAAGTGCGGTGCGGATCATGGCTTGATCTTCTGCTAAAAGAATATTCATGCGGTACTCTCATCACTATGGGGCAATTTGATACAGGCACAGACGCCTCCAGTCAGGGAGAAATTGAGTGAGCCGCCAAGTGCTGCCAATCGCTCGCGTAAACCGGTGATGCCGTTGCCTTCGTGTACTGCTGAGCAATGGCCATTATCGGTCAGACTGATCGTTAGCTGGTCAGCCTGCTGACTACATTGCAGTTGGCAGTAATCCCCACGGCTATGGCGGATCACATTAGTAACCAGTTCTGTCAGGGCAAGAATAACAGCGGTTTCCTGTCGGCGACTCAACTCCGGCAAATCGCCTGTAAGTTCTGCCTGAAAACCGGCGTCTCGTAACCGGCTAAGTAATTTACTTACTTCCGTGGTTAGCCCCTGATGTTTGTACCCCGAAACGCTTTGACGCACCTGGCTTAGAGCATCTCGAGCTACCTGGCTTAATTCAGTCAGTTGCTGTTGTGCCTCGTTTGTTTGTTTATGGCTCAGTAACTTCTCTGCCAGATCAGCTTTTAAAATGATACTGGATAAGGTGTGGCCAAGAATATCATGCAAGTCACGAGCAATACGTTCGCGTTCCACCATGGCTGCTAGTTGTTTAATTTCGTCTTCGCTTTGTTGTTTTGCCAGACGCTGTAGCACATGTGTCTGCTCCGTCCAACCGAGGAAACTTACCGCCATCACCACAGGAATGCCGAAATGCAAAAAGTAGGGCCAATGAAGGGTGAATACGAAGTTTAATACTATCAATAGGCTAACCAGCCCCGCTAAAGACAGTAAGTAACGGCGCAAGCGATTAGCGTAGCCGATGAAAAAACCAGCGAAAGAAAACATCGAAATTGAACCTGGGTTTATCGGTGTAATCATGGTAGCCACTAGTAAGATCCCTAAAATAGGCCAGTGCATTTCACTGCGGTGACAACGATAGGCCCAAAAATAACACAGCAAAAACAGTACTAATGCCACCGTCATAGCCAGGTACTGCCATAGAGCAAACTTCACCGTAAATTGCGGAATAAGGTAAAAAATTAAGTTTACCAGATAGGCCCAACTCATCTTTTGAGGCAGTTTGTCGTTTGGCATCATGGATAACTCCGGCGGTTCGCTGGCTGTTAGTGTAATCACTCCCACTAGTGGAGTGCCAGTGACAAATGTCATAGGACGGCATGGCAATTGTCAGCCACTATTGGTGACATCCGTTACCTGTATAGGCTGCCATTGTCACTTAAGCTGACCTTACTGACATGAATCACAACTGAGGAAAGCACCATGAAACAGTTAAATACTTCCGTACGCCAGCTGGTATTGCTATTAGGCTTAACCGGTAGCTTGCTCAGCCTGCCTGCTGAAGCGGCGCTGTCTGCCGCGACGCCTGCTGTGCAGCAGCAACAAGCTTGTGCTTGCTTCGAGGTCACTGTTATAGGGCAGGGGCCTGCGGTGATTTTAATTCCGGGCCTGGCTTCTTCTGGTGAGGTTTGGCAAAGCACGGTTGAAGCATTAAAAAATAATTATCAGCTACATATTCTGACCTTAGCTGGCTTTGCCGGGGTAAAACCACTGCCTGCCGACGCTTGGGAAAAGGGGTATTTGCAAACGCAACAGCAAGCCATTTTGCAGTATATTGCCGGCCAACAACTGGAGAAGCCGGCGGTTATTGGCCATTCACTGGGTGGTTACCTCGCACTGGCGCTGGCAGCCAGAGCACCGGAGCAGATTGGCGCAGCCATTAACGTGGATGGTTTACCGGCACTAGGTGCTTTGTTTGCGCAGGCGGCAGCCAATAACACCAATGACAATACAGCCGACCTTGTATCCGAAAATCAGCCGGCAGCACCAGCGAGCTTTGACCCCATGGCCATGGCTCAAGGGATGGCCAATAACGAAAGCTGGCATCAGCGCATTGTCAACGACATGTCCCGTTCCGATGGTATGACGAGCGGCCGGGCTATGGGGGAATTAATGCAAGCTGACTTACGGCCAGAGCTTTCGGCTATCCGGGTACCGGTGCTAACACTTGGCGCCTTACAAAGTGGTGCTCCCTATACCACGCCAGAGCAGGTACAGGCTAACTATGAAGATCAACTGGCAAATGCGCCGACAGCGCTGCACCGCTTTGCTTTTGCCGCTGATTCGAAGCATTTCATTATGGCTGATGCGCCCTTGTGGCTGAATAAGCAAATCCAGCAATTTCTGATGGAGAATATGGCAGGAGGCCACTGATGGATGAGCAATCGCTGCCGCTGCAAGTCAGAAAGTTGAGTAAACGTTATGCCGCAAAAACGGTGTTGGTTGACGTCACAATGGAGCTGACAGCTGGTGAAATACTTTGCATTCTGGGGCCAAACGGTGCTGGCAAAACTACTCTTATTTCAGCTGTTTTGGGGCTGATTAAGGTTGACTCTGGTGAGGTCAGCCTGTTTGGTCAGGTGCAAGAAGGCTTGGTACGAAGCCCTAAGCTACGTCAGAAGTTAGGCGTAATGATGCAAATTGGTAGCTTAAGCGCCAACTTAACGGTACTGGAACAGTGCGACTTGTTCAGCAGCTACTATGCAAATGGCTATAGCCCGACTGAACTGGTTCAACTGGCCGGGCTGGAAGAACACAGTCATCAACGCTTTGGCCGTTTATCCGGTGGCCAGAAACAACGTTTGTTGTTTGCGCTGGCTTTGGCTGGAAAACCGCAATTGCTGTTGCTGGATGAACCCACCCTGGGCATGGATGTTGAAGCCCGGCGCAATTTGTGGCAACAGATAAGGCAGTTGAAGCAGCAAGGGGTAGCCGTGGTACTGACCACGCATTATCTGGATGAAGCCGAGCAACTGGCCGATCGTATTCTGGTGTTGCATCAGGGAGCGATCATTGCCAATGGCAGCCCGTTTGAACTGAAAGCCTTAATGCACTACAAAGTCATTCAATGCAGCAGCGCACTGGATGATACCACCTTAAGGGCGCTGCCCGCTGTGCTGACACTAAGCCGCGACAATAACACTATTACTTTGCATAGCAGTCATGCGGAACAAACCGTCAAAGCGTTACTGAATCAGGATAGTGCGGTCAGCCAGCTCGAGGTGCGTCAGGTAGCTCTGGAGCAAGCCTTTTTGCAACTCACTCAGAGCCCTGCCCATGATGAGGAGCAAGCCGGATGAATCACCGAATCAGCTATCAAAAAGAAGCCTGGTACGATCTGCTCAGTATCTTGCGTACTCCTGGCTTTGTGATACCGTCACTGGCATTTCCACTGATGTTTTATCTGTTTTTTGGTGTGGTATTGAGTTCGGGCGCAAACAGCGCTTATATGTTGGTGACCTATGGTTGTTTCGGCATTATGGGTCCGGCCATGTTTAATTTTGCCATGAATATTGCCAGCGACCGCGCCCATGGCTGGCTCACTTTGAAACGACTGTCCCCTATGCCGATTACCGCCTATTTGCTGGCGAAGCTCAGTACCTCCATGGTATTTTCGCTGCTGATTATTCTGCTGCTGTTTAGTATCGCTGCATTGTTCGGCGGCGTACGGTTGCTCAGCGGGCAATGGCTATTGATTGCGGTCATCTTAGTGCTGGGTACACTGCCGTTTGCCCTGATAGGGTTGATTCTTGGCTTAACATTAAGCGATAAAGCGGCTCCCGGCGTCGTCAACTTACTGTATTTACCAATGGCGTTTTTATCCGGCCTCTGGTTGCCCATTCATCTGTTACCAGCGATGTTACAGCAAGCCAGTTGGTTATGGCCCAGTTATCATTTATCGCAAATTGGCTTGAGCGTGATCGGCATGGGGCAAGGGCATGCAGTCTGGTTGCATCTGTTGCTACTTCTTGTGACTAGCCTGGTACTTGGTATGTTGGCTATAGCTTCCTTTAATCGCCTGTCCGGTGAAAAATCATGAAGCTGCGAGTCGCTGTGCTGATTGCCTTATTGTTCGTGTTGTTTTTATATCTGCGGCCACCGCCAGTTCCAAAGCCGCTTCAGGACCCAGAGTTGAACACGATCAACAGCTTTGTGATAGGTGCGGCTCAGCTTTCTGCGGCCTTCCGCCATTGAGCATGGTGACCAGCAACGGTATCCTATACATTGACTCACACATGACACTTATTTTGCAGGGAGCTAAGTTGACCGTTTATCGTATCCTTTTCATTTTTTGTTGTGCTTTGGCCGTACAGGCTTGCTCTGATCGGCCCAAACACCTGACTTTCCAGCCTGAAGACGGAGAACAGCGCCGTTACCAGATGTTTAGCGAAACATACATTGAAGCCAGCAACTCTTTTGGTTCCAGCTCTGAGCGGATCTACAGCCATATGATTATGGATTACGATGTAACCGAGCAGGCTGCCAGTTTTGATGTATTGATGCGCCCACGTTTTATGATGGTGCGCTTTCGTAACGGTAATTTCAGCAGCCTGGATACACCTGATTACCGGCAAAAGAAAATATGGCCTTTCCTGGAGGCGGGTGTTAGCACCGTCATTGATAAAAAAAGCGGTGAAGTCACGGATTTCATTGTGCACCATGAAATTGAAGATGCCGATGATTCTGGCTTTGATCCCATCCGCCAACTGCTTCAGGATGAGCTGAGCCGGCCTGGCTACAGCAATGGTATAGCGTTAAAGCTTGGGGCTACCCAACAGATGCCGGCGGTTGAACTGTTGCCGGAGATTACTTTAACGGTGGAGTCGCTGGACGACCAACAGGTTGGCTTGTCGTTGCAGGGCGAGAACGATGAAGTCAAGTTGTATGGCGTTATTCAGCTAGAGCGAAGCACTGGTTTGCTGACACGTTCTGCTGTGGTCATGGATATGCCACTGCAGCATGAGTTTGCTGAGGGGCGTGTACGGGTCGTGGCTGCTGTGATGCCAGATGATTGGAAGTCAGGTTTCGATTTGGACTTTATCTATTCGGCGGATTATCAAATGCCAGCAGATATTGGGGCGTTGCCAGATGACTTGACTGCTTTGGATATGCCAAGCTCTGCTGAGGTGTTTCCGGGGCGTAGTGGCAGTATCCAGAGTAATGGCGACAAAATTACTCTGGAATACAATCATGGTGTTTTTGATATGTTCCAACTGGGTCATATTGAAGTGGATAATTTGCAGGCGCATGATCAGGCTGGTAATCCGATAGAGCTGGACTGGCATTCTGTTGGTGCCCTTAGTTTCGCGTTTTCAGAGACTAAAGCAGTACAAACCCACACGGATATTTATCCATTAGGCTGGCAGGATGTGGTGCCAAAGCTTGAACAGATCGCATTTATTGAAGCCCGATTACAGCGCTTTGCTATGACCCACAACATCGTTCGCTTACCGGTGAAAGACTCGGAAACATCTGTCCAATTTGGTGAGGCCCGGGCGGTACTTACGCCAACTGAGCAGCCTGATGTCTATCACCTCAGGTTGGAACAGGCGAAAAATGTTTTTTTCAGTACTCGCATTACTGGCCCGGATAGCGGAAGTGTGGAACACATGAAAGCAGCCAATGTGCCTGATTGGCTGGAGGATGGGAACAGACGATTAATGGCGATAGTCACTAGCGGTTATTTCCCTCTTAGCCACACGCTGTATTTTGAAGGTGAGCGACCCAATGAATTACAGCTACTGGCTCATCGGATAGAGGATCAGTCACTGGAAGAAAAGCAGATCCGTTTTTACAATCCGGATGTTGCGCTAAGCACTGTTGAGCTGGAACCCCTGACTAGTGTCTACCTGTTTCCAGAAGAGGATAATGTAACCGACTTCGCATTAACAGGACCCGTATTCGAGCTGAAGGAACTGCACGACCTTGCACCACAGGACTTTGAGCGTCCCCAGTTGTACATGGTATTGAGTCATGAGCAGGCCGCTTTGTGTTCCTTGGAGCAAACTGCAGACATCAAGGAAGCAGGGCGCCGGATCGTCTGGTTGCCACATGAACCACGTCAACGCTTTATGCGACGGGATTCGCAATTACCCCTGGAAGTGGTGTATCAACTAGCCACTGAAGACGGTGTGCGAAACTTCTTTTATGACCATACCGCCGTTGTGCGTTTGCAATGCGCAGGGCAGCCCGAGTGGCAGCTGTTTGATCTTGACTTGGGGGAGCAAAATTGGCTGGTTCCGGTTTCAGCCCTGCTGGGGGAAAACTGGCAAGAAGCATTTGCCGACATGCAGCTGATTGAGCTACTTCGTCTGTTTCGTTTTTTGGATACTCAGCAGAAAGCGTTAAGCCTGGTACCACCACCGGGTTTTGCCAGTCAACCAGGAGTTAAGCTAGCAGATATTCGTTTGCTCGACTTTGTAACCGAAGAGGGCATGCTGCGTATTGCCGGGCGGGTAAATCGTGTTGAAAAGCTGGAAGCCTCTGGTGATCGCATCGTGCGCGAGTGGGTGCACCAATTTCCGGCCTTACCGTCGTCGCAGGTGGCCTACCAGGATTAATCTGAGGACTTTGAATTGTGAAAGGGATCGTTTTTACCATCGTTTTATTGTTGAGCAGTCCATTCGTTGCAGCCGGGTCTGTATGGTTGGATGGCCAGATGCGTCCGGTCGATGAAGCTGAAGCCAGCTATGTGCTGGCAGAGATCAGTGAGCTGGCCGAAGGCTATCGGATGCGGGTTAATTATCTGTCTGGTGAGCTGCGTTATGAAACTTTTATTGATCACAAAGATGTTAGCCAGGCAACCCAGGTGGGTGACTATCGGCTGTATTTTAAATCAGGACAATTATTGCAGGAAGGTAGTCGCGATCAGCAAGGCCGGTATCAAGGCATAGTGAAAACCTACCATGAAAATGGCAAGCTGCACCGCAAGATCCCTTACCGTGATAACCTAGTGCATGGCATTTATACCATTTATTTTGAAGATGGCAGTTTACAGCGTAAGCAAGAAGTAAAGGATCACAAACGACATGGCCGAGACCTGAGTTATCACCCCAATGGTGAGCTGCGTGTCGAGGTGAACTATGTTGACGGCAATCGGGAGGGGGTGAGTCGGCTCTGGAATGAGGAAGGCGTGCTGATGCGGCAGCGCAACTACCGCAATGGCCAGGTGGATGGTGTGGTGGAAGAGTATTTTGATGATGGCCAGCTCAAGAGCCGGGGTGAGTACAAGCATCGCCAGCGAGTAGGTGAGCACGAACTCTGGTATGCCAATGGTCAGTTGCGCCGTTATCAGCTCTTTGATCAGGACGGCAAAGTGCAGATAGAGCGTACCCTCCGCCAGGATGGCAGCATGCAGCGTAACATGGAGCCGGTGCAGGCTGATTTTGGACCGGCAACGGTGACAGAAGAATACAATCAGTCCGGGCAGTTAACCAGACGCACGACCACCAGCGACGATAAGCAGTGGTATCGAAGTGAACGCTATACTAGTGACGGTGAGTTGACGGAGTGGCACCAGACCCTGAATCGTAAACGACATGGGCGTTCCTTTCTTGCTCAGCGGGGCAGAGGTTACACTGAAGCTTATTATATTGAAGGGCAGCGTCATGGTGATTACCGAGAGGTAAATGCGGACGGAGAGGTTCGGGTCAGTGGTACTTTTGACCATGGCAAACGCATTGGCAACTGGTATCAACACCTTGGCACAGACCAGTTTTATGAGTTCTACGATGCAGAGGGACGTTTGCATGGTGAGCGTAAGCAACTGGATGCGGATGATCAACTGTTGCTGCATGAGCACTACCATCACGGCAAGCGACATGGTGCTGTACTCGCCTATCGGGACGGTCAACTGGTCAGTGAAGGGCACTATGTCGATGGCGAACGGGATGGTTTCTGGAAGATCAGTGAAGGTTATCGTGACGTCTCAAGGTTGGAAGGCCACTATACAGCAGGCGTTCAAGTCGGGGAGTGGCGTCGCTACTCTGCTAATGGCTACCTTCTTGGGATCTCGCACTTTAACAACCAGGGGCAGTTGCATGGGCGTGAGTTCCGGTTTGAAGAAAATGGCGCCTTGCTATCGGTGATCGACTATAAAGAGGCGGTCAGGCATGGTGAGGAGTGGTGGTACTTTTTAGGATCCCCCATGATGTTGCGGCTATACCAGAATGGAGAGTTTGTGAAAGAAAAAATACTGGACGATCCGGATGAGTTCTACTAGCGCGTAGGGATCCTTCACTCATTGCGTACAGTCAGCCCTGCCCGTTGCTTGGGTAGGGGCTGATGCCGATACTGGCTTGCCAGCATTTCGCTACATCCTGCAACACAAGATCGCCCGCTTTGTGGCCATTACCATCGTTAAACGGGTTAAAATTGTCCAAATCAGCCTGAAATTCGGGGGGCTTTGCCCCCGGCTATGTTGGCTTCTAACCACTGCAACAGGAATCATCGTCGCTAAGCGCCGGTTAACGGCATTTAAGATCGGCTCGCACCTGACCAGGCTTGCAACATGTTCTTTGCGATATAAAAATCATTAAGGAAGATGCGCAAGAGCTGATTCAGAGACGCAGGTAGCGGCCATGAGTGAGGCCGGCGGCCTGAATAGAAGCGGTTGCTGGTGCATGAGAGCGTTACCGGAGTTCCTCTGGTAAAGATCTATTAGCCCTGAAGAAGGAGCATGAAATGAAAAAGGTACTGGTTATACTGATGTTAAGCAGCGCATTGTTGGCCTTGGCTGGCTGCTCGCCGGCAGTAGGCTCATCAAAGTGGTGTAAAGCGATGGAAGCTAAACCTCAAAGCGAATGGAGTATCAACGATGGCGAAGCATACATAGAGCATTGTTTTTTAGCTGACGATTAATACACTATCAGCCAGCAGCTAAGTGGCTGTTGGCTGGCGTTTCATGCATTGAGTAATCCTCGGCCGTAGTCATGCTCGGGAGCAATGTACCATGGAAAAAGCCGCTCCTCTCCGGATAAAGGATACAGAGTGCATCAAGCTTCTCCTTAGGAGCACTGTTTATCATAACCTGTGTGCATCAGACATGCTTAGCTTGCAGAGTGTTGCACCTGTGTCAGCACCTGCCGGGCCAAAGCCCGGGCTGTGGTCCATTTACCACCGCTGACAGTGAGCAACTTTTGTTGCCAATGCAGGCTGTATTCCCGACTGGCACGGCTGCTATCGGCACTGCTTTTTAATAAAGGCCGCACGCCCGCAAAACTATCCAGAATATCAGCTACCTGGGCCTGCGGCTGAAAGTACTGGTTGTACACTGCCAGCAATTCATCCCGTTCGGTTTCGGAGCAGGCAATCGGCTCGTGCAGCTGTTGCCGAACTTCGGTGGTACCAAGCAGGCAGTGCCGCTTGTAGGGCAGGGCAAAGACGATGCGACGACTACCTGGAACTTCCAGCATATGGCCGTAGCGGCCCAGGCCAGGCAGCAGCAGATGACTGCCTCGCACCAGATCGAGTGGTTGTTGCACCGGCAAGCCGGATTGCAGCAGCAAAGCTTCGCTCCAGGGCCCTGCCACATTAATGATGCGATCAAAGGATAGCCAGCCGGTGTTTAACTGTAGCTCGCCGCTCGTTGTTAGTTTCAGTACCGGTTGATGCTCCACAAGATCAACCCCTGCCTGACGGCACTGAGCGGCGACCCAAAGCCCTAGCTGGTAATCGTCCATCTGGCCATCAAAAAACAAATAAGCGCCTTTTAAACCATTTGATTGTAATTGCGGAGAGCAGCGTAGTGTTTGTGTCGGGTTTAGCCAGCGATGGCGGCCAATGCCTTTGCGGCCAGCAAATAAATCATACAACATAAGGCCGATTTTCAGTTGCCAGCGTGTGCGACGGCTTTGGCGGTAAAGCGGATAGAGCAAGGGCAAGCGTCGGGTTAGCTGCGGGGTATGATCCAGCCACCAACGACGCTCTTTTAGTGCTTCATGCACCAGACGGAACTCACCTTGCTCCAGATAACGCAGGCCACCATGCAGCAGCTTGGAAGAAGCGCGACTGGTCGCCTGCATCAGTGCGTCACGCTCGAACAGCTGTACCTGATGGCCGGCCTTCGCTAATTGCCAGGCCGTGCACAAGCCGTTAATGCCACCACCGATCACTGCAATGCGCATGATTTTCTTATCCTGTATCTTGCCCGACGTCACACCCAGGCTGTTGTGGGTCGCCATAGTTTTGGCCATATCATCATGGCTGGCAATTCATGTCCGGGCAAGGGGGATGCTTTCAGATACGAATATTTGTTGTAAATTTATCAGTTTTTCGTCGGGTGGTTACGGGGGGGGTATCTATACTCAGTTTTTACCAGCGCTCATTCAGCAATGGACTGACAAACATGGAAAAGTTTTGCTTATGTCAAACGATTACTACCGGTTGATCGCCGAAACAACGTCGGATGCATTGGTGGCCCTTTCACCCGATGGCGAGGTGCTGCAATGGAACCAGGGGGCCGAAACGACATTTGGTTTTTCCGAAGCTGAAAGCCTGGGTCGTTCGATATTCGAGCTGATAGTCCCTGCGCATTTGTTGGCAGAGGAACGCAATACTCTGCTGCGAGCCTGCACCGAAGAAGTTTCCGCTTACGAATCTTACCGGGTACGCAAAGATGGTGCTCTGCTCTATCTGAATATTTCAATGCGTGCTGTGCATCGGGACGATGGGCAACTGGCTTTTATTCTCACCAATAAAAAAGACGTGACCCACCTGAAAACCCGTCGGGATACCAAGTTTTTGGAAGCACGCTATCGTGACTTACTGGATTCAACCCCGGATGCGATTGTTATGGTGAATATTTTTGGTCGTATTGTGTTGGCCAATGGCCAGGCTGAACAGGCCTTTGGCTGGTCGAGGGACGAGTTGCTGGGGAAGGCCGTGGAGAGCCTGCTACCAGAGCGCTACCGCTCCTTGCATGTTGGGCATCGCTCGGATTTCTTTACCTCACCCCGCACCCGCTCAATGGGGGCGGGTCTCGAGCTGTATGGTGTGCGGAAAAATGGTGACGAGTTTCCGGTAGAAATCAGCCTGAGCCCGTTACAAACAGAAGAAGGCATACTGGTGATGAGTGCGATCCGTGATATCACCGATCGCAAGCGGGTGGAGCTTGAGCTGCACAGTAAGAATAAAGAGCTTGAACGGGCCAACAATGCCAAAGACAGCTTTTTAGCGGTGATGAGCCATGAGTTGCGTACGCCTCTTAATGCCATTATTGGCTTTACCGGTACTTTGTTGATGAAACTGCCAGGGCCTTTGACTGCAGAACAGGAAAAGCAGTTGGATACCGTCCAACGCAGCGCCCGGCATTTGCTAGCCTTGATCAACGACTTGCTGGATTTGGCTAAAATCAGCGCCGGTAAGATCAGTGTTGAACTGCAGACGCTGGATTGCCGCGATACTGTGCTGGAGGTGTTGAATACCTTGCAGCCCGCAGCAGATCGCAAGGCGTTGCAACTAAGCTCTGAGTTACCGGAGCAGCCATTGCTGGTACTGGCTGATCGACGGGCTTTGCATCAGATTATTCTGAACCTTATGAACAATGCTATTAAATTTACCGAGGAAGGACAAGTACGAATCACCACCGTTTCTGGCTGTGATGAGACCGGCGCTGCGTGGGTTGAGATCCGCGTGCAGGATAGTGGCACCGGTATTTCCTGCGAAGATCAGGCTAACTTGTTTTCTGCCTTTACCCGATTAAACCTCACCAATAACGCCGATAAGGAAGGCACTGGCCTTGGGCTGCATTTAAGCCAACAACTGGCTGAACTGCTGGGGGGAGAAATCCACTGTCAGAGCCAGCCTGGAGTAGGCAGTATCTTTACCCTGCGGTTACAGGGAGTGTCGTTATGAGTGCGCGCATTCTGGTGATTGAAGACAACCAGGCCAATCTGGAACTGATGGTGTATTTATTGCAACAACTGGGAGCGCATCAGGTATTTACAGCTACGGATGGAGTGGCTGGTTTGCTGATGGCAAAGCAGCAGTGTCCGGATCTGATTATCAGTGATGTGCGCATGCCGAATATGGATGGGTATGAGCTGGTTCAGCGCATCAAGCAGGAGCCGGCGCTGCAGCATATTCCGGTTCTGGCTGTAACGGCTTCGGTGATGCCCGAAGAGCGGCAAAAGATCTTGCAGGCTGGCTTTGATGGTTATTTTAGCAAGCCCATTGAGCCTGAAAGCTTTGTGCAGGAGACGGAAAAGTTTTTAGTCAAAGGGAAGGTGTAGCGTCATGCTCTGCATCCTGGTAGTAGATGATCATCCGGACGGTCGCGAATTACTGGTGACTTTACTGGGATACCGTGGATATCGCATGCTGGCAGCCAGTGATGGGCGTGAGGGCCTGAAACTGGTACAACAGGAGCGGCCGGATCTGGTGATTGCAGATGTGCTGATGCCGGTGATGGATGGTTTTGAGTTTGTAAAGCAAGTGCGCGCCCATCCTGAAATTGCGCAAACGCGTGTTATCTTTTATACCGCCAGTTACCATGAACAAGCTGCGATGGATTTGGCTAAAAAATGTGGTGTGCTGGCGGTGCTAACCAAGCCGGCGGAGCCTGAGATGCTGCTGGATACGGTAGAAAGCGTATTGCAGGATGTTGGCGAGCAACCAGTGTGCGCTGAGCCTCAGGAGCTCGAGCAGCAACATTTGCGCTTGATGACGGATAAATTAAAGACCATGGCTGATTCGCTGGGGTTAGCCAACCAGCGGTATGCGGCACTGATTGAGATCAACCTGCAGCTTGCCTCTGAGCGTGATCCGGCGCGCTTGCTGGATGCGCTGTGTCACCAAAGCCGGCAGTTAATCGGGGCCCGCATTGCATTTTTGTATCTGCCGGCGGAATCGGCTGACACTTCGCCGGCGCTGGTAGCCAGTGGGATGGCGGTTGAACCGCAGGCCAGTGACTTTGCCGAGTCCAAATTGTCAGATAGCTTTCATCAAGTACTGCGTGATGGCTTACCCAGGCGACTCGCCAATCCATCCGGACAGGCGGCTGCCATCGGGTTACCTGCCTCTTATCCATCCATGCATGCGCTTTTACTGGCGCCTATTGCCTCGCCGACACAGATTTATGGCTGGATTTGCCTTGGTAACCGCCTGGCAGCCAATGAATTTAATGATGAAGATGAGCAGCTATTAAGTATTTTGGCAGCACAGGCGGGCCGAATGTATGAGCACAGCCGCTTGTTTGCAAAGTTGCAAGAGCAGGATGAACGTTTCCGCCAGTTGGCGGAAAACATCAACGATGTGTTTTGGCTGGTGTCGGTTGAGACGGGCCAGAGTATTTACATCAGCCCGGCTTACGAAGCGATTTGGCAGCAACCCAGGCCAGAGGCCGGAAAGCAATCCCGGGATGCGCTGTTAAGGCTTCATCCGGATGATAATGAGTTGTTGCCCGATATCGAGAAAGAACAACAGGAGTACGATACCACGTACCGGATCATCCGGCCCGATGGTTCGATACGCTGGATCCACGATCGGGGCTTCCCGGTATTTAATACTGCAGGCGAGTTGTATCGCTTTGCCGGTATTGCCAAGGATATTACCAGCAACAAAGAAAGCGAAGAAAAGATTGCCCGCCTCACCAGGTTGTACGCTGTTTTGAGCCAAATTAATGCCACTATAGTGCGGCAACATGATCGCGAAGCGCTGTTCCAGGAAGCTTGTCAGATCGTGGTGCAACATGGCCAGTTTGACTTGGCCTGGATTGGCCATTGGGAGCCGAACAGTAAAGCAATCCGGCTCACGGCCCTTCAAGGGCGTTTTAGCAGTTCGGCCCGGCGCCGGCAAGTGTTTGCTTTGCAGGGGCAGCTGTGCCCTTTACCTGCTGGAGTGATGGCGCAGGCCCTTGGTAGTAAAGAAATTGCTTTTTGCAATGATGTGGCTTTGTTGCCACGGATGGGGCCATCACCCTTGTACCGGGTTCGTGCTGATTATGGTTCTGAAATAGCTTTGCCTTTGCTTATTGAGGATCAGGTTATTGGGCTCTTTGTACTTTATGCTCAGGAAACCGGTTTTTTCGATAAAACGGAATTAGCGTTACTTAAAGAGTTGGCACATGATATCTCTTTTGCTCTGGAGTTTATTGCCAAAGAAGAACAAGCCAATTATCTGGTGCATTATGACGTGCTGACCGGACTGGCCAATCGTTTTTTATTCCATGAACGACTGGGGCAATGGCTGCAAGCGGCACAGCGGGAAGATGAGCAATTGGCGGTGCTGATTGTGGATGTTGTCCGCTTTAAACAAATCAATGATGCGTTGGGGCGGCAAGCGGGAGATGGTTTGATTCTGGAGCTGAAGCGGCGTCTTCAGCAGTGTGTGCCTCAGGCAGTGGATTTGGCCAGGGTAGGACCGGATCTTTTTGCGTTGGCATTGCCGGATGTTCGAAGTGCAGATGAAATTGCTCGCTTGATTGAAGGCCCGATCAAACGGGCATTAGGGCAATCATTTATTTTGGAGCACAAAGAGCTGGTGGTATCGCACCGTATTGGCATTGCTTTGTTCCCAGACGATGGCAAGGATGCTGAGTCGCTATTTCTGCATGCAGAGCTGGCATTAAAACAAGCCAAGTTTAAAGGGGTGCCCTATCTGTTTTTTGATCAGGAGATGTCCAGGCAGGTGGCGCAAAAGCTGGAGTTGGAAAACAAACTGCGCCGGGCCCTGGACCATGCTGAATTTCGCTTGTTTTATCAGCCCAAAGTGAGTTTACAAACCGGTGCCATTGTGGGGATGGAGGCATTAATTCGTTGGCAGAGCCCTGAACGCGGGCTGGTGGCTCCCTTTGAGTTTATCCCGATGTTGGAGGAGACCGGTTTGATCCTGGAGGTTGGCAACTGGGTCATAACGCAAGCGCTACGGGATCTGCAAAACTGGACCGAACAAGGAATTAGCGTCCCTCGAGTGGCAATCAATCTTTCAGCGGTACAGCTTAGTCAGCGTGACTTTGTCGGGTATCTTGAAGAGATGCTGCAACCGGATACTGCGACCAACCTGCTGGAGTTAGAGCTCACCGAGAGTGTAGTGATTGGCAATGTGACCGACAGTCAGCAAAAGCTTGGTCAGTTGCGTGCACTCGGTGTAACCATAGCGATTGACGACTTTGGTACCGGCTACTCTTCACTTAGCTACATCGCCCGGTTGCCATTGGATACCTTAAAGATCGATCGCTCCTTTGTGCTCAAAATGATGGAGAATCAAGCCGAGCGGATGATTGTCTCCACCATCATTACCATGGCACACAATATGAAGCTGAAAGTGGTGGCTGAAGGGGTCGATAGCAGGGAGCAACTGGCACTGTTGCGTGAGCTTAATTGCGATGAAATGCAGGGCTATTTGTTCAGTAAGCCGATACCTGCCAGGGACATCGGTCAACTGTTGTCGCAAGGTGCCAAGCTGGCGCTGTAATGTCCGTTTTTACAGCAACCACTATGGGTAAGGAATGAACTCCTCTTCATCCCCCGGGACCTTGGGAAAGCGGCCTTGTTGCCAGTCCTGCTTTGCCTGCGCGATACGCTCTTTGCGGCTAGAGACAAAATTCCACTCCATAAAGCGCGGGCCAATGGTTTCTCCGCCAATCAGTGCCAGGCGACTTGGTGCGGTAGCGGTCAGGCGAACACCTTCCGCAGCTTTAAGTACCATCAACTGCCGGGCCTGCAACTGGCTGTCTTGCAGCTGCACCTGGCCGGATACCAGATACAGGCCGCGCTCTGCACAGTCTGGCAGCAGCAGGCTCTGGCCGGCTTGCAGCTCAGCTTCAAGGTACAGGGTTTGGTAGAAGGTTTTGACCGGTGACGTCAGGCCATAGGCCGAGCCAATCAGCACCCGTACTGGAACGCCATCGACCAGGGTGCCCGGGATACTGCTGGCCGGGTAGTGGTAAAAGGCTGGATCAATTTCTTCATCGGTTTCAGGCAGCGCCATCCATAATTGCAGGCCGTGCAACCGGTGCGGCTGAGCGGTGATTTCTGGTCGTTCCCGCTCGGAGTGTACGATGCCTTTGCCTGCCACCATCAGGTTAATGGCTCCCGGGGTAATGGCCTGGTAGCTTCCCAGCGAATCGCGGTGCAAAATCTCACCTTCAAACAGATAGGTCACGGTTGCCAGATTCACATGCGGATGGGGCCGCACATTGATGCCGCTGCCAGCGGCAAATTCAGCTGCACCCATCTCATCAAAAAATAACCAGGGGCCGACACTGCGCCGTTCACGCACCGGCAGGCTGCGCCGGACAGAGAATCCACCCAGATCTTTTGGCTTTGGGTCGATAATCAGCTCGATAGCGGCGCAGCCGTGCCGTATGCTGCAATCGGACTCCGGCTGTTTGTCTGTTGTACTCATACCATCCTCACTTGCTGGGCTTTGTGCACAGCGTTGCTTAAATTTAGGTGCTAAGGCCAGGCAAATCAAACCACAAGGCATGAACCGGCCCAGAGCTGGCGATGGCGGGTGTTGCTGACTGATCCATCAGCTTGATACCATCACCTGGCTGGAGTTGTTCGCCGGCCAGGCTGAGCTCACCGGCGATCAGATGCAGGTAATAGGCCCGATTGGGTTGCATCGGCAGCTGCAGTTGCTGCTGCTCACTCAGCCGTAACTGCGACACGCTGGCATCTTGCCTGATTTGTAAGGTGCCATCACGCCCATCCGGCGTGATCACCGGGGTCAGGCCCGGTTGATCGCCAAAGTATTTTTGCTGATAGCCAGGAGCACCATCGAACTGATTGGGTTCTATCCAAATTTGCAAAAACGCCAACTCCTCGTTGGGGCTGGCATTGTATTCGCTGTGGTAAATCCCCCGGCCCGCGCTCATCAACTGAAATTCACCGGCTGGCAGCACTTCCTCATTGCCGGCTGAGTCTTTATGAGCAATGGCGCCCTGCAGCACATAACTAATGATCTCCATATTGCGGTGACCATGGGTATCAAAGCCGGCCCCAGCTGCCACTCTGTCGTCATTAATCACCCGCAGTTTGGAAAAGCCCATCTGCTGTGGGTTGTAATAGTGGCCAAAGGAAAAGGTATGGCGGCTTTTCAGCCAGCCAAAACTGGCTCGCCCCCGCTCATGGCTTCGGATGATTTCAAACATAAGGTGCTCCCATAGTGTTTTACACCCTGCTACTTTAGCTGGCTTGGCTGCCAGTATATATCGGATAAAAATGAACTATTTGTTCGTTACAATCGATTGGTTACTACCGATTCGTTACTATTGAATAGATGCAGGCTAACTTATCAGCGCTGATTTTTTGCACTATCGTTCTAATAATTCGTACATATCAATTCTTATTATCCAATTTTATAATTCATTCGGCCCTTCTATACTGTTCTCATCGACAACGGGGATTTTGTCTGAGCAGGTCGACATCCAACTAACTGACAGAGGAATACATGATGAACAAAGCAATGGCATTACTGAAAAAATTGGCAGCAACCGAAGCAGGTTGGGGCGCTTTGGCGCTTAGAGTCCCTGTCGGCATCATCTTTGCCGCCCATGGTGCCCAGAAGTTATTCGGCTGGTTTGGTGGTTATGGTTTAGCAGGCACCGGCGGTTGGATGGAGAGTATTGGTCTGGCGCCGGGCGTGCTGATGGCATTTTTAGCTGGTTCTGCCGAGTTCTTTGGCGGCATCGCACTGGTCATTGGCTTGTTAACCCGGCCTGCTGCCGCAGTGCTTGCTGTAACCATGCTGGTGGCAATATTTGCGGTGCACTTTGAAAACGGCCTCTTTATGAGCAACAATGGTTACGAATTTGGCTTGGCCTTGCTGGCAGCCAGTGTTTCCTTGTTATTCAGTGGTGCAGGCAAAGCCTCGGTGGATGCTGCGCTAAGCCGCAGCCACTAAATGTGCAACTGAATCAACCCGGCCCCGGCCGGGTTGTTCGCTTTTAACCAACAGGGAGTCTGCAATGGCCCGTTCAACCTTAGAGCAGTGGCGGATGTTTAAAGCGGTGGCCGAGCATGGTGGCTTTCATCAGGCCGCAGAAGCGGTGTTTAAAAGCCAGTCCAGCATTCATCATGCGGTCCATAAGCTTGAAGATGTGCTTGGGGTCACGCTGTTTCAGGTCGAAGGGCGCAAAACTCAGTTGACCGCTGCCGGTGAACAGTTGCTGCGCCGCATCAATTTTTTGCTGACCGAAGCCGAGCGGATGGAGCAGGTGGCTTTGAACCTGCAGGCGGGCGTAGAGTCGACACTGAGTATTGCCGTGGACGAAGCTTTTCCCCGGGATATTTTGTATCAGACCCTGTCAGCGGTATCACACGAGTACCCGCTGATCCGCATTGAGCTGATGGAAACCATACTGGCTGGCGCCAATGAACTGCTGGCGCAAGGCAAAGCTGAAATTGCGGTCGCCCCCTACACTTTGGCCGATAACCTGAGTGAAGATATATGCCAGGTTGAATTTGTTGCTGTTGCTAGCCCGATGCACCCATTGCATCAGATAAAGCGCGCACTGACCCTGGAGGATTTGAAGAATTGCAGGCAAATTGTGTTGCGTGACTCCGGTAAAGCTCGCGATAAAGATTATGGTTGGTTGGGTTCGGAGCAGCGCTGGACCGTCAGTCATACGGGCACTTCGATTGAGCTGTTGCAAAAAAACCTCGGTTTCGCCTGGTTACCACTTCATGCGGTGCAGCCTTATTTGCAGACTGGGCAGCTGCAGGTACTGCCCTTACCCAGAGGCAGCAGCCGCAGCATGACCTTTTATCTGAACTTTAACGATGCCGATACTCTGGGGCCGGTTGCCCGGACGTTTTTGGGGCATCTGCGGTATTTGACGCAAAACCATGAGCTTGCAGCAGGTGTCATAACATCCTAGTATGGAAATACTCCCACTCTGGATAAAGGCCTACTGATGAAAACCATGCTCAATACTGTACTCACTTTCTGGTTTGAAGAGCTGAACAAAGAACAGTGGTTTGCCAAAAATCCGGAGCTGGATCAGCAGATCCGTGATGTGTTTGGCAAGCTGCATCAGATGGCGGCCTGCTGTGAGCTTTATCCCTGGCGGCAAGAGCCGCGGGGGCGATTGGCAGAGATTATTGTGCTCGATCAGTTTTCGCGCAATATTTACCGCGACAGCCCTCAGGCTTTTGCCTGCGATCCTCTCGCGCTTGGCCTGGCGCAGGAAGCCATCAACCTGGGTTTGGATCAAGAGTTAACCCCTTCAGAACAAAGCTTCTTGTACATGCCCTTTATGCACAGCGAGTCGTTGGCTATTCATGATGTGGCGATGCGGTTGTACGATCAGGAGGGTTTGGAAGACAACTTGCAATTTGAAATCAAACACCGCGACATCATCGAGCGCTTTGGCCGCTACCCGCATCGCAATGCCATTCTGGGCCGCTCCTCTACCGATGAAGAGTTGGCCTTTTTGCAACAGCCCGGCTCTGGCTTTTAACCTATTTGATTTGTTGCGTTTTCACTCTAAGCTTAGCATAAGGATAGTTCTGGAGACGCTTTATTTGAACTCAATATACTGTGTGCTCATCGCTGTGTTTATAACGGGCATTTCCCCGCTATCTGAGGCAACGGAAGACTTGGTGCTGTATACCGAACATTTCCCGCCGTTTAGTTATGAGCAGGATGGTGCTATTACCGGCACCAATACCGAGATAGTGCGACGCCTGTGTGAGCGGGTGGCTATTCGGTGCAGTTTTCAGTTGTATCCGTGGCGGCGCGCCTTTGAGCATACATTAAGCACTGCTAATGCCGGACTGTATTCTACCTCGCGCAGTCAGGAGCGTGAGGCGTTGTTTCAGTGGGTGGGGCCGCTGGCGTATACCACACCTTATTTGTATCGCTTGAAAAGTCGTTCCGATATTCAATTGCTACAGATTGATGATGCCAAGAATTATATGGTGGCGGTGGCGCGAGGCGATGTGTTCGAGGAGTACTTCTTACAAAAAGGCTTTGAGCATGGGCAGCACTTGTTGGATTTTGAATCCAAGTCGGCTGCAACGCCATTGTTTTTACAGGGGCGGGTTGATTTGTTGGTGTCTTCGGAGCTGGTGATGCCGGTATGGCTGGCACAGCACCAGCAAAATATGACGGTGGTGGAGCCTGTTATTGCCTTAGAAGGAGTTGCCGGTAATTATCTGGCATTACATCCGGCGGTGCCTACTGAGTTGGTGTTGCGTTTACAAAAAGAGCTGGATGCAATGCGGAAAAATGGTGAGTTCGCGGCGATTGTACACAGCTTTCAGGTGCTAGATTGAGGATTATTTTGCAGCGCTGTACGAAAGCGCTGTTTTTTTCTTGTGCAAGTCGGCAGGCCTCCGTTACCATCGTGTCATGATGAAAGAAGCAATGGAACAGCCACATTTTTGGCAGGTATCCAGCCAGAATCAAACCTATACCGAGCTCTGCAACGCATTGTACGAGCGCGAACTGTTGCGCCTGGCACAGCCTGGAGCCGTTGCCGCTGAGCAGTTACCAGCAATACTGGCCAGTTTACCATTTTACATTCGTAAGGCTGCACAGCGTATTTTAAAGGTCCAGTCGCCCTTGTTGTTGGACAGTCAGAATGCCTCCTGGTATGCCAGTCAGGCTACCCATTGCCCGGTTAACCGACAACGACCGGATCAAATTGCCCGTTTCTTTGAAAAAGCAGCTAAACCTGGTTTGTTGGTGCCGGTATACCGTGAACACTTGGGGGGGGAGGCTATATTACTGGATGCCATTGATGAGGTCGATAAAGTGGGTCAGCGTCTGCATTGCAACCAGCATGGTTGGTTTGCCTTTGCCGGTACGCCGTTAGGAAGCGACAATGCCGATAAATTTGTGCTGCAGCCGATCAAGGTGGTCATGACTGCCTGCTGTTGTGGCCATCAATGGAGCAATCAAAAGCGTGCTGTACCCAGGGCTCTGAGCTTACGTGAGTTGCTTTTGACCACAGGAGTGAATTGGAAAAACTTTGCCAAACCCCATCTGCAATCCCCTCTCGCTATGAGTTAAGGCTTCCCTCTGTGCGCTGAAGGCTTCATAATAACTGCATGATGATCCCCGAGTTGGTGGCATGCGATTACTGACGATAGCTTTTGTTTTACTTTTTGTCGTACTGCAGTACCGGCTGTGGTTTGGTCAGCACAGTGTGAGTGATTATCTGCAGCGAAGCCATCAGTTGGAGCAACAACAAGTCGCTAATGAGGAACTGGCCAAGCGCAATCGCTTGCTGCTTGCCGATGTTGATGATTTGCGTCAGGGACTGGAAGCCATTGAAGAGCGGGCCCGCAATGAGCTTGGTATGATTCGGGATGATGAAGTGTTTTTCCGCATTGTGTCGGATAATGCCCGCCGGACCAGACAATTGCAGGATGTCCATAGCCATCCTCAGCAGGAACGTCGATGACTGGACTGGATCCTTTGCGCCTTGCGGCCGTGGTTCCGGCTGCAGGTATAGGCAGCAGAATGCAGAGTGAGCTCCCCAAGCAGTATTTGAAGCTGCACGGCCGGACGATTCTGGAGCATAGTGTTGCTGCACTTCGGCAAGCACAACCCCAATTGCCGCTGGTAATTGCCCTGGCGGAACATGATCGGTACTTTTCCCAAACATCGCTTGTCGGCTGTGGCGGCATCCAAACTGTTCCGGGTGGAAAAGAGCGGGCTGACTCGGTGTTGGCGGCTTTACAACAGTTGGATGTGGCCAGCTACGACTGGGTACTGGTGCATGATGCTGCCAGGCCCTTATTGCATGTAACTGACTTAAAAAAACTAGTGACACAATGCCAGCAAGCCGGCTGTGGTGGTATTTTGGCTGCCCCAGTGCGTGATACCATGAAGCGTGGTGGCCCCCAAATCGAGCAGACGGTCGACCGCCACCGTCTCTGGCATGCGTTAACTCCACAGTTATTTCCATTGCTACCATTAAAGCAGGCACTAACTGCAGCTCTAGCTGAAGGGGTTACGATTACCGATGAAGCTTCGGCTATGGAGTGGGCGGGTCATCCTGTGTTGTTGGTGGAGGGGCGGAGCGATAATATCAAAGTGACCCGGCCCGAGGATCTGGCTCTGGCAGCATTTTATTTGGAGACGCAACGATGAGAGCATTTCGTATTGGCCATGGTTTCGACGTACACGCTTTTGGTGGCGATGGTCCTGTTACCCTGGCGGGTGTTCAAGTAGATTACCCCCAGGGGTTGCTCGCTCACTCCGATGGGGATGTGGTGTTGCATGCTTTGACCGATGCCATTCTGGGGGCGTTGGCACTTGGTGATATTGGTCACCACTTTCCCGACACCGATGCAGCCTATGCCAATATCGACAGTCGTTTGCTGTTACGCCAGGTGGTTGTGACCATGCAACAGCAAGGCTGGCAGTTGGGTAATCTGGATATTACGATTATGGCGCAAGCCCCCAAGATTGCACCTCATATTGCAGCGATGCGTACTGTGATTGCTGAAGATTTACAGGCTGATCTAAGTCAAATCAATGTGAAAGCGACTACCACAGAGCGCTTGGGCTTTGTCGGGCGAAAAGAAGGCATTGCAGCAGAAGCTGTGGTGTTGCTGGTGGCTTCTTGATGACAGCGACAGAGCTGAGTTGGCTGTATGGCCGCCCCCAAGCCGCAGCCTGTATCCGGAGTCAGCCTGAAGACTTTATCGTGGATGAAGAACTCAATTTCAGTCCCAGCGGTGCGGGTGAGCATCTGTTGCTGCAGATTGAGAAAATTGGCCAGAATACCCAGTTTGTCGCCCGGCAACTGGCAGAGCGCAGCGGCCTTAAAAATCGTGATATCAGTTTTGCCGGCCGCAAGGACCGACATGCGATTACCCGGCAGTGGTTTTGCCTGCCCTGGCCAATCAAAGCGGATGTACCTTGGCAGGACTGGCAGGGAGAGGGCTACCGGATTTTGCAGGTGCAGCGTCATCATCGCAAGCTACGGTTGGGGGCTTTGAAGCGCAATCACTTCCAAATCTGCTTACGTCAGGTAGAGGATATCGCTGCAGTGTTACCGCGCCTGGCGCAGGTGCAACAGGGCGTGCCGAATTATTACGGTGAGCAACGTTTTGGCATTGATGGCGGTAACCTGGCCAAAGCAAAAGCGCTGTTTGCCGGTCAGGGTATTGCTGATCGGCAGTTGCGTGGTCTGGTCTTGTCAGCAGCACGCTCCTTTTTATTTAACCAACAAGTCTCGTCGCGAATTGCCGCCGGTTATTTCAACACCCTGTTACCAGGCGATATCGTGCAGCTGGATGGCTCTGGCTCCATTTTTCGTGCGGATGAGGAACTGGATGCATTGCAGCAACGTGTAGAGCAAGGCGATCTTCATCCAACCGCAGCACTCTGTGGTTTGGCTGCAGCCGAAAAATCCCAGCCCAAGCAGGAGGCGGCCCGATTGGAAGCCAGTTGGTTGGCCGGGCATGATAGCCTGGTACAAGGGTTGATTGATTTTCGTTTAAAGGCAGAGCGTCGCACTATCCGGCTGGTACCACAACAACTGAGTGCGACGCAACAAGCCGATACAATTTTGCTGAAATTTGCGCTGCCAACGGGTTGTTTTGCCACCAGTGTGCTGCGAGAATTGGTGCAGTATAGCGACCTTGGTGCCCAGTAGCAGTATGGAGAATACAAATGCGAATTTTGTTAAGTAATGATGATGGCGTCTACGCCAAGGGCATACAGGTGTTGCAGCAAGCGTTGTCACAAATTGCTGAGGTCACCACGGTTGGGCCGGATCGCAATTGCAGTGGCGCCAGCAATTCACTCACTTTACTCAATCCACTCAGGACCCAGCAACTGGATAATGGCTACATTGCTGTCAGTGGTACACCAACGGACTGTGTGCACTTGGCGATTAGTCAACTGCTGGATTTCACCCCGGATCTGGTAGTGGCAGGCATCAACCATGGTGCTAATATGGGGGATGATGTGATTTACTCTGGCACGGTTGCAGCGGCAACGGAAGGGCGGCATTTAGGGCTGCCAGCCATAGCGGTCTCTTTGGCTGGTCATGACGACGAGCATTTTGAAACTGCTGCCTATGTGACAGTACAGGTGATTAAAAAGCTTAAATCGCACCCATTACCAGCCGACCAAATCTTGAACATCAATGTCCCGGCCATTCCGGTAGCGCAATTAAAAGGTTTGCAAATTACCCGGCTTGGCCGGCGGCATAAAGCAGAAACCATGACCAAAGCACGTGACCCTTGGGGGCGTGATATCTACTGGTATGGCTCTTTGGGGCCCGAACTGGATGCGGGCCCAGGCACAGATTTTTATGCTATCGCCAATGGCTATGCTTCTATCACTCCCATTCATGTGGATATGTCCGCCTACAAAAGCATGGAACAACTCAGTCAGTGGCTAGAAGGAATTAAGTTGTAAATGGCCGTAGCAACTCAACGCAGCGCCAGTGTGCTGGCACAAAAATTACAAAGTGAAGGCATTCGTAATCAGCAAGTAATCGCAGCCATTGCCCAAACTCCAAGGCACTTGTTTGTGGAGACCGTATTGGCGCACAAGGCTTATGAAAATACTGCATTACCGATAGGTCATGGTCAGACCATTTCTCAGCCCTACATCGTCGGACGCATGACGGAGCTGTTGTTGGCTGGCGCTAAGCATCAGCATGTACTGGAGATTGGAACAGGTTCAGGGTATCAAACCGCTGTGCTGGCTCAGCTGTTTGAGCGGGTTTACAGCGTAGAGCGTATCAAGAGCTTGCAGTTTCAGGCTAAAAGGCGGCTGCAGCAGTTGGATTTACACAATGTATCGATGAAGCACGGTGATGGTTGGCAAGGCTGGACCAGCAAAGCACCTTTTGATTGCATTCTGGTAACAGCGGCACCTAGTGCGGTGCCGCAGGCACTGTTGCAGCAGTTAAGTGATGGCGGGCGACTGGTTATCCCGGTGGGTACTGATGAGCAGGTATTGCGTGTTATTGTGCGGCAAGGTGATAATTTTGTAGAAGAAAATGTCGAGGCTGTTCGCTTCGTTCCGTTGGTGCCAGGTGAGCTGGCCTGATTGATCTTACAGCACAGGGTGTGGTGATGTCGTATTTGATGGTGTGGTGCAAGGGACTGATGATGGGCGCTGCTGATATTGTGCCCGGTGTTTCTGGGGGAACCCTGGCTTTGTTGCTGGGGATTTATGAGCGGCTGATTCGGGCGATTCGATCGGTGGATCATCATGCGTTGGGAATGCTATTACGCGGTCGTTTTCTGGCAGCGTGGCAGCATATTGATGGCACATTTTTACTCTGTCTGTTCGGCGGTATTTTACTCAGTGTGTTTGTGCTGGCTAATGGAGTCAGTTGGATGTTGCTGCATCAGCCTGTGCTATTGTGGTCGCTATTTTTTGGCTTGATTCTGGCTGCTTTGCCACCTTTATGCATGCGGTTGCGCTGGGACCGGCTGCGTTTGTTGCTGCTGTTGGCTGGTATTGTGTTGGCCTTGATCATTGGTCGTTTGCAGCCGGTAGAGCTTGAGCCCGAGCTTTGGATGTTCTTTGTTGCAGGCGCCATTGCGATTTGTGCCATGATTTTACCAGGCATATCGGGTAGTTTTATTTTGTTGTTGTTAGGCATGTATGCGCCTGTGCTACTGGCTGTGACGGAGTTGCAGTTGTTGCCATTGTTGTTATTTGCCAGTGGTTGCGCATTGGGCTTGCTTAGCTTTTCCCGCTTGTTATCCTGCTTGCTGGCACGCTACCATGATGCCACACTGGCACTTTTGGTTGGTGTAGTGATAGGGGCTATGTACCGGGTCTGGCCCTGGCAGTTGGCAGGTGAACCTGTGAGCTGGCAAACCTATCAGCAATCGCATGATTCCTTGCAATTGCTTGGAGCGCTATTGATGGCGTTACTCGGTATCGCATTAATGCAAGGTATGCTGCGTCTTGAGCGGCAGGTAGCAAGTGAAGATATAAGCAGAACATGAGGTTGCGATGAGCGCACCTACAGCACCAGTTGGATACAGAGACAGCCTTGGCATGCTGCCAGGTCTCTGCTGGTTGTTGGTGGTGGTGACTTTGCTGCTGCTTTTAAGCGGTTGCGCCAAGCGCTCTGCTCCAGCTCCGGTCGAGCGTTTGCAGATTAATTCAGCACAGTCATCGCGAGGTGATATTCGCACCGATACGTACCAGGTGGTACGCGGTGACACACTCTACTCTATTGCTTTTCGAGCCGGGCAGGATTTCCGGGAGCTGGCCAGGCGCAATCAGATTGAAGCGCCTTACATTATTCAGCCGGGACAGCAGTTGCGTATGACCGGAAGCGCTCCTGCTGTTCGTCAAAGCAGTCGGCCAGCACAGGCTACCGCAGTTGTGCAGCCAGCGCCAGTAGTAACCAGGCCAGCACCAGTTGCGCCATCGACACAAAGAGCTCAGACCAATCCAACCCCGCCGGCAAAATCGGTTGCGCCGCGTCAGCAAACGGGTTATGTTCATAATACACCAGCACAAACCCCGAAAAAAACGGAGCAGAATACCCCAACTGGCAACAGATTGCAATGGCAGTGGCCTGTCCGTGGCAGCATACTGGCGCGTTTCTCGCATCAGGAGCATGGCAGCAAAGGCATTAAGATTGCCGGCAATGAAGGGCAACGCATTAATGCGGCTGCGGCAGGCCAGGTGGTGTATGCCGGCAATGCACTGAGAGGCTATGGCAATTTAATCATCATTAAACACAACGATGATTATCTGAGTGCTTATGCCCATAACAGCCGTTTGCTGGTTCGGGAGCAACAACAAGTGAGTGCTGGGCAACATATTGCCGATATGGGCAGTACTGAAGCTAGTCGAACACAATTGCACTTTGAAATCCGTTTTCGAGGGCAATCGGTTGACCCGCTGCAATTTCTACCGAAGTAATGAAAGGCGACATTATAAAAACAGACGTCCTGAAGGACGCATGGGCGGTCAAAACCAATCATTGGGCTGACTGTACCGCAAACACCCTATTAGATGTGGGAGAAGGATATGGGACCTAAGGCAAGACATGAGCGTGATGATAGCAGTGATGATGTGAACGACGATCTGTCCTTGGTGGAGGATGCGGATGAGCCGGATACCGCTGAACTTACCGAAGAAGATAATGACAGTGATAATGACGATGTATTTGCCAAAGACGACAATTATCGAGCTTTGGATGCAACACAGATGTATTTGGGAGAGATTGGTTTTTCACCGTTATTAAGCGCTGAAGAAGAAGTCTACTTTTCGCGGCTGGCACTGAAAGGTGATGAGGCCGCTCGTAAACGCATGATTGAGAGCAATCTGCGGCTGGTGGTGAAAATTGCTCGCCGTTATATCAACCGGGGCCTGGCCTTGCTTGATCTGATTGAAGAAGGCAACCTTGGCTTAATTCGGGCTGTCGAAAAGTTTGATCCAGAGCGAGGCTTCCGTTTTTCAACCTATGCGACCTGGTGGATCCGTCAAACCATTGAGCGGGCCATTATGAACCAAACCCGCACCATTCGTTTGCCTATCCATGTAGTCAAAGAGCTCAACATTTACCTTCGTGCCGCCCGTGAGTTATCACAAAAGCTGGATCACGAGCCAACGGCAGAAGAAATTGCTATCGCCTTGGATAAGCCGGTAGAAGAAGTCAGCAAGATGCTCAAATTGAATGAGCGCATTACCTCCGTAGATGGCCTGGCTGCAGGCTCGTCAGATAAGCAATTGCTTGATGTGATAGCCGATGAAAAAGAGCTGGGGCCTGAAGTGGAGCTGCAGGATCAGGACATCAAACAGCATCTGGTGCAATGGCTGGATGAACTGAACCCGAAACAGCGTGAAGTACTGGCCCGTCGCTTTGGTTTGTTGGGGTACGAGCCTTCCACGTTGGAAGATGTCGGCCATGAAATTGGCCTGACCCGCGAGCGGGTGCGGCAAATTCAGGTGGAGGCCTTGCGGCGGTTAAAGGAAATCGTTACCCATCAGGGGCTCAATATTGAAACCCTGTTTCAGGATTAAGTTACTGATTTAAAAAAAGCGCCGTCGGGCGCTTTTTTGTTGGGAGCTTTACTCGGCCAACTGCGCCTGTAACTGATACAGTACATCCAGCGCCTGGCGGGCGCTGAGATCGTCCGGATTGATGCTGCGTAGTTGCTGCAACACCGGATGCTCCGGGGCCAGTAGATCCAGTTGCGCTGCGGCTGCCGGCTGTGAGCTGGCTGCTGCCGTTGGCTCGGCCTGCTCCAGTTGCTGTAACTTGCGTCTGGCTTGCTGGATCACCACTTTAGGCACACCGGCCAGTTGCGCCACCTGCAAGCCAAAGCTTTTGCTGGCGGCTCCTTCCTGTACATGGTGCATAAAGGCAATGGTGTCGCCATGCTCAACCGCATCGAAATGCACATTGGCCAGCCCATCCAACTCATCCGCCAGTTGCGTCAGTTCAAAGTAGTGGGTAGCAAACAAGGTCATGGCTTTTAATTGCCGGGCCAGATAGTCGGCGCAGGCCCAGGCCAGTGATAACCCATCGTAGGTGCTGGTGCCGCGGCCCACTTCATCCATCAGTACCAGGCTGTGTGGGGTGGCGTGGTGTAAAATGGTGGCGGTTTCGGTCATTTCCACCATAAAGGTTGAGCGACCGGAGGCCAGATCATCCGACGCGCCAACCCGGGTAAAGATCCGATCGATTGGGCCTATCACCGCCCGTTCGGCGGGGACATAGCTGCCAATAGCGGCCATCAGCACGATTAGCGCAGTCTGGCGCATATAGGTGGATTTACCGCCCATGTTGGGGCCTGTGATCAGCAGCATACGCCGCTTGGGCGACAGTTGCAGTGGGTTGGCAATAAAAGGCTCCTGCATGACCTGCTCAACCACCGGATGGCGTCCTTGCTCAATCTGAATACCAGTGGCGGCTTGAAGCTCCGGCTGTTGGTAATTCAGCACATCAGCGCGCTCGGCAAAGGTACTCAAGACATCCAGTTGCGCCAATGCTGTTGCCAGCTGTTGCAGCTCGGCCAGTTGCGGTAGAACCTGATCAAACAGCGCATCGTACAGCTGCTTTTCCAGCGCCAGCGCTTTGCTTTGGCTGCCTAGAACCTTGTCTTCGTATTCTTTCAGCTCCGGGATAATAAAACGCTCGTTATTTTTCAGTGTTTGGCGGCGAATGTAGTCTGCCGGTACTTTATGATCCGAGCCACGGCCAATTTCAATGTAATAACCATGCACCCGGTTAAAACCAACCTTGAGTGAACTGATGCCGGTGCGCTCTTTTTCCCGGGCTTCCAGTTGCTGCAGGTAATCGGTGGCACCGGTCGCCAGTGCCCGCCAATGATCCAGTTCTTCATGATAACCTGAAGCAATGACACCACCATCGCGGATCAGCACAGGTGGCTGCTCAACAATGGCGCGCTCCAGTAAGGCACAGAGCTCTGGCAGTGGCTCGGCCTGGCTGGCCAGTGTGCTCAGTAAAGGGCTGTGCCAACTGCTGGCCAATGGGTGCAACTCAGGCAGTTGTTGCAAGGCCTGGCGCAGCCTTGCAAAATCGCGCGGCCGGGCAGAGCGTAAGGCAATACGGGCAATCACCCGCTCGATATCCCCAATGTGCTTTAGTTGCGGCTGTAGCTCTGGATAGAAGTCTGTCAGCTCCGTCACCGCTTGCAGACGTTCTGTGATGCGCTGCTGCTGGCGGAGTGGTGCATGGATCCAGCGCTGCAACAAACGCGAGCCCATGGCGGTCTGGGTGTGATCCAGTACATCCAGCAAGGTATGTTCGCGGCCGCCGGCCAGGTTTTGCGTCAGCTCAAGATTACGCCGGGTGGCGGCATCCAGCACAATGTAGTCATCGCTTTGCTCTTTGGCGATGGCGCGGATATGTGGCAACTGGCTGCGCTGGGTATCTTTGACGTACTGCATTAAGCAGCCCGCAGCCATCAGGCCCACCGGGGCATCTTCTACGCCAAAGCTCAGCAAATCCTTGGTGCCAAATTGCTGGCACAACAAACGCCGGGCAGTCTCGGCTTCAAACTCCCAGACTGGGCGGCGACGGTTGCTGCAACGCACCGGCAGCAGTTGCTGAGCGGCCAGCTCTTCACTGTATAGCAGCTCTGCCGGCTGCAGCCGCTGCAATAAAGCCTGTACATCGCTTTCTGTGCTTAGTTGCTGCAGTAAAAAACGGCCACTGGCCAAATCCAGCCATGCCAGGCCAAACTGATCCTTGTGCTGCACCAGGCTGCCCAGCAGGGTATCGCGCCGCTCCTGCAGCAGAGCTTCATCGGTGACCGTACCTGGCGTGACTATACGCACGACCTGACGCTCAACCGGGCCTTTGCTGGTCGCCGGATCGCCAATCTGCTCACAAATAGCGACTGACTCACCGAGCTGTACCAGCCGGGCCAGGTAGGATTCGACCGCATGGTAGGGTACGCCGGCCATCGGGATCGGCTGGCCACCACTTTGGCCGCGCTTGGTCAGCGAGATATCCAGCAAGCGGGCTGCTTTTTTCGCGTCGTCATAAAACAGTTCGTAAAAATCGCCCATACGGTAGAACAGCAGAATATCCGGATGCTGGGCTTTTAACCCCAGATATTGTTGCATCATCGGGGTATGGGTACTGGCAGCTTGCCCCAGGGCTGTGGTGGACGGCATAATGGTATCAAATTCCTTGCATATGGATCGCTATGAGCACCACCACCGACACCTTGCAACTGGCGCAGACACTGGGCCAGTTATTAATCGAGCAACAGCTGATGGTGACGACGGCGGAATCCTGTACCGGCGGTGGCTTAGCATACAACCTAACCGCTGTAGCCGGTAGCTCTGCGTATCTGGATCGCAGTTTTGTCACCTATAGTAACAAATCCAAACAGCAATTATTAGCGGTGGATGCGCAAACCCTGCAGCAGCATGGTGCGGTTAGCCTGCAAACGGTGCAGGAAATGGCGGCCGGTGCTGCCAAAGCCGCTGCTGCTGATTTAGCCATTGCAATTTCCGGTATCGCCGGGCCTGGAGGCGGCTCTGAGTACAAGCCGGTGGGGACGGTGTGTTTTGCATTTTGGTTGGATGGTATCTGCACCAGCAACCAGCAGCACTTTGTCGGTGATCGGACAGAAATCCGCCAGCAAGCCATCGATTTTGCGCTGCAACAAAGCATCCGGCTGTTGACAGCAAGCGCAAACTAAACTACTGTATGCTCATACAGCATTCAGCCCAATCTAATTTTTCGGGAGTCATCAATGGACGACAATAAACAAAAAGCGCTGGCCGCCGCCTTAGGCCAAATTGAACGTCAGTTCGGTAAAGGCTCGATTATGCGACTGGGTGACAGCACAGCGCTGGATATTGCCTCTGTGTCGACGGGCTCACTGGGGTTGGATATTGCGCTTGGCATTGGCGGTTTGCCGTATGGTCGTATTGTTGAAATCTATGGGCCTGAGTCCTCCGGTAAAACCACCCTGACTTTGCAGGTGATTGCCGAAGCGCAGCGCGCCGGTAAAACCTGTGCCTTTATCGATGCCGAGCATGCGCTCGACCCGGTGTATGCCGCTAAGCTGGGGGTGAATGTCGATGATTTGCTGGTATCACAACCGGATACCGGTGAGCAGGCACTGGAAATTTGCGACATGTTGGTGCGCTCTGCCGCGGTCGATGTGGTCATTGTGGACTCGGTCGCTGCCTTAACGCCGAAAGCGGAAATCGAAGGCGATATGGGCGACAGCCATATGGGCTTGCAAGCCCGCTTAATGTCGCAAGCATTGCGTAAACTGACCGCTAATATCAAGCGCTCTAACACTCTGTGTATTTTCATCAACCAAATCCGGATGAAGATTGGCGTGATGTTCGGCAACCCGGAAACCACTACCGGTGGTAACGCACTGAAGTTCTATGCCTCCGTCCGGTTGGATATTCGCCGTATTGGTTCAGTGAAAGATGGCGATGAAATCATTGGTAACGAAACCCGGGTTAAAGTGGTGAAAAACAAGGTAGCGCCACCCTTTAAACAGGCTGAGTTTATTATTACCTATGGCCAGGGCATCAATAAGCAGGGCGAGCTGCTCGATCTGGGGGTGCAGGAAAAACTGGTGGATAAATCCGGTGCCTGGTATGCCTATCAGGGTAATAAAGTCGGGCAGGGCAAAGCCAATGCGATGAAGTTTCTGTTGGACAATCCAGCCATTGCTAATGAAATTGAAGCCGAGTTGCGTAACCGCTTGCTGCTAAAACCAGAAACAATCAAGAAAGCTGCGTTAGATACAGCAGAAGAGTTGCCAGCAGAAGAGTAAGTTTTTACGGCGCTCACATCATGCCAGCCATAGTGCTGGCATTTTTTATGGGCAATGATGGGCTTCAGCCGCAATACCGCAAACCACCAGTTTTGGACGTCTATACGTTTAGAAGTTGACTTTTCCCGGTTTTTTACGCACACTCCACTCATTGTTTTCAGTGGGTGTGGAGTCGTTATGCCAATTAAAGTTGTCGATCAACTGCCTGCAGTAGGGGCTTTGTCTGCAGAAAATGTGTTTGTCATGACCGAAAGCCGGGCAGCCAGCCAGGATATCCGGCCGCAGCGTATCGCCATCTTAAATCTGATGCCAAATAAAATTACCACTGAAATTCAGCTGTTACGCTTGTTGGCAAACTCGCCTTTGCAGGTGGATGTGGAGCTGCTGCGGCTGGACGATCATGTCAGCAAACATACGCCGGAAAGCCATTTAAACTGTTTCTACCGTTATTTTTCTCAGGTCGCGGATCAAAAATACGATGGCTTGATAATCACTGGCGCACCGCTTGGTTTAGTTGATTATGAAGATGTCACCTACTGGGATCAGTTGGAAGGGATCTTAAGCTGGGCCGACAGTCATGTGACCTCCACTTTGTTTTTGTGTTGGGCTGCACATGCTGCTCTGTATCATTATTATGGTTTGCAGCGTGAAATTCGTGGTGACAAGTTATCCGGTGTCTATGCCCAGCAGTTAAAGCAGCCGCTGTGTCCGCTGGTGCGTGGCTTTGATGACGCCTTTCAGGTGCCGCATTCCCGTTATGCCCAGGTCCCCAAGCAGCGTTTTTCGCAGCATGATGACTTGCACATTCTGGCCGAATCCGATGTAACGGGTCCTTACTTATTGCAGAACAGCAGTGGCAGCCGGGTCTTTGTCACCGGCCATCCGGAGTACGATGTGAATACCTTGGCCGATGAATACCAACGTGATCTGGCCGCCGGGTTGAACCCGAAGATCCCAGAACACTATTTTCCGCAGGATGATCCCAGCCAGCCGCCTTTAAAATTATGGCAAAGCCATGCCTTTTTGTTATTCAGTAACTGGTTAAACTATTATGTCTATCAGGCCACCCCTTTTGATCTGGGAGCCATTGGCCAGAGGTGAGGTTTCATGAGCAAAGCACGATTGACCCCTGAGCAGCTGCGTACCGTGTTAGCGCAGCGGATCCTGATCCTGGATGGTGCCATGGGGACTATGATCCAGGCCCATCAACTGCAAGAAGCTGATTACCGTGGCAGTGAGTTTGCTGACTGGCCGACAGATTTAAAAGGCAACAATGACCTGTTAGTACTGACTCAGCCGGACATTATTCGCGCGATTCATCGTCAGTATCTTCAAGCTGGAGCTGATATTGTCGAAACCAACAGCTTTAATGCCACCACCATCGCTATGGCCGATTATCAGATGGAGGCACTCTCGGCACGCATTAACCGTGAAGCTGCCCGACTGGCCCGTGAAGCCTGTGACGAAATCAGCGCGCAGACCCCAGGGCGGCCGCGCTATGTTGCAGGCGTTTTGGGGCCAACCAACCGTACTGCGTCGATTTCACCGGATGTAAATGATGCTGGTTTTCGTAATGTCAGCTTTGATGAGCTGGTTACAGCTTACAAAGAGTCGACTCATGCCCTTATTGAAGGTGGTGCCGACATCATTATGCTGGAGACTATTTTCGATACCTTAAACGCCAAAGCAGCAGCCTTTGCTGTGTTGGAGGTCTTTGACGAGCTTGGCTTTGAGCTGCCGGTGATGATCTCCGGCACCATCACCGATGCATCCGGTCGGACGCTGTCGGGCCAGACCACAGAAGCCTTCTACCATTCGCTGGCGCATGTGAAACCAGTCTGTTTTGGCCTAAACTGTGCGCTGGGGCCTGATTTATTGCGACCTTATGTCGAGGCCCTTTCTACTGTATCGGAAGCTTTTGTCTCGGTACACCCAAATGCTGGTTTACCAAATGAATTTGGCGAGTATGACTTGGGTGCTGACGAAATGGCGGCAGAAATTGCCGATTGGGCCAAGCAAGGCTTTGTCAATATTGTCGGTGGTTGCTGCGGTACCACGCCAGAGCACATTCGTACCATCGCTGCAGCGGTCGCTGGCGTGTCGCCGCGTCAACCGAAACCTGCCAGCCATCAGTTTAATCTGGCTGGCCTGGAAGCTTTTTCACCGGAGTGGTAATGCAACAACAGGCACGATTTATCAATATCGGTGAGCGCACCAATGTCACTGGTTCAGCACGTTTTAAAAAGCTGATTTTAAATGGTGATTATGAAACCGCGCTCGAAGTGGCCAAGCAGCAGGTTGAGAACGGTGCTCAGATCATCGACATCAATATGGATGAAGCCATGCTCGACAGCAAGGCGGCCATGGTGCGTTACCTCAATTTGCTGGCTGGTGAGCCGGACATTGCCCGGGTACCGATCATGGTTGATTCCTCCAAGTGGGAGGTGATCGAAGCGGCGCTAAAATGCATTCAGGGCAAGGCCATTGTAAACTCCATATCCTTAAAAGAAGGCGAAGCCCCCTTTTTAGAACAAGCCAGACGTATTCGGCGCTATGGCGCAGCCGCTGTGGTGATGGCCTTTGATGAAGTGGGCCAGGCCGATACCAAAGCGCGGAAAGTCGAAATTTGTCAGCGCGCTTATCATTTGCTGGTGGATAGCGTGGGCTTCCCACCGGAAGACATTATCTTTGATCCCAATATTTTTGCGGTAGCGACCGGCATCGAAGAGCACAACAATTATGCCGTGGATTTTATTGAGGCCTGCCTCGATATCAAACGCTTGTGCCCCTATGCCAAGATCTCCGGCGGTGTGTCCAATATTTCGTTCTCGTTTCGGGGTAATGATCCGGTGCGTGAAGCCATGCATTCGGTGTTTTTGTACCATGCTATCGCCGCTGGCATGGATATGGGTATCGTCAATGCTGGTCAGTTGGCGGTATACGACGATATCCCAGAGCTGCTTCGCGAGCGGGTGGAAGATGTCATCTTAAACCGGCGCGAGGATGCCACCGAGCGTTTGCTGGAGATTGCACCTGAATTTAAAGGTGATGGCAGCGTGGCAGAAAAGCAGGACGATGCCTGGCGCAGCCTGCCGGTAAACAAACGGCTGGAGCATGCGCTGGTTAAAGGGATTACCGATTACATTGAACAGGATACCGAACAAGCCCGCCAGCAGGCGGAAAAACCACTGCATGTGATTGAAGGCCCGTTGATGGATGGCATGAATGTGGTGGGCGACTTGTTTGGTGAGGGCAAAATGTTCCTACCGCAGGTGGTGAAATCTGCCCGGGTGATGAAAAAAGCGGTGGCTTATTTGCAGCCTTATATCGAGGCGGAAAAGTCCGGTGGTCAGGCCCAGGGTAAAATTTTGCTGGCCACGGTCAAAGGTGATGTGCACGACATTGGCAAAAACATTGTCGGCGTGGTACTGCAGTGCAACAACTTCGAAGTCATTGATTTGGGCGTGATGGTGCCTTGCGCTAAGTTGCTGCAGGTGGCCAAAGATGAAAATGTCGATGTGATTGGCTTGTCAGGCTTAATCACCCCATCACTGGATGAAATGGTGCATGTGGCGAAAGAAATGACACGGCTTGGTTTTGAACTACCACTGTTGATTGGCGGCGCTACTACTTCCAAGGTACACACCGCGGTGAAGATAGAACCGCACTATCAGCATGGGGTGGTCTATGTACCGAATGCTTCGCGCAGTGTCTCGGTAGTGCAGTCTTTGATCAGCCAAAGTAGCAAAGCCGATTATCTGGCGCGAACTAAGCAGGAATACATCACGGTTCGTGAGCAGCATCAGCGCAGCCGTCCGGGTCAGAAGATGCTGAGTTTAGCTGAGGCTCGGGCCAATAAGTTTCAGCTGGATCTAACCAGGGTAGCGTCAGCTCCGAAACAACCGGGTGTGCACCTGTGGACCGATGTGGATTTGCAGCAGCTGCGTGATTACATCGACTGGACACCATTCTTTATGACCTGGCAGCTGTCGGGCAAATACCCGGCCATTTTAAATCACCCGGAAGTTGGTCTTGAGGCACGCAAGTTACTGGCTGATGCCAATGCTATGCTGGATCAGATGATTGGCAGCAAGCGCATTCAGGGCAAAGCTGTGTTTGGCCTGTTTCCTGCTAACAGCGACGGCGACGATATTATTGTTTACACCGATGAGAGCCGCAGCAACGAAAGGTGTCGTCTGCATCAGTTGCGTCAGCAGTTGCAGTTGCGTAATCAGATCCCCAACAGTTGTCTGAGTGATTTCATTGCGCCGGTCAGTAGCGGTGTGGCTGATTACATCGGGGCTTTTGCGGTGAGTACTGGCTTTGGCGCTGATGAGTTTGCCGCAGAATTTGCCGCAGCGCACGATGATTACAACAGCATTCTGGTCAAAGCATTGGCCGATCGGCTGGCTGAAGCGCTGGCGGAGTTTCTGCATCTGAAGATCCGCCGTGAGTATTGGGGCTATGCGGCCGATGAGCAACTGGAAAATGAACAGTTGATTCGAGAGTTGTACCAGGGCATCCGGCCGGCACCAGGTTACCCGGCATGCCCTGAGCATACGGAGAAGGGTACTTTGTGGCAGCTGCTGGATGTGGAGGCCCAAACCGGCATGCAGCTGACTGAAAGCTATGCTATGTGGCCAGGTGCTGCGGTCAGCGGCTGGTATCTGGCTCATCCGGACAGCAAGTACTTTGCGGTTAGTAAAATTGGCCGTGATCAACTGGTTGACTATGCAGCACGTAAAGGCTGGAGCGAACCTGAAGCTGAGGTATGGCTTGCACCTAATCTAAACGATTAAGGAAAGCATCAAAAAATAGCGGCAGGAGCCGGTAGAGGGAGACCAGGCAGGTAACGGGCTCTGATTTGTTGCAATCGTCCTTGATGATAAAGCCGAAGCCAGGCAGCATCCAGCTGCCTGGTTTGTTCTTCGGAGATACTGACCCGGCTAAAACCGAAATACACCGGGTTTTCGTAAATGATCAGGAGTTGCTGGTAAGGTTTGTCGGTCATCAGTCCGCTTTGTTGCCAGTAAAACAGCGTGCTTTGATCTTCCAGGACTGCATCTACTCGGCCAGAATCCAGCAGCCCTAACTTATCTTCGTGGCTGCGGATCTCTACCAAAGTAGGCCCAAACCCATCTTGGTCTATCAGTCGGTGAAACTCTTCACCGTAGTAAGCGCCGTTTAACACGGCGATTACGAGCTCCTCAGGCCAAGCAGCCAACTCTGTAAGGTGTTCAATGGCAGGTAACTCCTCCGGGTTTCCCAGTAACACAACGCGCTCAATATGATGGGGTCCAATAAAAATAAAGTTCTGCTTTCTTTCCTCAGAGAATGAAAGGTGACTGATCAAATCCAATTGCCCTTGTGCAGTTAACTGCAATGAGCGGCGCCAGGGGGATTGCAAAATACTTAATTCACAACCGGCTTCGCTGGCCAGTGCTTGAATAAGATCAATGGATAAACCCTGCCAGCCGGTCTGAGTCGGCTCCAGGTGGGGAGGAAAGTAACTGTCTGCACCCATTCGAAGTTGGCAGCTGTGCGCCTGCAGTGACAAGCACCACAGCATCAGGCTCAAAGTGAAGATGTTACGCATGCACAATAGACCTCCAACAAGTGGCAGCTGTCATATTTAAAGATAAGTCGCAATGCCTTTAAATACAATTTCTGACTATACTAATAACATCGCTGGCCACAGAGTGACATCGATGCGACTACTGCTTGGATTGACCGTATTATTCTTAAGTGTACCCGCTGATGCTGAACGTACCCTGACGATTTTGGTAGGAATGGATAAGCCACCTTATATCCAGTTACAAGACAGTACCGGTTTTGAACTGGAGTTGTTACGAGAGGTTAGTAAACGCATGGGTTTTGATGCAGTCTTTTTGCATGTGCCCAATGCCCGTATTCGTTACTTGCTGGAACAAGGTCATGGTGATGTCGCTACTTTGCAGCGTTACGCTGAGCAGCCGACTGAATTATTTTACAGCCTTCCCTATGTGCGCTATCAAAATGCAGTGATTTCTTTGCGTGAAAAAGAGTTGGTGATTCAACACCCGCAGGATATGCAACGGTTGAATGTGGTGGCTTTTCAAAGTGCCAAAACTGTGTTGGGAGATGAGTTTGGCGATATGGCGCATAGCTCCAGCCGCTATCAGGAAACGACCAATCAGAAAACGCAGGTCGATTTGTTACTTGCAGGGCGTATTGACGCTGCTGTGATGGATATCAATATCTTCCATTACTTTCGGCGTGTGAGTGACGATTCTCAGCCTATTCAACTGCATACGCTATTTCCACCCAGCGACTATAGAGCCGCTTTTCGTGAGCAAACTTTGCAGCAAGATTTTGATAAGGCATTGCAGCAGTTGTTTGCACAGCCAGACTATCATCGTATGCAGTTGGAATTTTTTGGCTCAGTGAACCAGTACCAGCTGCTTGCCCCCAATCATCCTTAACTCTGCTTTTTCTATACCAGCCCCTGACGTTGTTGGCTTTTTCCAGTATGATACCAGCCATGACAGGTTCACTTTAATTTTGCAGGCTATATGACTGGTGAGGGGAGTTTGTGCAGCATTCCGGTTCCGTGTTTGAATTGATTCGTCGTCGTCCTGTTTTATCTGCTTTGTACTGGATAAAGCAGGCCTGGCAGCTGTTTACTATGGCTCCCTGGCTTTGGATCCAATTACTCTCTTTTATGTTGCTGCTAAATTTGCTGGGTTCGATGAATCCTGTCTTATTTATAGTGACATTGTTTTTAAATCCCTTTATCACGGCAGGGCTTTATAGTGCCATTGTTGCTGTGCAACGGGGAAAGACTGCCAGTTTTAGCTGGTTGTTTCGGCCCTTGCAGCAGGCGCAGTTTCGGCCGCTGTTTTTACAACTGGCGGCACTCAATTTACTCTTGGCTATCCCCCTTAGTTTATTGGGCGAACATGTCATGCAGCAGTTGGCCGCCGAGCAGTTGGTATTTAGCCAGGTATTGTTGTTTGTTTTTTGCACGGCCATGATCTGGATGATGTTCAGTTATGCGGTCGCTATTTTGTATTTTTTACCGGACAAGCGACTGCTTCCTGCGTTAATGGCAAGTTTGGTTGCGTGCTGGCGCAACCTGATACCACTGCTGTTGTTTGGAGCTATCGGACTGGCGCTTTGCCTGGCAACTGTACCGACTATGCTGCTTGGTATGTTCCTGGTGCTGCCGCTACTTAGTATTGCATTTTTTATTTCGTTTCAGGACATCTTTAACGTTGATCCGGGCAGCGCTGATCCAACGGATCAAAATGGCAACCAGGATTCAGGTGTTTTGGAAGTCTGAGCCATGCGCTTAAGTGAGTTGAAAAAAGCAGCTTTACAGCTGCTGGCGCGACGTGAGTTCAGTGCGCAGCAGTTGCAACAGCGTTTACAGGCTAAGACAGAAGATGACCAGCTGGTTCAGCAGGTGATATCATGGTGCCAGGCTGAAAATTATCAAAGTGATGCCCGCTTTGTCGATATGTTGTTGCGTTCGCGGATTGGCAAAGGCTATGGGCCTCTGTATATCCAGCAGGAGTGCAGGCGTCATGGCATTGCCGTTGCTTTGTTGCAGCAGCAACTGGCTCAAATCGAGCCTGATTGGTCGGCTCTGGCGCAGCGCATTTACTTGAAAAAATATGGCGACACCGCCATTACCAGTGTCAATGAGCGTGCAAAGCGGCTGCGTTATCTGCAGCAACGGGGTTTTTACCCGGAAGACTGCAGCGCTGTACTCACATACAACCGAAGTTAGGAAACCATCATGAGCATGACATCGTCCGCAATCCGGACTGCTTTTCTGGATTACTTTGCCAGCAAAGGACACCACATTGTTCCGAGCGCTTCCCTGATCCCCGGCAATGATGCCACCTTACTGTTTACCAACGCTGGCATGGTACCCTTTAAGGATGTCTTTCTGGGCCAGGATCCACGCTCATACAGCCGGGCAACCTCATCGCAGCGTTGTGTGCGAGCAGGCGGTAAGCACAACGATTTGGAAAATGTCGGTTATACCGCCCGTCACCATACTTTTTTTGAGATGCTGGGTAACTTCAGCTTTGGTGATTATTTCAAGCAAGAAGCAATTGCCTACGCCTGGGAGTTTTTAACCAAAGAATTGGCGCTGCCGGCGGACAAGCTGTTGGTCACTGTCTACGCCAGCGATGACGAAGCCTTTGATATCTGGACCAAGCAGATTGGCCTGCCGGCAGAAAAAGTAATTCGCATTGGTGACAATAAAGGCGAACCATACGCATCTGATAACTTCTGGGCCATGGGGGATACCGGCCCATGCGGCCCTTGTACCGAAGTGTTTTACGATCATGGTGAACAGATCTGGGGTGGGCCTCCAGGCAGCCCGGAAGAGGATGGCGATCGCTTTATTGAAATCTGGAACATCGTCTTTATGCAGTTTAACCGCCATGCGGATGGCCGGATGGAACCCTTGCCGAAGCCCAGCGTGGATACCGGCATGGGGCTGGAGCGGATTGCTGCCATTATGCAAGGCGTACACAGCAATTACGAAATCGATATGTTTCAGGCTTTGATTGCTGCTGCCGCTGAGGTCACCGGCACCAATGATTTAAGCAATAAATCATTGCGGGTAATTGCCGATCATATTCGCAGCTGTGCATTTTTGATGGTAGACGGCGTGCAGCCATCCAATGAAGGTCGCGGTTATGTGTTGCGCCGTATTATTCGCCGGGCTGTTCGGCATGGCCATCAACTGGGCGCAGAGGGGGCTTTTTTCCATAAGCTGGTGCCGGCACTGGTTGCTCAGATGGGAGAGGCTTATCCGGAACTTGCAGCCAAGCAAGCGGTGATTGAGAAGTTACTGCGGATTGAAGAAGAACAGTTTGGTAAAACCTTGCAGCGCGGTCTGACCATGCTGCAGGAGGCGTTGCAGCAACTGGATACGAAGGTATTGCCTGGTGACCTGGTGTTTAAATTGTACGACACCTATGGTTTTCCGGTCGACTTAACCAACGATGTGGCGCGCGAACAAGGGTATACCGTCGATCAGGCTGGCTTTGATGCGGAAATGGCCCAGCAGCGGCAGCGTGCCCAGCAAGCCAGTCAGTTTGGTATGGATTACAATGCCCAACTTAGTAGTAAACAAGTTACTGACTTTACCGGCTATCAGCAGGATCATGGTAACGCCAAAGTGCTGGAAATTCTTCGTGATGGCCAGGCTTGCCAGCAGTTGGATGATGGTGAGGAAGCGCTGATTATTCTGGATCAAACACCATTTTATGCCGAGTCCGGCGGCCAGATAGGGGATACCGGCAACTTAACCCTGGCCGATGGCAGTGTGTTTAGTGTGACCGATACCATTAAACTGGCGAAAGCGCACGCCCATAAAGGGAAGCTGAAAGGGCAACTGGCGGTTGGGGCAACGGTACAAGCTCAGATTGATGACGCGCGTCGTCAGGCCATTCGGCAGAATCACTCGGCAACTCACCTGGTGCATGCGGCCTTGCGTTCGGTGCTGGGAGACCATGTTACGCAAAAAGGCTCCTTGGTTGGCCCGGATCGTTTTCGTTTTGACTTTTCTCACTACGAAGCCATCAGCGCTGCTCAGTTGCAAGCCGTGGAAGTGTTGGTGAATCAACACATTCAGGCCAATCATCCGGTGCAGACCGAGCTGATGAGTCTGGAAGCGGCGAAAGCTGCTGGTGCTATGGCACTGTTTGGCGAAAAATACGATGACGATGTCAGGGTGCTGACCATGAGCCCATTCTCCGTTGAGTTGTGTGGCGGTACCCATGTGCAAAAAACCGGTGATATTGGTTTGTTTAAAATTGTCTCGGAGGGGGGTATTGCAGCCGGTGTGCGTCGTATTGAAGCGGTCACTGGTATGCAGGCGTTATCCTGGCTTCATCAGTTGGAGCAGCAGGCACAAGGTGTGGCCAGTGCTGTGAAAGGCGATCTCTTTTCGATTGCAGAGCGTGTGCAGCAAAGCCTGGAGCGTAGCCGCCAACTGGAGAAAGACATCGAACAACTGAAACAAAAGCTAGCCAGTCATGCCGGGGCTTCATTGCTGGATCAGGTGCAGCTGATCGCTGGCAACAAAGTACTGATTACCGAGCTACCCCAGGTGGAAGCAAAAGCCTTGCGTACCATGCTGGATGAGCTAAAAAACAAGCTGGGTTCAGGGGTCCTGCTGCTGGCGACGGTTAATGATGGCAAAATCAGTCTGATTGCTGGCGTAACTCAGGATTTGACAACCAAGGTGCATGCCGGAAAGTTGGTGGGCTGGGCTGCTGAACAACTCGGAGGCAAAGGCGGGGGCCGGCCAGATATGGCGCAAGCTGGTGGCTCCGATACCGCCGCCTTACCAAAGGTACTGCAGCAGGCCGTTGGCTATCTGGAGCAGCAATTAACCGTCTAGCGGATTGATCCAAAGCTGCCGGCCGCTACTATGTAAATAGAAAGAGGTTGGCAGTATGTTTTTTTCATCACTGCTGTATCATCTTTGCTACACTGATTTGAGATGGCTAAACCGTTCAGTCTGATGTTGTTGAAATTGCATTGGGAAAACGGATTGGTTGCTTTTCTTTCAGTTGATAGCTGAGTTATGATAGAGCACTTTTTCAGGATGCCAGTATCTGAGCTGGACCGAAAACAAGGAAATAGGAGCAAACGAATGCTTATTCTTACACGACGGGTTGGTGAAACGCTGATGATTGGTGATGAAGTCACCGTTACAGTTTTGGGTGTCAAAGGAAATCAGGTACGTATTGGCGTGAATGCACCAAAAGAAGTATCCGTTCACCGTGAAGAGATCTACATGCGGATCCAGGCTGAAAAGTCGCCTGAAGACGAAGGCAACGCTTAAGGTGGTGCCCGGCGGTATTGCTGGCTGCGATGCTTAATTGCCAGTAAAAACCGCAGATTGCTTAAAAGGTCGGCAAACAAACTGACCTGGCAGAAAAATTGTTTGACTTATTTTCCTGAGACTTTAATATACACGCCGCAACACAGCGCGGAGAAATGGCCGAGTGGCTGAAGGCGCACCCCTGCTAAGGGTGTATAGGGGAAACTCTATCGAGGGTTCGAATCCCTCTTTCTCCGCCATTTAAATTGAATTGGACGCGTAGCTCAGCTGGATAGAGTACTCGGCTACGAACCGAGCGGTCGGAGGTTCGAATCCTCCCGCGTCCGCCATTCAATTTAGACTGTGTGCAGTAACAAAGATTTTAGGACGCGTAGCTCAGCTGGATAGAGTACTCGGCTACGAACCGAGCGGTCGGAGGTTCGAATCCTCCCGCGTCCGCCATATACGAAGAAACCCGCTAAGGTGTAAGCCGAAGCGGGTTTTGTCGTTTTAGCCCTATGCTCCATCAGCGGGAGGGTGAGAAGCTCCGCAGGTTCGACTGATTTGCCAGGAGCAAATCAGGACAGCTTCAGCTGGCCCGAAGGGCTGGCGGCAGGACGCCGCCAGCAATCCTCCCGCGTCCGCCATATACGAAGAAACCCGCTAAGGTGCAAGCCAAGGCGGGTTTTGTCGTTTTAGCCATGCGCGTCTTATTTGCATCCTTACTAGCTGCATGCTATTAGATCTTTTCTAAGCAAAGGATCCCAAGGCTATGGCAAGCAAGCACTATCATCTTACCGCGCAAGGCGAGCTGGAACAGCCAGATGTTGAAGGCGAGTTGGTGCTCTGCCGTTACTGTGATCTGCTACAGCATTTGCCTGAGCTACAGCCGGGCGAAGAAGCACATTGCAGTCAGTGTGGTCATCTGCTGGATAGCCGTCACCCCCAACCTGTTATCAGACCGGTACTGTTTGCCAGTAGTGCCTTGTTTATGCTGGTGCTGGCCAATTTATTTCCATTTATTAGCATGCACGCTGCAGGTAGTCAGCAGCAGATGAGCTTTCTGGATACTTCCTCGGTGCTGTTTGCTGTGCATCATCCGGCATTGGCGGTGCTGGTTTGGTTGTTTATTCAGGCCATTCCGGCTTTTTGTATGACAGCGGTGATTTATCTGAAGCTGGGGATGATATGGCCCTTACCTGCCCGGATGTGGGTGGCCAGGGTGCTCTTTATGCTCAAACCCTGGAGCATGGTGGATATTTTTCTGATTGGCTTGCTGGTGAGCTTTGTTAAATTAGCCAGTCATGGCGATTTAGCACTAGGGCTTAGTTTCTGGGCATTCTGTTTATTCTGCCTGTTGCATTTGCGTACTTTTCAGGTGATTGATCGCCGCGAAATGTGGTCGCGTATTTCTCCTAACCCCAAGCCGATGCTTCAAGCTCAGCCTGGATGCACTGGTTTTAGCCAGCACCTTAAAGTTTGTGCCTGTTGTACGGCTTTGGTTCCTTTCAACCTGTCGCATTGCAGTCGCTGTGGTGACAGGGTGCATCGTCGCATTCCTGCCAGTATTCAGAAAACCCTGGCGCTTACTACCACGGCTGCCATTTTGTATTTGCCAGCCAATATTTATCCCATTATGGTAACGGTATCCATGGGCCAGGAAACGCAGTCCACGATCTTAAGTGGTATTCGTTTACTGTGGCAGGATGGCGCTTACCCGGTTGCAGTGATTATTGCTCTGGCCAGTGTGGTGATTCCTGTGTTGAAAATTCTGGTGCTCTACGGGTTATGCTATCTTGTGATGCAACCACAAAGCTACCGGCAACGGTTATCTACCTGGGTGTTTCGTTGGGTAGATTGGATAGGCCGCTGGTCGATGGTGGATGTGCTGGTAGTGGCTATTTTAGCGGCTTTGGTTCGCTTTGATTTATTAATGAGCGTGTACCCGGGGCCTGCTGCGGTAACCTTTGCTGCCGTGGTCATTATTACCATGCTGGCAGCCCTGAGTTTTGACCCCCGTTTACTGTGGGATAGCCCGACAGGGCAAGCGCCAGCAACTACTGAACAGCCAAACTCAATGACGGAGCATACTTCGTGACAACACAGGCACAACGTGAGGCCAGCATTCAGCCGATACGGCAATGGTCCCCTATTTGGATAGTACCTCTGGCAGCTATAGGCATTGGCATTTGGATGCTGTATTACAGTTATCAAAATCAGGGGCCTGTAGTGACGTTGATTGCGCCGCATGCAGAAGGTATTGTTGCAGGTAAAACGCCGGTAAAAAGCCGCAGCGTTGATGTCGGGCAGGTGGTGTCGGTGGCCTTAACCGCGGATTTGAAACAAGTCGAAATGAAAGTCCGGATGCGGCCGGATACAGCCCCTTTGCTCAATGCTGAAACTCAGTTTTGGGTAGTGCGGCCTCAAGTCAGCCGCTCTGGTATCACCGGGCTTACTACCTTGTTATCCGGAGCCTATATTGAGCTGCAACCCGGCGATTCTGATCGCATTGTCCTGCATCACAATTTATTGGAAACACCGCCTGTAGCTTCTGCAGAGGCCGCTGGCATTCGTATTCGACTACGAAGTGAAGACACCGGAGTGTTATCGGTAGGTGATCCGGTTTTGTATCGTGGTTATGAGGTGGGCACCGTCGAGCACAGTTCGTTTGATATGCACGACAGGCACATGCTGTATCAGCTGTTTATCCGGGCACCCTATGATTCGCTGGTTACTGAAAATGTTCGCTTTTGGCAAGCCAGTGGTGTCAGCTTTGAGTTGACACCGGATGGCGTCCGGGTGGACGTTGCGTCCATTGCCAGTCTGATCAGTGGTGGCGTCAGCTTTGATGTCCTTGAGGGATGGCCGGCCGGAGAGCCGGTACCTTCTGAGACCGAATTTGCCTTGTTTCCGAATAAAAACAGCATGCATGATGGGATGTACAGTCAGTATGTTGAGTATCTGTTGTTTTTTGAAGAGTCTGTCCGGGGGTTAAAAGCTGGCGCACCGGTAGAGTACCGTGGAGTCCGGGTTGGGACTGTGGTTAGTGTGCCATTTTTCTTTTCCATGGCGCACCCGCTGGAAACCTCCTTTGATCAGGGAATACCTGTGTTGATCCGCATTGAAACAGGGCGCTTGTACGAAAACATCAGTACCGAACAGGTAAAGCAGCAATTAGCCCGTGGGGCAGAGCAAGGGTTAAGAGCCATCCTGAAAACCAGTAGCCTGTTGACCGGTGGCTTGTACATTGATTTGGATATGATGGATGAACCGGACATCAGTTGGCAAGCAATGGATTATGCTGGTTATGCCGTATTACCTACGGCGCGGGGAGGCCTTAGTAACATTGAACAGAAAGTGTTGATGGCGCTGGAGAAGATGATTCAGTTGCCGGTTGAACCCTTGCTGGAAGAGGGGACCCGTACCCTGGCCCAGGCCACGACAGCCATGGCTGAAATGCAGCAGGTGATGCTGCAACTGGAAGCTTACCTGGCGCAACCTGCGATGCAGCAGGTGCCAGAGCAATTAAACCACAGCCTGCAGCAATTGGAGCAACTGCTGCAGTCTTTTGGGCCAGAGTCTCAGACGCATCAGCGGCTAAACAGTAATTTACAGCAATTCGAGCAGTTGCAGCGGGATTTGCAGCCCTTGCTGCATACCTTAAACCAGCGCAGCAATGCCCTTATTTTTCAGGCCACGCCTGAAGCTGATCCCGAACCAAGGAGAGCCCGGCCATGAGAACCGTGTTGTACGGTGGATGTTTATTGTTGCTAATGGCGTGCTCACAGCACGCGGTACACACACAGTATTACCAGTTTCCTTATCCTGAGACGTTGCCTGAGCATTCAGCCCCCCAGTCATCCAGTGGGCGTACTCTGGTGTTGCAAAGTATCCAACTGGCTCCTTTTCTGCAGCAAAGGGGCATTGCCTTTCAACACAGTGCGACCGAGCTTACCGTCGCCAGGCAGCATCTGTGGGCGGATGATCTCGCCACGCAACTGAGTCGTCATCTGGCGTTGAACCTGGATGCATCAGGCAGTGGTTGGCAGCTGCAACCGCAAACCGACAAAACCGCTATGCAATTGCATATCCGGTTAGATCGGATGGTGGGTACCGCCGATGGCTATGCGCTGTTAAGTGGGGAGTACCGCTTATCCGGGCCGCAGCATAGTGCACGGCAACCTTTTCTAATTCGCCAACCCTTGGCTAACGACGGTTATCCTGCCCTGGTTGAGGCAATGGCAGTGGGCTGGCAGCAGTTGAGTCAGGATATAGCCGGCCTGCTGACAACAATGGCTGAGGCAGAATGAATAAAAATACCAAAAAGTAGCTTACTTTTGCAGCAGAAGTCTTTAGAATTGTTTTGGATGTCTGGACGTAAAAGTGTTTATATGGTTGTGGATTCATGGTATCTATAGCAGTTATCACAAGGCTGAATTGTCGGTTCGAACCAGAATCCGCATAATGCTGCTGCAGGCAACAATTTTTTACAGATGAACAGGTTGTGCTCTGTGCTTCGCATAAGCGCAAACCATACTGGCTAAGGGGGAAATCATGGAAGTCAGCACTATGCTGCAGCAGGCAGCGGAACTTATGGCCATTGGGATGGCAACCGTCTTTGTGTTCCTGACCCTGCTGGTGGTGATTATTCAGCTAATGAGTTTCAGTGTACGACGATTCTTCCCAACGAAAAAAAGCACAGCGACAACCGTGGAGGTGGTGGCATCCGATACGATCTCTCCCCGACTGGTGGCCGCCATTACCGCAGCAATTCATCAACATCGGCAGCAACAACATTAAAAGAGGACTGTTATGAGTAAGCCATTGTTATTAACCGAGCTGGTACTCAGAGATGCCCATCAATCCCTGTTGGCAACCCGGATGCGTCTGGAAGACATGCTGCCTATTGCTGAAAAACTGGACAAGGTCGGCTACTGGTCGATGGAGTCCTGGGGAGGAGCTACTTTCGATGCCTGCATTCGTTATCTGGGGGAAGACCCCTGGCACCGGATCCGGGCACTAAAAAAAGCCATGCCCAATACCAAGCAGCAGATGTTGCTGCGCGGCCAGAATTTGCTGGGCTACCGGCATTATGCCGATGATGTGGTCGAAGCCTTTGTCGATCGTGCGGTCGAGAACGGGGTGGATGTGTTCCGCATTTTCGATGCCATGAACGATATCCGTAACTTGCAAACCGCCATTCAGGCTGCAGTGAAAGCCAATGCCCATGCTCAGGGGACGATGTCTTATACTGTCAGTCCGGTGCATACCATCGATATGTGGGTGGATATGGCGATCCAGCTCGAGGATATGGGCTGTCACTCCATTTGTATTAAAGATATGGCGGGTTTGCTGAAGCCTTATGTAGCCGATGAGCTGATTACCCGCATCAAAGAAGCGGTGAAAATCCCGCTGGCGATGCAATGCCACGCTACCACAGGGCTCAGTACGGCCACCTACCAGAAAGCCATCGATGCCGGCATTGATATGCTGGATACTGCGATTTCCTCGATGAGTATGACCTATGGTCATAGCGCGACAGAAACCATGGTCGCCATTACCGAAGGCACCGAGCGCGATACTGGTCTGGATTTGGTGTTACTGGCTGAAATTGCCGCTTATTTCCGTGAAGTGCGGAAGAAATACGCTAAATTTGAAGGTTCCTTAAAAGGCGTTGATGCCCGTATTTTGCTGGCCCAGGTGCCAGGTGGGATGCTGACCAATATGGAAAGCCAGCTCAAAGAGCAGGATGCACTGGATAAACTGGATACCGTACTGAAAGAAATTCCGAAAGTCCGTGAGGATTTAGGTTTTATTCCGTTGGTTACCCCAACCTCACAGATTGTCGGCACTCAGGCGGTGCTCAATGTGCTGACCGGCGAGCGCTACAAAACCATCACCAAAGAAACCGCCGGTGTGTTAAAAGGCGAATACGGTGCTACCCCTGCCGAAGTGGATGCGGAGCTGCAGAAACGGGTACTGGACGGCAGCGATGCCATCACCTGCCGCCCTGCCGATTTGCTGGAACCGGAGATGGAGCGGTTAAGCAAAGAGCTGCAGGAAATCGCTAAAAAAGAAAGCATCAGCCTGGCCGACGCTCAGGTAGATGATGTGCTGACCTATGCTTTGTTCCCGCAAGTGGGTTTGAAATTCTTAAAAAACCGCAATAACCCGGCCGCCTTTGAGCCCGTCCCGGAAGTGCCGTCTGACACCGGCAGCACTACAAGCCCAGCGGTAACGGTAACCGGTGGCGTTGCCGCCTACAGCGTACGGGTCGATGGCAAGGTGTATGAAGTGGAGGTAGCGCCTAGCGGAGAGCTCAGCAGCATCAAGCCGGTGGTGGAAGAAAACATTCCAGGCCGCGCTTCTGTGACCGGTAGCGGCACCTTAACGGCACCTTTGGCTGGCAACATCTGGAAGGTGGTGACCAAAGAGGGTGCTCAGGTGAAGAAGGGCGATGTGGTGATCATTATGGAAGCGATGAAAATGGAGACCGAAGTGCGTGCGGCGGTGGATGGTACCATTCAACAAATCCATGTCAGCGCTGGCGATGCTGTGACCAACGGCGATGTTTTAATCACCTACGCCTGAAGGATGTTTTGATGGATGCTTTTCAAACCTTATTGCAGTCGACCGGCGTATTGAATTTCACCGCTGGTCAAGTGGTGATGCTGTTGGTTGGCATTGGCTTGTTGTACCTGGCTATTGCCAAAAACTTTGAACCCTTGCTGTTGTTACCCATTGGTTTTGGTGCCATTTTGACCAATATTCCGCTGGCTGGTATGGGGGAAGTGGGCGGCTTGCTGCATATGTTCTACGAAGTTGGGGTGGGAACAGGCTTATTCCCACTACTGATTTTCCTTGGTGTCGGTGCTATGACCGATTTTGGTGCACTGATTGCTTACCCTCGGATGCTATTTTTAGGTGCCGCGGCGCAGTTTGGTATTTTCGCTACTTTATTGGGGGCCATTGCACTGAACTGGATCCCGGGTATGAGTTTTACCTTTAAAGAAGCGGCTGCGATTGCCATCATTGGCGGGGCCGATGGCCCAACCGCCATCTTCCTGGCATCGCAATTGGCACCAGAGTTGCTGGGGGCCATTGCGGTGGCTGCATACTCATACATGGCTCTGGTGCCTTTAATTCAGCCGCCTATTATGAAAGCGCTGACCAGTCAGAAAGAGCGCGAAATTCAGATGACGCAGCTGCGTACTGTCAGCAAGAAAGAAAAAATCTTGTTTCCGCTCATTTTGTTGATGCTGACTATCTTGTTTTTACCAACGGCAGCACCGCTGATCGGGATGCTGTGTTTAGGCAACCTGATGCGTGAAGCCGGGGTGGTGGATCGACTGAGCAAGACTGCGCAAAACGAGCTGATTAATATCGTGACCATTTTCCTTGGTTTGGCAGTGGGTTCGCGGTTAAGTGCCGAACATTTTCTGACCACCCAAACATTGGGGATCCTGGTGCTTGGCATGGTAGCTTTTGCCATTGGCACCGGCTCCGGGGTGATTATGGCAAAAATCATGAATAAGTTGTCGAAGCAGCCGATCAACCCCCTGGTAGGCGCTGCCGGTGTATCAGCGGTGCCGATGGCAGCCAGGGTAGTGAACAAAGTAGGTTTGCAAGCCAACCCCCACAACTTCCTGTTGATGCATGCAATGGGGCCGAATGTGGCTGGTGTGATTGGCTCGGCAGTAGCCGCAGGTATCCTGTTGGCCTTGGTGGGGTAGCGGCTGCCGATTCATAAAGCTCCCCGGTATAATCGGCACAGGAAACAGCTGTGCCATCCGCTGTTTCTGGGTATACTGCAGCCAGATTAAGTGTTTTTTACTGGTGGGGAAACCGTGGTCGTTGAGCACAACAGCTCTGAACAAGCCATACCATTTACTGTCGTTTCTGACGTTGGTGCAGGCAGTTACGGTACCTGCTATAAAGCTTATGATGCAACGCAGCAACGAGTGGTGGCGCTTAAAGTATTGCAGTGCAATGCTGCGTCTTGTGCCGAGCTGCTTGAAGCTGCGGCCGCTGTTGCTGCTCTGAAGCATCCAGGCATTGCCTCTGTTGATGCAATGGGCAGTGCAGAGAGCCAGTCTTATATTGCTACCGAGTGGGTTGAAGGTAAAAACCTGGCCGCCTATCTGGCAGAAAATCGCTATGATTTGATTGAGCGGCTGGCTATTGCAAAGCAAATCGCCAGTGCGATGAGCTATGCGCACCAGGCGGGGGTGTTGCATCGGGCATTAAAGCCATCCAATGTGCTGCTTACGGCTGATAACCAGGTTCGGTTGGTTGATTTTGGTATGGGCAGCCGCGAGCTGAGCGTACTGCGAGCCGTGCTGACTGACCAGCCGCTGGAAGCCAATGCCGGGCTGGATGTAACTCAGACTACCGCGTTACAGAATAGCGTCGGCTGGTTGGCTCCAGAACTGTTGCAGGGCGAAGCTGCTTCCGTGGCATCCGATGTCTTCAGCTTTGGGGTGTTGCTGTATGAGCTGTGTTACCAGCAGCATCCTTTTGCTGCTAATGATGCCATTGCTACTGCAGCCGCTGTGACGGAAGGGATGACTCGACCCGCCCCAGCATGGGCGCAGACGCAGGTGCCTGCCCCGGTGCAGCGATTGATTCGTCAATGTTTGTCGGTAAGCCCAGAGCTGCGGCCGGATTCTATGCAGCTGCTTGTCGAACAACTTGAGCGCAGCATACGGAAGTTGAATAAGCCACAACCCCATCGAGTACTCTGGTACCAGCAGCCTATGGTGCTTGGGCTTGTTTTTTGTGCACTGATACCACTACTTTGGTTTGGTTATGGGAGCCTGAATAAGCAAACACTGTTAGCCGAAGGCAAGGTGCTCGCTGTGATGCCATTTCACGTCGTGTCGGATGACCCAGAGCTTACGTTATTGGGGCGAGGGTTGGGGTTTAGTCTGAGTTATGATCTTGCTGCATTGCAGCAAAACCATGGTGCCAAATGGGTTGTCCCACCGGTTGAGCTAAGGCGGTATCAGGACTTGACTGTAGTACAGTTGCACCAGTATTTTGGTGCTGAGCGTATTCTGCTTGGCAGCATGCAATGGGCGGAACCTTCTCAACAGCTTGCATTGGAGTTAGCGTTGCTGGATGCTAAGGATGGGCAGCGGATACGGACGAAAGAATTGGCGTTATCTGCTACCGATTGGGCGAGCAATAGCATCCGTCTTCGTCAGGCGGCATCGGATTTGCTAGGCACCAAAACCGCTGCTTCAGCCACAACACTGGCAACTGAGATAGTTCAAGAGGAAGAGGTTTATCGCCGCTACTTGCTTGGCCTTGGCTATATGTACCGCGATAATTCTGCTCCAAGCTTACTGGCCGGAATCGAAGCCCTGGAACAGGCTATTGCCTTACAACCAGATTTTCCTGCCGCGGAAGTGGCACTGATTCGGGCCTCGCTTTGGGTCGCTCCGCGTGATACCTTGCACCGGTTGGAGCGGGTTCAACATACACTGAATAGTTTGCAGCTGCGTTATCCAACAGATCCCCATTTGCCTGTTTTATTTGGCCAACTGGCTGTCCAGCAGTCGGATTTTGATGAGGCGATCACAATGTTTCACCAAGTGTTGCAAAGAGAGCCAAATCAAACAGAGGCTTACTTTGGCCTGGCAGATACTTATCGAAGGCAAGGCCGCTTGGAACTTGCGGAGCAGGCTTTTTTGAATGCTTTAGAACAGCATCACAGCTGGTTTGTACTGAACTATCTTGCCACCTTTTATTTACAGACCAGCCAGTTGGACAAAGCAGAACAGGCTTATCGTAAGTTATCGGAGTGGGCCCCAGAGAATGCCTCAGTATGGGGGATGTTAGGGGCTATCCAATTCAATCGTGCTCAGTACAGCGAAGCCCATTATGCTTTCCTTCAAGCATTAAAGCTTTCACCCGTTGCCAGCAATTATTCCAATGTAGCAACGGCTTTATTTTATCAATATAAATATGAAGAAGCGGTGCAGGCTTTTCAGCAAGCGGTTGAATTAGACCCCACAAACTACTTGCTTTGGGCTAACCTGGCGGATAGTTATCGGCATAGCCAACAGCAATCGCTGGCTGAACAAGCCTACCAACAAGCGATAAAGCTATTGCGTGAGCGGTTGGAGTTGGCACCAAATAATACCTTGCTTCAACTAAGGTTGGCGGTATACCTGGCAAAAGTCGGAGACTGTGAGAGATCGGAACAGATTATGCTGGGGTTGCCTGATCTGCCTGATAGCAGACAGTTTGTGCTGGCGGCGCAACAGGCTGTAGTTTGTGGTAATAATGAAAGAGCAAAGCGCTGGTTGCAGCAAGCGCTGGACTCAGGCTATCCATTGGTATCGTTGTTGAATGAGCCTGAGTTCAGTGAGTTGGGATTGAAATGAAAAGTGGTCAGTTGGTTAGCTATCTACATCACCATCATTGATGATAATTTCCGGATCCAACTGGAACAGCTGTTGCTTACCATCTTTCAGCTCTGCAACCAGATACAGTGCGTAGGCGTTGTACATAGGAACCTTAACGGTAGTGCTATCTTGTGCCACCCGTTTTTCTGCCCGGTACAAATGCTCGGCACAGCTCTTGGCCCCGAATGAATAGCGCGTGGAGCGCTCCGGCTCAAACGGGTTGTTAAAATACAAGCCCCAGTCCAGTAGTTTTAAACCACTTTTATTGGCCAGTTCAAAGGTAATAGCTTCGCCTTTATCAGCGTAAATCTCTTGCTCATGAGGGGCGATGTGAATTTGTAAGGTTGAGGTAAAAGTAAAATGTTGAGTTGCCATCATGCTTCCTTGTGTCATGCAATAGCGGAATAAATTGCTTCAGTAACCATAAAGCAACCATATACTAGCATGGTTTGATGCATTAACAAGTTTTGCAAGGGGGTAAGCGCTAAATCCTACGCTAAGTGCCTGCAGCAGTTAAGGCACTGCAGCCAGCAACTGCTGTTGTTGGCTCTGCAGCTCTGCCAGTACTTCGCTGGCTTTGGCAATAAAGCTGGTTTTATCAGCACCAGTTAAAGCCTGAGCCTGGGGGAGTTGTACTGTTCTTGGATTGCGGTGCACGCCATTGACCACAAACTCGTAGTGCAGATGCGGGCCAGTAACCCGGCCGGTAGCACCCAGCCGGCCAATCACCTGGCCCTGCCGGACCCGATCGCCCACCTTGACCTGACGGCGGGACAGATGCAGGTACTTGGTAATGATGTTGTTGCCGTGTTGGATAAACACATAGTTGCCGTTCAGATTGTTGTAGGTAGAAGCCGTTACCCGGCCATCACCGGTGGCCATAATAGGGGTGCCAACCGGAGCAACATAATCAATGCCATTATGCGGCGCTACCCGACCGGTGACCGGGTGCTGTCGGCGGGGATTGAAGTTGGAGCTGATGCGGGTAAACTCGACCGGCGCACGCAAAAAAGCCTGCCGCATGCTGGTGCCATCGGGTTTGTAATAGTGGCCATCGCTGTGGCGTACCGCCTGAATCACCCGGCCCTGATTGCTGAATTGAGCGGCAAGAATAGCACCATGTCCAATAAACTCATCCTCGCTGTAGTTGCGCTCAAACAAAACGGTAAAGCTGTCACCAGCCCGTATATCCAGTGCAAAGTCGATATCCCAGCCAAAGATACTGGCCAGCGCCATGATTTGGTTGTTGCTAAGGCCGGCACTCAGGCCAGCATGCCAAAAGCTGGATTGAATGGTGGCAGCGGCGTATTCGGTGCGTGCTTCAACAGTACGGCGCTGTTGTTCAGCTTGAAACCGTCCTTCGTGATTACGATAGACCAGCAGCGATTCCAGCCGGTTGATGGCATAACGCAGCTCTTGCAGCTGGCCCGTTTCATCTAAGCCAAACTCCAGTGTTTCACCGGGAAATAAGCGGGTCAGGGTACGGGTGCTATCGCCCAGTGCCAGAATGGCCAGCATGGTTTGCTGGCTGACATTGGCGCGGCGAAACAAGTTGGATAGGGCATCGCCACTTTGCACGGTTATGCTATGCCATGCCAGCTCAGGCTCAGGCAATGTTTCAGGCACCGGCTCTAAGAGTGGAGGCACATCGGTTGCTGCTGACAGACTGGTATCCAAGGGTAACAATTCAGGGATATAAAGCTCGTTAAGTTCTGCGACCTCGCTACTGCTTTGTTTTGAACCTGTTGTCTCTGTTGGTAGCAGGATCACCAGTACAGACAGCAGGATCAAACCCACAATGAACAGGCGATGAGCGAGTGGAAGACGTGACACCAATGTTTGCATAGATAAGGATCTGATTACTGCTTAAATTAGCAGCATAACGCTTTTTTTTCACTGTTGCCAGTATTGTGCAATTTCCAATGCCAGCCGCATCAGTTAAAATAACCGATCCTGACAACGATGATTACTTTTTTGGAGAACACCATGACCAACTGGGAGCAGGCGTTTGCTGAGTTAAAACGCGGCTGCGAAGAGATTTTGCTGGAAGACGAGCTGATTGCCAAGCTAAAGCAAGGCAAGCCATTGAAAATTAAAGCAGGTTTTGATCCTACAGCGCCAGATTTGCATCTGGGCCATACCGTGCTGATTAACAAGCTGCGCACCTTCCAGCAGTATGGTCATGAAGTGATTTTCCTGATCGGTGATTTTACCGGCATGATAGGTGATCCCAGCGGCAAAAATGTCACCCGCAAGCCACTGAGCCGGGAAGATGTGCTGACCAACGCCGAAACTTACAAAGAGCAGGTGTTTAAAATTCTGGACCCGGCCAAAACCCGTATCGCTTTTAACTCTGAATGGATGGGGGAGTTAGGTGCCGCTGGTTTAATCCGGCTGGCCTCACAGCAAACAGTGGCCCGGATGCTGGAGCGCGATGACTTTAAAAAGCGCTTTGCCAACAATCAGTCGATTGCGATCCATGAGTTTCTGTACCCGCTGGTACAAGGCTGGGATTCGGTGGCGCTGGAAGCCGATGTCGAGATGGGCGGTACCGATCAGCGCTTTAACCTGCTGATGGGCCGTGAGCTGCAAAAAGAAGCCGGGCAGCGGCCACAAACCGTGATGATGGTGCCGCTGCTGGAAGGTCTGGATGGCGTGCAGAAGATGTCGAAATCGCTGGGCAACTACGTTGGCATCACCGATGCACCCAACGAGATGTTTGGCAAAATCATGTCGGTTTCTGATGAGTTGATGTGGCGTTATTTCGAGCTGCTAAGCTTCCGGCCACTGAGCGACATTGAAGCACTAAAGCAGCGCATTGCCGATGGTGGCAACCCGCGCGATGTGAAAGTTGAGCTGGCGAAAGAAATCATTGCCCGTTTCCACGATGCAGCTGCCGCTGATGCCGCAGAGCAGGACTTTATTCAGCGTTTTTCCAAAAATGCCCTGCCGGATGATATTCCAGAGCTGCAGCTAAGCTGTGAGGGCGACGCCATGCCCATAGCCAATCTGCTGAAAGAAGCTGGCCTGGTGGCCAGTACGTCTGAGGCTATACGGATGATCAAGCAGGGTGCAGTGAAGCGCAACGGCGATGAAAAAATCGACGACAGCAAGCTGGAAATCACCAAAGGCAGCGACGCCATCTATCAGGTAGGTAAGCGCAAGTTTGCTCGGATCACCTTGGTGTAATGAGTCAGGGTGCTTTCGGCACCCTTACCTTTTTTCTGCTGTTTCAATCATCCTGATGCCGTTTAAGCTCGGCTGGCATTGATTTAATATGCAAATCGCGCTGTGGGTAAGGAATGGTGATGTTATGTTCCTTAAATGCCCGCCAAATGGCTAAATTCACTTCCGACTTGACGCCACCGGTGCCGTTTTCCGGATCGGAAATCCAGGCGCGCAGCTGCAGCTCAATGCCACTGTCGGCAAACTCCATCAAGCGCACCGAAGGGGCTGGCTCGGTCAAAATTCGGGATGAAGCTTTGGCGCACTCCAGCATCAGTGCCATCGCTTGCTCTGGATCATCGTCGTAACTGATTTGCACCGGGATCACCACCCGCACATTGCGATCGGCATAGCTCCAGTTGATCACTTCCGAGGTAATCAGGTTTTCATTCGGGATCAGCGTATCGACCCCTTCACGGTTTCGCACCACCACATAGCGGGAATTCAGCGCCTCGACCCAGCCAAATTTATCCCCCACGGTAATAACATCACCGGGTTTAATAGAACGATCCAGTACCAGAATAAAGCCGCTGATAAAATTCGAGGCAATCCGTTGTAAGCCAAAACCAAGGCCAACACCAAGCGCACCACCAAAGATAGCCAGTGAGCTTAGGTTTATCCCGACGGCATTGAGTGCGATGAGAAAAGCCAGTGTCAGCAAAATAAACTTACTGAACTTGTTAAAGCCAACCCGCATGCTGGGTGAAATATAGGCTGAGCGTTGCAATTGACGGCTTATGAGTTCAGACAGCCAAATGGCTATCGTAAAAGCCAGTGCGACCAGCATTAACAGCTTTAACACGGATAAGACTGAAATGCGGTTTTCACCCAGGTTAAGCGCCATGCTGTCCAAAAAGCCCAGCACTGTTGGCAGCCAGCCCAGTAGGTGCAGGACTACACCCAACCAGATCAATACCGACAGGGCGCTTTCAGAAGACTTCAGCAGTGGATTAATAGTAAAGGCTTTGCGCAGTAAATAGATGCTAAAACGGATCAGCGCCAGCGCCCAGAGAATGGGCACGGCAACGCCCAGCAGCTGCAAGGGCAGCTCGTACCAATCCAACACCGCTTTGGCTGGCAGTACCACCGCAAGCGCAGTTAACGGCCAGAGCAGGCGCTGCAAACTGCGTACTGCAATATGGCGAAAACCCCGCTGGTTAGCCGATGCCTGACTTTCCAGCAGTGTCTGGATACGCCGGTTGAACAAAGAGGCAGCCACCGCTGCCAGCGCCAGCACCACCACTTGCCACCAGGTAGCTGGGCTTACCAGGCTTTCAAGATGCGGTTGCAACCAGGTGAGGGTAGATTCCAGCATAGGTTTCCTTTGAACATTGTTAATTTAGCAACCAGAACACCACTGGTAAGGTTAGAAAACTAAGCAGCACACCAAAGCCGACCAGGGCACTGACCAGACGGGGTGCCAACCCGGCCATAATGGCGATGGCGCCGGCAGAAATCATCGGTGGCATCGCAGCCATAAACACCACCGTTTGCCGCAAACTAACATCAACGGAGCTGCTACTGGCTATAGCATAAGCCATCAGGGGCATCAGAACCAGTGTCACCAGCAAACCGAAGCCAAGCGGCTTTAGTTCACTGGCTTGCAGACGAAAGCGCAGGCTAAAGCCAACCGCGATCATCACCACTGGCACCAGGGTGGCTGCAACATTGTTGAGTAATTGACTTGCCAGAGCCGGATAGCTGCTGTTGCGTAGCATCAGTGCCAGCAGCAAGGCCAAGAGAGGCGGTGAGCTGAGTACTTTGCGTGCAATAGCTTTCATACTTGCTGATTGTTGCTGTTGGCCGTACAGACTGGCCAGAATGGTGGAGTAGGTAGCCAGGGCAATAAAAGAGCCGAGCTGATCGTAAATAATGGCGACCGGCATGCGATCACTGCCCCAAAAGGCCTCCACCATCGGAAAGCCAAGAAAAGAGGTATTGCCAAGCGGCAACACGATCAACAGGGCGACCTTGGTATCCCGGCTCCAGCTCAGCCAATGTCCCACCAGCAATGTCAAGCCTGCCACCAGCACTAGCAACAACCAGGGCGTTAATACCGGCAGCCAGAGCTGGGCGGAAAACTGCAGTTCGGGGATTTTCAACAACACCAGTGCAGGCAAAGCGACATTCAGCACATAAGCATTCAGGGCTCGCGCGCTGTCAGCCGGCATGGCAGGCACCAGTCGCAGCAGCAGGCCGATGGCCAGATAACCGAGGATCAGGGCGTAGTTGTCCAGTGGCAACACAGGCATCTGCAGGCCAGCTCCTTAGTGCAGGGAAAAGAGTTATTCTAGCGGGGAACTGGCCGGAGCTCCATCCGCCTTTAGGCGAATAAAGGCTTCTTTTTGTTGTTTGCTCAATTGCTTAAATTGATATTCCGCTTTGCTGGCACTGCTGCGACACGGGTAGGGCTCCTGGTACAACAACTGCAATGGCCGTCGGCCCCGTAAGGCTTTGGCACCCCCGCTGATCTCACCATTGTGCTGGCGCAGACGGCGTGCAGGATCAGTGCTGATGCCAGTATAAATATGATCGTTGTTGGTTCGAAGCAGATAAAGAAACCAGGCCATCTCATGCTTTGGAAATAATTGGGTTAGAGCCACTTGCTCTAACCCTTAAGATACTTAAAGCAGCGCGAACAAAAGCGCTGCTCACCAATTAAAACGCGGTGGTTTGTGTTTGATTGTCAAACAGAATCCTTCTTGATAACGCGCGTAGCCCACTATTCAAGCCTCTGCTGCTAACAGACTGAGACTCCATTGGGTTCCAGTACTCATAGGCTAACTCTTCATAGATATTGATCCGAAGCCCAATTTGCACTTTAAACTCTTCGTCCGCACTAAAGCGCCAGTATTGGCGTTCTCCGACATAAAAGCGCCGACCCAGTATACCATTCTCTGTTTTAAGGAGTCGCCATTCACGTATTCTACAGGCTGCAGTATCGTCATCATCGCAGTCGAGAAACTCGAAGCTTAGCTTGCCGCTACTGATACTCCAAGATAGTTTGTGAAGACTATCTGAAAAGCTGGGTGAAAAGTTCGGAGGTATCCCATCAAATGAGGCCACGTTGAAACCGTCGGCTCCAGCATTAAATTGCCAGCCAAAGTAGTTCACACCATTTTGGCATGCGCCATCCTTGGCATCATTTCCCGTGCAAAAAGCTAACTTACCGTCCTGCCAGTTTGGAGGTGTCCATTGGTTGACTGTCGTTTGCCAGTATTTGCCAACTGGGTTAACAAAGCTTCCATCAGCAATGCTGGTTGCTTCGTCAATTTTAAAGCCGTACTCTGCTCTTGAACCGATTAATTTACCATCGGTTCCAAATGCAGAGGTAAAGACGGAGAAGTCGTTGTTGCTTTGATCCAGGATCTGCTTTTCCAGCTTGCTTCCATCCGCAAAGTTGATGGTTAACACGGTGGACTCGATAGACCACTCGAAGGTAAATTCTGTGTCTAATCCCAGCCCGCTTCCATCGGCATTAAATGTCATTCGATCGAGATAAAACCCTTTTAAGGGGCCATTGAAAAAGGGTTCGGCATAATAATTGAGTAAAGACCAGGTACCAACAACCAGTTGATTGCTAAATGGTGTAGCTGCTTCACTAATAGCTTTTCTCAAGTTTCTGGTGGTGGTTAACTCTTGTAATTCACCTACCGGATCAACCGTACCTTGAGGTGTTAGAATCGGTACCATTTGGGCTGTGGTTTTATCCCGAACTCTAAAGGTATCGATCAAAGCACCCCCTATCAGGCGTGTTAACCTTGACTCTGTCGTGGTATAAGTGACTTCTATTTGGAAAATATTACTATCCGTCAATTTGTCGATATCACTTTGAGTCAGACCCGCAAGCCCAACGCGGGGGGCTGGAAAAGCAGTAGATTTCAGTAGCTCAGTGTAGTTCACTACCACATCTCCATTCACCAGGCTCCAATTGAACGTTGCATTTTGAAAAGCGGTAGCGCGATTGCCTGTACCGTCAGAGTTAAACTGCCAGCGCTCACCACTTCTTGGAACAAAGCCAGTGGCTGCACTCATCGTTTGAAAGTAAATTGGCGATAGCGAAACGACTTCGATTGGCTCTATTAGCTCAGCATCCTCACTAATGCTTAGAATGGACTCAGCAACCAGCCCGGGGTTGTTGGTATTGACCTCTTCCAGCAGCTGATTATAACTTGCGGTATTTGCTAAAAGTTCGGAAATTGAGTTGATCCCCTCGGGTAACTCGATGTCAGGGTTTTCCGTCAGTATCTTGGCAATAGCTGCTGCTTCAATCAATGCTTGTGGATCAATTGACTTTTCAACAAACACCAGCTGCTCAAGGGCTGCTGGGATTACACCATTGTTTTCGGCAACTATCAGCGAATACAGTGCTGTTGAAACTGGAGAGACAGTTAAGGTAATAGGTTGTGGGGCTGTGTTTCCCAACGATGCGGTTTGAAGTTGAGCGACCACGACTTCTTCCAACCTGAACCCGGATACAAAGGCTTTGTAGGAGAGTCGTTCATTTTCTCCTAGGGCGGTAACTACCGCAACACTGTTGAGTAAATCATCATCTACCAGTACTTCAAGCTCAAAAGCACCGGCTTCATCAGCTTGAGAAGTATAATCAACGCCGTTAACAGATGCTGTCACCTGGCTTTCTGCAAACCCCAAACCAACGACTTTGCCTGAAATCGTGAAGGCCAGCAAATTGGGTTCAACATCGACATGAGCCGTGACCTGGCTGCTTTCATTATCATCATCAGTGGCTGTGATTCGAAAGGTCAATTGGGTCAACTCGGTGACTGCGGGCGCAGTAAAAGTAATGACCTCGGTTGTGGTACCTTCCAGCTCAACAGCAGGGCCTGCTATTTGCTCCCAGGCAATGGAACTGACGGTTCCATCATCGGTGATTGTTGCCTGTAAACTGGCCTGGAGTTTTTCTGGAATGGGGGCAAAGTCAGCAGATATTTCAGGCGCGGTGTTATTAACAATGCTAACGGTAACGGTCGCAGAACTCGTTTTACCTTTGGTGTTGGTTGCGGTGACCTGTAAAACGGCAGTTTGATCACTGTCAACGGATGGAGCGGTCAGAGTGGGATTGATCACCGAGGTACTGCTTAACTCTAAGACAGGCCCTGAGGTTTGAGTCCACTCCAAGGTGAAGCTATTCCTATCTGAAACAGAGCCGGTAATCTCGATTGAGCGCCGTTCTTTTACAGATACAGCGGATACCACATTTAAATCGGGAGCAGGATCACTTGAGCCACATCCTAATGCTAAGGTGGCGGTAATGCTGAGCAAAGCTGCTGCTTTAAGGTTAAAACAATAGTGCATGCTAGTCTCTCCTAAGTGGTCATCATTTGACCGCTAATCAATAGTAGTATGCATTAATGGAATAGCAAAAGTGTGGTGTTAAATCTTGATTGAAGCTACGTCTGATAAGACAGCAAGGGGAAGCCAGGCTTCCCCTTGTGAGGTGTTATTGACAAGCCCCCTGATGGGTCCAGACTGCCCATTGCCCTGAATACTGGCTTGGGTTCTGGTTTTGAGTCCACCAGTTGGCACGATAGCGTTGGCCATTATACTGTACTTGATCGCCGGCGGTATAGACAGCACTGGCTTGCCAGGCCGGTAAGCCGGAGCAGCCTCCGCCCTGATTGCTGACGGTCACCGTTTTGCTGGTGCTATGGCTGGCGCCATCCGCATCTGCCACCGTTAACTGCACCTGATAGCTGCCAGCCTGACTGTAGCTGTGTACCGGGTGTTGTTGGACAGAACTGCTCCCATCGCCAAAGCTCCATTCCCAGCTGACAACACCTTGGTCATCGGTACTCTGATCGCTAAACTGCACCGTCAGGCCATTGCTTTGGAAGCTGAAGTCGGCAACCGGAGGTTGATTACCGCCACCGCCGCTGCATGGGCCCAGATCACGCCAGACGTTGCTGAACAGATCCGGACGGGCACCGGTCGACCACCAGGTGGCTTCATAACGACGTCCATTGTAGCTGACCTGCTGACCTGCCTGATACGATGTGGTTGCGGACCAGGGGGCTAAACCATCGCAGCCACCGCCACCGCCGCCACTGACCGTAATGGTTCTGCGGGCTGTGCTCTGTAAGCCCTGTTGATCGGCCACGGTCAGACTGATGCTGTAACTACCGCCTTGGGCATAGCTATGCATCGGATTTTGCTGGCTGGAGCTGTTGCCATCGCCAAAATCCCACTGCCAACTAACCACGCCTTGATCATCGGTGGAAGTATCCTGCAGACTGATGGAGAGTCCATTAATACTCACGGTAAAGCTGGCAACTGGTGGTTGATTACCACCACCGCCACCCAGCAAAAACTCGGTGTTAAGTAGCCGGTTTACGGTACCATTAGGGTTGGATATTTTGCCCGTGGCGGCATTGCTGTAGATTGCTTGCGCCACCTGAGCTGGTGTGGCATTGGGGTTTTGTTGCAGGTAAAGCGCTGCGGCTCCTGCTACATGAGGACTGGCCATAGACGTGCCGCTGATCGTTCGGGTGGCGTTAGCACCACCAATCCAGGGCGCAATAATATCTGAGCCTGGTGCAAAGATATTGACACAGCTGCCCCAGTTGGAAAAATTCGAACGACTGTCGTTGCGGGTGGATGAACCCACTGTCATCGCTGCTGAGACTCTGGCGGGTGAATAGTTGCAAGCATTTGCATTGTCGTTGCCTGCCGCCACCACGGTGGCGACTCCGCGTTGGATCAAACGATTGGTAGCTTGGTCCAGGGCGGGCGAAGCCCCACCACCGAGGCTCATATTGGCGACAGCAGGGCGGACTGCGTTGGCTGCTACCCAGTCAATGCCCTGAATAATTGCAGTAGAAGTGGTTTCCCCACTGCAGCCAAACACCTTCACGGAGTGGAGCGTCACTTGTTTGGCCACGCCATAGGTTGTCGCACCAATACTGCCGGCCACATGGGTACCATGGCCATTGCAGTCTTCCGGGTTATTACCGATGGTAGTTACGACCCGGCCAATACGACCACGAAACTGGGTATGGCTGGTGTTGATGCCGGTGTCAATCACATAGGCATTGACACCGGCACCGGTTAAATCATAACGATAGACACCATTCAAAGGCAGGTTTTGCTGATCCAGGCGATCCAAGCCCCAGGGCGCATTATTTTGCTGGTTGTACAGCGATATACGCTGAACCGGCTCGATGTAATCGACGGATGCTTGTTGCAACAAGGTTTTGACACCGCTGTCATTTGTTTCAATCACAAAACCTTTCAGGGCATGATTGAACTCTGCTTTCACAGTGCCTTGTGCTAACTGGCTGTAGCTACGGGCTTTTACGTGGACTGCATCGGCACCTAGTAAAGCTAACTCTTGTTCTTTTAAGACCACAATGTATTGATTTGGTATGGTTTTGTGCTCAGGAACGCTAAGCAGGCTGGCTTGCGACCAGGCAGGAAGAGCAGCAAAAGCAAGACTGGCTGCAATTCCAGCTATGGTCAGCTGGTGTTTTAAGGTCATTGGATGTTCCTCTGTTTTATTGTTATTTAATGTGCTCATTTGAATCGGAGCGCTTAAATAATGAACAGTGGTGCAAAAAATAGGCAAATAAAACTTTAGAATGCTTTGCTATGAGCTAAGGAATAATTGGTCTATAGCAATTTATTTGTGTAGTAGTAAAGATGTTTAGACGTCTTTGTAAAGCAAGGCGCACAGTGGTCCCGATTAAAGAACCACTGTGGTAGGGTTACGCTGTGTTTTACAGAAAAAACGACTTGGGTATCAGGCGGGCTGCTGCTGGGTAATGCAGTGAATATTGCCACCGCCAAGCAGAATTTCCCGCCCAGGTACCAACACCACTTCGCGTTCCGGGAACAGGCCGCGCAGAATGGCTGCAGCAACTTCGTCATTCGGATCGTCAAAAGCCGGCATAATCAGGCCGCCATTGCAGAGGTAAAAATTGATGTAAGAGCCGGCCAGCCGGGCATGGGCTTCGCGTGGTATGGTATGCAGTACCGAGTCGACACTGGCATACTCTTCCGGCTCCGCAATAATGGGGGCTGGCAATGGCAGCTTGTGCACTTTAATAGCACGGCCTTGGGCATCGGTGCTTTGCTCCAGCACTTCAAGTGCTGCCTTAGAGCGGGCGTACTGCGGATCGCTTTCATCATCGGTCCAGGCCAGCAAAACTTCACCAGGTTTGACGAAACAAGCCATGTTGTCGATATGGCCATCGGTCTCATCCAGGTAAATACCTTGCTGCAGCCAGATCACCTTGCTGGTACCAAGATAATCATGCAGCATCTGTTCGATCTGCGCCCGGCTTAAATGCGGGTTGCGATTAGGGTTGAGCAAACACTCTTCGGTGGTGAGCACAGTGCCTTCGCCATCCACATGAATGCCGCCACCTTCCAGCACAAAGCCTTCGGTGCGATAACGCAGTTGCTGTTCGACACTGAGCACCTTGCTGGCGACCTGATCGTCCAGATGCCAGGGGAAATACAAGCCGCCATTCAGGCCGCCCCAGGCGTTGAATGTCCAGTCAATGCCCCGCACCTCGCCTTTGCCATTGACCACAAAGCTGGGACCGGTATCCCGGCACCAGGCATCGTTGCTGGAGAGCTCAATCACCCGGATCCGCTCTGCCAGCTCCGGGCTGCTGTGCAGCTGGGCCAACGCATTGCCGTACTGATTGGCCGATACACCAACGGTGACCGGTTCAAAGCGGGCTATGGCCTGGATCACTCGGGTAAAAGCGGCCTGAGCAGGCTTGGCACCCAAGCGCCAGTTGTCGGTACGCTCTGGCCATACCATCCAGGTCTGGCGATGCGGTTGCCACTCGGCAGGCATGTAAAAGCCATCCTGCCGTGGGGTTGTGCTTAGTGTGCGCGCCAACTTAGTTGCCACCTTGTTGGGTGAAACCATCTTTGGTCAGCAGCGGCTGGTACAAATCGATACGGCGGTCACGGAACACACCCCAGCCGCGCCGGTTTTGCGCGACTTCATCCAAATCAAAGGTGTGTACCAGCACAGCTTCGCTGTTTTCATCGGCTTCCTGCACCTTGGCACCGTACTCATTGGCAATAAAAGAGCTGCCGTAGAAGGTGATGGCGAAGTCATCTTCGGTTTCCACGCCAATGCGGTTGGAGGCAATCAGTGGTACCAGGTTGGCAGCGGCATGCCCTTGCTGGGTACGCTGCCAGTGATCGCGTGAGTTCACGCTGGCATCGTGTGGTTCACTGCCAATGGCGGTTGGATAGAACAGCAGCTCTGCGCCCATTAAGGCCATGCTACGGGCGCACTCCGGGAACCATTGATCCCAGCAGATGCCAATGCCGATTTTGGCATAACGGGTTTGCCACACTTTAAAACCGCTGTCGCCCGGCGTGAAATAGAACTTCTCGGAGTAACCAGGCCCATCCGGAATATGGCTTTTACGATACACACCCAGCAGGCTGCCATCGGCATCCAATACAGCGATGCTGTTGTAGAAGCAGTTGCCGGCTTTCTCGTAGAAGCTGATGGGCAACACCACCGCCAGCTCTTTGGCAATGGCTTGAAAGTGGCGAATGGCCGGGTTTTCTTCTAGTGTGGTGGCAAAGTCCAGGTACTGCTCTTTTTGTTTCTGGCAGAAGTAATTGCGTTCGAACAGCTCTTGCAGCAGGATAATTTGTGCGCCCTGAGCCGCGGCCTGACGAACCAGTTTCTCACCACGGGCAATGTTTTCCTCGACATTCCAACCACCGATCATCTGGGTGGCAGCAACCGTTACATTTCGCATTTAACTTCTCCGTTAGAGTAAGCCTGAGCCCCCGAAGCTATGTCGGAGAACCCTTGAATAAAGGCGCGCAAAATGCCGTATTTTTCAACAGCCGTCAACTGCTTTTCGTGGCAGATGTTGAATTCTGTCTGACCCATTTTGATCAGGCATGGCATCGTGACTTCTATCGTCTGCCGAAGCAGCACAGAACCACCATTTTAGCGTACAATGATCCGGTTGAAAAATGCAGAGGGCGAAAGATGTTTGATCTGACGGTGGTTGGTGGTGGCATGGTTGGTGCCAGTATTGCGGCATATATGGCGCAGCAGGGCTGGCAAGTAGCGCTGGTAGAAGCGCAGCAGCCAGAGCCCTATGACGCCAGCCAACCGGCAGATTTACGGGTATCGGCCATCAGCCAGCGCAGCCAGCAGTGGTTGGAGCAATCCGGTGCCTGGCAGGCGGTTGCTGCGATGCGGTTATGTCCGTATCGGCGTTTGCAGGCCTTTGAGCGGCCAGAGCAGAGTGTGGAGTTTCACGCAGCCAGCATCAACCAGAGCGAACTTGGGCATATTGTCGAAAACCGCCTGCTGCAACTTGCGTGCTGGCAGCAATTCCCACAAAGCTTACAGCTGTTTTGCCCGGCCAGGGTGATAGCTTTGCAGCAGGACGCTGACAGCGCACAGCTGACGTTGGATAATGGCGACTGTCTGCACAGCCGTTTGGTCATTGCGGCCGATGGCGCCCGTTCGGCACTGCGTCAGCTGGCTGGCATTGGTACCCGCGGCTGGCGTTATGCACAAGGCTGCCTGGTCGCCCATGTGGTGACTGAGCTGCCGCAGCAGGATGTGACCTGGCAACAATTTACTGAAACTGGCCCCAAAGCTTTCTTACCGCTGCCGGGCCAGCAAGGATCCTTGGTTTGGTACGACAGCTTGCCTAAGGTGCAGCAGTTGGCTGCGATGTCGCCGCTAGCGCTCAGTCAGGCCATGATGGCTGCTTTTCCAGCGCAACTGGGAAACATTGAAGTGCAAAGGGCGACCTGGTTCCCGCTGCAACGCTTGCATGCGTTATCCTATTATCAGCAACGGCTGGTATTGGTGGGGGATGCAGCCCATGCCATTCATCCGATGGCAGGGCAGGGGGTGAACCTTGGCTTTGCCGATGCGGCTTTATTGTGTCAGTTGTTGCAGCAATCAGGTGTGGCTGCGCTCGAGCAGCCGCAAGCGCTGCTGGCACGCTATCAGCAGCAACGTCAGCCGCAAAACTGGTTGATGATGAGCGGCATGGATGCACTCTATCAGGGCTTTGGCAGTCGGTCGCCACTGGTCAGGCAGCTACGTCAATTGGGTTTGGCGCTGGCCGGGCGAAGTAACTTGCTGAAAAAGCTGGTAACCCGTTATGCCACAGGCTAAGCGGGATACATACAATGAGATTGAAATTCGGTGATGATTTGCTGCTGAGAATGGCAGGGGTGCCAGGATTCGAACCTGGGCATGGCGGGATCAAAACCCGCTGCCTTACCGCTTGGCTACACCCCTAACAAGGATTTACATCAGAAGAAAGAGAAATGGCAGGGGTGCCAGGATTCGAACCTGGGCATGGCGGGATCAAAACCCGCTGCCTTACCGCTTGGCTACACCCCTGCAGTGTCTCTCCTTGCCTGGTACATATGGTGCGGAAGGAGAGACTCGAACTCTCACACCTTGCGGCGCTGGAACCTAAATCCAGTGCGTCTACCAATTCCGCCACTTCCGCGACATGTACCTGAAGAAAAAGTGGTGGCTACAGCGGGAATCGAACCTGCGACCCCAGCATTATGAGTGCTGTGCTCTAACCAGCTGAGCTATGTAGCCACGTTAACTTGTCTTCAGCAAGTGGCGCGTATTATCCGTATCTGCTTTGGCAGCGTCAACCGTTTTTTGCAATTTATGCCGGCTGCTCAAGTCCGTTTGCTGCTTTTATACGCAAGCTGTGTGATTAAAATGCAAAAGTACAGCGCTACTCACCAGATGCATTAATTTTTTGTCTTTCGGCCGCGTAGGCTTCGTAATAAGTTCGGGTTAAATCTTCGGCCAAGCTTTCCAATACTTTTAAGTTTATTGCGTTTGGCTTAAAGTCCTTTCCAGCAGCAAGCTTATCCCGGTAGTAATGCAGCTCAGCTTCGTCGTTTTTCAAAAAGGCCACGGTGCCTGCCACAAACTCTTGAAACAGGAAGGGGTTGTTGGCTGCTGCGGTTGGTTCTGCTGCTAAAATTTGCTCACCAATTAAAATAGCACTTTTATAATCGCCTGCTAACGCAAGCATTTGCAACTGATGCCACTGAAGATTAACAGTCCAACCGTTATGCTCGGCATAATCTTCAATAAGGGTTGAAGCTTCTCTATAGCAGCCTTTGTATGCCAATACTGTCCATCCTTCACCAGGTGTTTCGTTAAACTGGCGCAAGCTAAGAGTGCGGCTGTGCTCTTGAACTTTTGACAGTATTTGAATGCAATGGTTTGCCATTACTGTCGGATGCGACAAGGATAAACTGAACAGGACAATACAAGAGAATTTATGCTTCATCATTTGTCTTTAAGGTAACAATGCAACAAGAAGCAGCCGCCAGCGCTAAGAACTTTCTGACGGCCTTACTGACTTCATTACACATTAAACAGGAAATGCATCACATCGCCATCTTTGACAATGTAATTTTTGCCTTCAACCCGTAGCTTGCCAGCTTCTTTGGCACCAGCTTCACCCTTACAGGCAATAAAGTCGTCAAAGCCAATCACTTCGGCGCGGATAAAGCCTTTTTCAAAGTCGGTGTGAATGACGCCGGCAGCTTTCGGAGCACTGGCACCTATGGCAACTGTCCAGGCCCGCACTTCTTTGACACCGGCAGTGAAGTAAGTCTGCAGGCTTAGCAGCGAGTAGCCGCCGCGGATCACCCGGTTCAGGCCCGGTTCTTCCAGGCCAAGATCCGCCATAAATTCTGCTCGCTCGTCGTCGTCAAGCTCGGCGATTTCGGACTCAATAGCGGCACATACCGGCACTACGATGGCATCTTCTTTGGCGGCAATGTTACGCACGATGTCCAGGTAGGGGTTATTCTCAAAACCATCTTCGGTCACATTGGCAATGTACATGGTCGGCTTGATGGTGAGGAAGTTCATGTAGCTTACCAGCGCTACCTCTTCCGGCTCCAGTGCCAGTTGGCGCAGGGTTAAGCCTTCTTCCAGATGCGCCTTGACTTTGGCCAGGACCTCTAGCTCAGCCTTGGCATCTTTGTCGCCAGACTTGGCTTTCTTGCCAACCCGCAACATAGCCCGTTCGGCACTTTCCATATCGGCCAGCACCAGTTCCATATTGATGGTATCAATGTCATCGGCCGGGTCGACTTTGCCGGCAACATGGATGATGTTGTCGTCGTCAAAACAACGCACGACATGACCAATGGCATCGGTTTCGCGGATATTGGCCAGGAATTTATTGCCAAGGCCTTCGCCTTTGGAAGCGCCTTTGACCAGACCGGCGATATCAACAAATTCCATGGTGGTTGGGATCACCCGTTGTGGCTTGACGATGTCGGCCAGCTGGTTCAGGCGCTGATCCGGTACCGGTACCACGCCGGTATTGGGCTCAATGGTACAAAACGGAAAGTTGGCCGCTTCAATCCCGGCTTTGGTCAGTGCATTGAACAAGGTTGATTTACCAACATTCGGTAAACCGACAATTCCACATTTAAATCCCATGACAGTGTCCTATCGTTGTGCAGCGACATGCTGCCAGTTACGCGGTGCTGGCCTGAAAACTATGCAAGCGGCTTTGCGCTTTCACCAGGCCATCCTTCAGCAGTATTGGCAGGCAACGCAGTGCCTCATCAATACTGGCTTCGATTAGTGTTTGCTCACTGGCTGGTGCTTTGCCAAGCACATAGCCGGTAACTTTGTGTTTATCCCCAGGATGACCAATGCCAAGCCGCAAACGCAAAAAGTTGGCGTCATTGGCCAGCCGTGCTGTGGTGTCTTTTAACCCATTGTGACCAGCATGGCCACCACCGAGCTTAAAACGGGCAACGCCTGGTGCCAGCGCCATTTCATCGTGCGCGACTAAGATGTGCTCGGTAGGGATTTTATAAAACTGCGCCACGGCTTGCACGGCTTTGCCGCTTAAGTTCATAAAGGTAGTGGGGATAAGCAGCTTGATGTCGTGACCAGCCAATGGAATACGGGCTATATCACCAAAGAATTTGGGCTCATGCTTTAGCGACGTCTGAGCCTGTCGTGCCAGTTGCTCTACAAACCAGGCGCCGGCATTGTGTCTGGTCTGGCTGTATTCGGGGCCTGGATTACCCAGGCCCACGATCAGCTGGATCGGCTGGGACATTACTCAGCAGATTCGGCTGCTTCACCTTCGTCAGCATCTACTGCTTTACCAGCAGGTTTGTTGACAGAAACGACAGCCAGGTCATGGCCTTCGCCTTTGGTCAACTGAGTGAAGGTAACGCCTTTAGGTGCAACCAGATCAGATAAGTGGATGGTCTGACCGATTTCAACATTGCTCAGATCAACCTCGATGAACTCAGGCAGATCTTTTGGCAGCACGTTGATTTCAACTTCGTTGGCACCGTGAACAACCACGCCGCCTTTCTTGATGGCGACTTCTTCGTTCAGGAAGTGCAGAGGCACAGTAGTGTGCAGCTCATGGCCAGCTTCAACACGTTGGAAATCGACGTGCATGATTTTTGGCTTGAACGGGTGACGCTGCATATCTTTAACGATGGCCTGGATCTTTTCTTTGCCGACATTCAGGGTCAGAATGTGCGAGTAGAAAGATTCAAAGCTTTGTGCTTTCAACAGCTTAGAGTGCTCTAAAGTGATTGACAGAGCATCTTTGTGACCACCGTAAATGATGGCTGGTACTTTATCCTCGTGACGCAGGCGGCGGCTCGCACCTTTCCCCAGGTCAGTCCGGACTTCAGCATCTAATGTATAAATTGCGTCAGACATGGCTTTACTCCAATAATTCATAAGGTTCCACAGCCCGCGACCAGACTGTGGGACGTTCACCCCCGAAAGGGGCGCGACATAATACCACCCGCAGGATCAGCGTGCAATGAAAAAGGCACCCTGAGGTGCCTTCTGTCACAGCATCGAGATGCGTTTAATCAAACATCGACGAAATGGATTCTTCGTTGCTGATGCGGCGAATGCACTCGGCCATCATTTCGCTCAGCGACAGCTGGCGCACTTTGGCGACTTTTTTCATCTCAGCACTCAGCGGAATGGTGTCGGTCACGATCAGCTCATCGATCACAGAGTTGGCAATGATTTGTGGCGCATTGCCGGAGAACACCGGGTGGGTGGCATAGGCAAAGACCCGCTTGGCGCCTTGCTCTTTTAAGGCTTCAGCGGCTTTGCACAGGGTGCCGCCGGTATCGATCATATCGTCGACCAGAATACAATCACGATCCTTCACATCACCGATGATGTGCATCACCTGGGATACATTGGCTTTTGGACGGCGTTTGTCGATGATGGCTAAATCAGCATCGTTCAGCAGTTTAGCTACCGCACGGGCACGGACTACACCGCCGATATCCGGTGAAACCACCACTGGTGATTGCAAATCTTTTTTGCGCATATCTTCCAGCAGCACCGGGCTGGCAAAGACGTTATCGACCGGCACATCAAAGAAACCCTGGATCTGCTCGGCATGCAGGTCTACGGTCAGTACCCGATCCACCCCGACGCTGGACAGGAAATCGGCCACGACTTTGGCGGTAATAGGCACCCGGGCAGAGCGAACCCGACGATCCTGGCGGGCATAACCAAAGTAGGGCAGTACCGCAGTGATCCGGCCGGCGGAGGCACGACGTAATGCATCCACCATCACAATCAGTTCCATCAGGTTGTCGTTGGTTGGCGCACAGGTAGACTGAATGATAAAAACGTCGGAGCCACGGACATTTTCATTGATCATCACGCTGACTTCGCCATCGCTGAAGCGGCCAACATCGGCATCACCTAATTTGATGTAGAGTCGGCTGGCAATTTTGCTTGCGAGTTCTGGTATGGCGTTACCAGCAAAAACCTTCATATCGGGCACGGTAGGATCCTCAGGGCAGTTGGAGTCCGGTTAAACAGTTTTGACCCTGCCACAAGCAGGGCCCTGATGGTAATGATGCGGCATTACCTAAACGCGGCCAGAGCAGCCAGGACTGGCGACTCATTGACCCCTCTGGCGACAAAGCCCCGACAGAACGAGGGCAAATTGCGCAGAGCAGCTTCCGCTTGCATACGATCAGAAAACGCGGCGAACACACTGGCTCCGGTCCCTGTCATGCGGCTTGGGGCGTATTCTAACAACCACTGTAAGGTTAATGCAACATTCGGATAGAGCTGACTGACCAGTGGCTCGCAGTCGTTGTGCCAGTCTGACTGTAGCACCTGCTGCAGGCTGATTTTTGCTGTGTCTCTTGGTAAATCAGGGTGTTGAAATATTTCTTTGGTGGAAATATGGCAATTTGGTGTAGCCACCAGATACCAGCGCTCGGGCAGTGCAATCGGCGTCAAATGCTCGCCGACACCTTCGGCAAAAGCGGTGTAACCCTGCACAAAAACAGGCACATCGGCGCCCAGTTGCAAACCAAGCTCAGCCAGTTGTTGCCGGCTTAGTCCCAGTTGCCACAGCTGGTTCAGCGCCAGCAGGGTGGTGGCGGCATCGGAAGAGCCGCCCCCCAGACCGCCGCCCATGGGCAATCGTTTCTCCAGTTGGATCGCTGCACCCTGAGTGCAGCCGGTGGTATGCTGCAATAAACGCGCGGCTTTTAGCACCAGATTATCATCCGTCACCAGTTCAGCCTGATTGCAGCTTAAGCGGAGTTCTGCCGTGGGAAGGGTTGAAAAGTGCAGGGTGTCGCCATAATCCAGCAACTGGAAAATACTTTGTAGCTCGTGGTAGCCATCGGCCCGGCGCCCGGTGATGTGCAAAAATAAATTCAGTTTTGCTACCGCGGGCAGGCTGAGAGTGTTATTCATAGCTGCCAGCTCCGGATCAGCAGGCGGATGCGAATATCATCCGATTGCACCACAATGCGTCTGGGCAGGGCCAGGCTATCGGAGAAGAAGCTTTCATAGCGCACCTGCCAGTGATCACCGCTGCGATCCTGTAATGTAAACGCAATTAAGCGGCCCAGCTCATCGTACTCTTTGGCACTGGCATGGTCGCCAGCTAAACCTTTCAGCCATAACGGCATCTCGTCCAGCGGCAGGCTCCAGCCTGTCAGCGCCAGCATCAGCTCGCTGCTGTTGCTGGCCTGGTAATCTTCGCCCCGGACTTGCAGGCGGGTGCTGCCAGCGCTGCTGTCCAGTCTGAAGATGCTGATACCAAAGGAGTTGTTCATTCTGGCCCGATAGTCGTCAGCCTGCTGCTGCCAGAGCAGGCTGCCACTGACGTTGTCGGCCGGGCTTTGGATCCCCATGGTGGCTGTTAGCTCAAAGTGCTGCAGCTGTTCAATTCGATCCTGCCGCTGCTGGGCTGTCAGAATGGGGCCATCGGTCCGGGGCTTCAGGCTGCAACCACTAAGCAAGAAGGTCAGCAATAACAGGGAAAACAGGATTTTTACTGCTTTTGGCACACGAAAGTCCTCGTCTGAGCTTTTATTAATCTGGGCTTTTTCGTACAATTCGCCCCTTCAATATCAAGGTTATTACAGGTGAATGGCCATTTACGCATTAGGCATTAATCACAAAACAGCACCAGTGGCACTGCGTGAACAAGTGGCTTTTGCACCTGAGCAGGTGCCACAGGCGCTGCGTGAGCTGGCAACCGTGGCGAATGTCACCGATGCGGTGATCCTGTCGACCTGCAATCGCACTGAGGTGTATTTTAACGGTTCCACCGAGCAAGCGGAACAGGTGATTGCCTGGTTAAGTGAATTTCACCAACTGGATAGCCAAACCATGCAGCCTCATTTGTATCTCTACCAGCAGCAGGATGCGGCGACACACCTGATGCGGGTGGCATCCGGGCTCGATTCACTGGTATTAGGCGAGCCGCAGATTTTAGGCCAGGTAAAGCAAGCGTATAGTCAGTCGCGCCAGGCTGGCACCATCAACCCACAGTTTGAACGCTTGTTTCAAAAAACCTTTGCTATCGCCAAGCAGGTACGCACAGAAACCGAGATTGGTGCCAATGCGGTATCGGTTGCTTTTGTTGCTGTCAGTCTGGCGAAACAAATTTTTGGCCGGTTGGATAAAGTGTCAGTGCTACTGATTGGCGCTGGTGAAACCATCGAGCTGGTAGCCCGCCATTTAAAAGAGCAGGGGGCCAGCAGGCTGACGGTAGCCAACCGGACCTATGAGCGAGGTTTGGCATTGGCTGAAGCTTTTGGGGCTGAAGTGGTGACCTTATCGCAAGTTCCTGCTGTTCTGGGGCGGGCTGATGTGGTGATTAGCTCGACGGCCAGTACCCTTCCAATTATCGGTAAAGGCATGATTGAACAAGCTTTGAAAGCCCGTAAACACAAACCGATGTTTTTGGTGGATTTGGCAGTGCCTCGCGACATTGAAGCGCAGGTAGCAGAGCTGGATGATGCTTATCTCTATACTGTTGATGATTTACAGAGCATTATTGCGCAAAATATGGAATCAAGGCAGCAGGCCGCCCAGCAAGCTGAACAGCTGATTGCACAGGGAGTAACAGATTTTCAGCAATGGTTGTTGTTGCAAGGCAGTGTGGACTGGGTGCGCGATTACCGTCAGCAGTGTGAACAGATAAAAAATGAGTTGCTGGCGAAAGCTGTGAATCAACTGGTAGCTGGCCAGGAACCCGAGAAGGTGATGGCAGAACTGGCCACCCGTCTGAGCAACCGGCTGATGCACAGTCCGACCAAGGCCATCCGGCATCTGGTGCAGGATGAAAGCGTGCAGCCGCGCGCACTTATCAATATTTTACTTGATCTCTGATACAGTTCAGGGTTTATAAGGGTTAACCCATCATGAAAGCATCGGTCTATTCGAAACTGGAAGCATTAACAGAGCGGTACGAAGAAGTGCAGGCGCTGCTCAGTGATGCCAGTATTATCGCCAATCAGGAGCGTTTTCGCGAACTGTCAAAAGAATACAGCCAGTTGGAGGATGTCAGTAAAGCCTTTGTGCATTACCAACAGACTGAACAGGCTCTGGCAGAAACTGAATTGATGCAGCAAGACAGCGATCCAGATGTGCGGGAGATGGCCCAGGATGAGTACAAAGAGTTAAAGCAACAACTGGAAGCACTGCAAGCCGAGCTGCAAATTCTGATGCTGCCAAGAGATCCGAACGACAGCAACAACTGCTTTTTAGAGATCCGTGCCGGTGCGGGGGGCGATGAAGCAGCAATTTTTGCAGGGGATTTGTTCCGCATGTACAGCCGTTTTGCGGAGAGTCGGGGCTGGCGGCTGGAAGTCATGAGTGCCAGTGAAGGCGAGCATGGTGGTTACAAAGAAATCATTGCGCATTTATCCGGTGAAGGGGTCTACGGTACCATGAAGTTTGAATCCGGTGGTCATCGGGTGCAGCGGGTACCAGCGACGGAGTCGCAAGGCCGGGTGCATACTTCGGCTTGTACTGTGGCGGTGATGCCGGAAATCCCGGAAAGTGAAGCGATAGAAATCAATCCAGCCGATTTACGGGTCGATACTTTTCGGGCTTCCGGTGCCGGAGGGCAGCACGTCAACCGGACCGACTCGGCCATCCGTTTAACGCACTTGCCAACCGGTATCGTGGTGGAGTGTCAGGAAGAGCGCTCGCAGCATAAAAATCGAGCCAAAGCCATGAGCATGCTGCAATCGCGTATTCAGGCAGCGGAAGATGAAAAGCGCCGTTTATCGGAAGAGTCGACCCGTCGCTTGCTGGTAGGTAGCGGCGATCGCTCCGAGCGGATCCGTACCTACAACTTCCCCCAAGGCCGTCTGACCGATCATCGCATCAATCTGACGCTGTACCGGCTCAGTGAAATTATGGAAGGTAGCCTGGAGTTGGTCCTGCAGCCGATTCAACAAGAGCATCAGGCCGATTTGCTGGCTGCTATGTCCGAAGACAACTAAATCATGTCAAACAGCTCAGTATGCAGCATTGGCAGTTGGTTAACGCTGGCCAAAACGGTGCTGACCAAGGTGACGGATGAGGCGGAGGCGGAAGCTAAATACTGTTTAAGCCATGTGTTGCAATGCAATTACAGCTTTTTATATAGCCATGCCGCTAAGCTGTTGAGCGCAGAGCAGTGGCAACAGCTCGATGCTATTCTGCAGCAGCGGCAAAGTGGCACACCATTGGCCTATGTGCTGCAGCAATGGCACTTCTGGGATTTTGAACTGGCTGTATCGCCCGCCACTTTGATCCCACGTGCGGATACTGAAATTTTGGTAGAGCAAGCACTGCAGTTGCAACTGCCGGCAGATAGCAAGGTGCTGGATTTAGGCACTGGCACTGGGGCCATCGCGCTGGCACTGGCCAAAGAGCGTTCTGGCTGGCAAGTCACTGGTGTTGATATGCAGCCAGAGGCTGTGGCCTGTGCCAATCGCAACAAAGCTGCTTTGCAGCTGGCAAATTGTGATTTCCAACTGAGTAACTGGTTTTCAGCCGTTAGCTCACAACGATATGAGCTGATTGTGAGTAATCCTCCCTACATTGAGCCGGATGACCCGCACTTGCAGCAGGGCGATGTGCGGTTTGAACCTAAAACGGCATTGGTTGCTGATGCAGAAGGACTGGCTGATATCGAGCTGATTATTACGGGCAGTGTGTTGCAGTTGCATCCTGGTGGCTGGTTGCTGCTGGAGCATGGCTACCAGCAGGCCGAAGCTGTCTGTGAGCGCTTACAACAAGCGGGCTTTATTCAGGTTCAATCGAAAAAAGATTATGGTGGTCAATGGCGTATTAGTTTTGGCCAGCGGCCGCTCTGAGTCATTATCCTTGCACTAACCTTTGACCAATTGCCATTCTACACATATAACTTAAGGGTGGATGAGCCAAAGAGTATCTGTGCATGAGCGATGACTTTTTATTCGCCGATGAAGTCCCGGAGCCAGAGCAGCCTGAACAACCCAGCAGCCATGCTTGCTGGAAAGTATTGGTTGTGGACGATGAGTCTGAGGTGCATGCTGTCACCAGGTTAGCACTGAGTGACTTTAGTTTTCAGGGAAAAAATCTTGAGTTTCTGAGTGCCTATTCAGGTGCAGAAGCCAAAGTACTGATACAACAGCACCCGGATACGGCCATTATTTTGCTGGATGTAGTGATGGAAACCGACGATGCAGGTTTGCAGGTCGCGCGCTATATCCGTGAAGAGCTGATCAATACTCATGTGCGTATTATTTTGCGCACCGGGCAACCAGGTCAGGCACCAGAACGTCAGGTTATCGTCAATTACGATATCAATGACTACAAATCCAAAACCGAACTGACAGCACAAAAGTTATTTACCGTAGTCATGTCCAGTTTGCGCTCTTATCGGGATATTCTTGCCATCGATCACAGTCGTCAGGGGCTGGAGAAAATTATTAATGCTTCGGCAGACCTTTTTTCTGCTCATTCCATGGAACAATTTATTGATGGAGTGTTGCAACAGCTAACTTCCATTCTTGGATGCAATGATGATGCCTTGTTGGTCACGTCCTCCCTGGTGGCCAGCAATCCAGATGAAGATACTGATCCGGAACACCTGGTGGTATTTGCCGGCATGGGGGAATTTGAAAAGCGCGAAGGCGAACCGGTGACCAAAGTTTTGGACCAGACTTTGCTGGAAGCTTTTTATGATGCTTTAAAAAGTCGCAGCATTGTGTACAAGGAAAACTATCTGGTGGCCTATTGTACCAGCAAGTTTACCCATGGCTCTTTGCTTTATGTATCAGGCTTACCTGGCCAGATCACCGATAGTCAGAAAAAACTGATTGAGCTGTTTTCACAGAATGTGCAAATTGCCTATGAGAATGTGCAGTTGCAGCACGAGATAGAGGATACACAGCGGGAAATTGTGTATCGGCTAAGTGAGGCCGTGGAGCATCGCTCGATAGAAACCGGTAATCATGTAAAACGGGTGGCTTTTATTTGCTACGAGTTGGCTAAAGCCTATGGCTTATCGGACGATGAAGCCGAGACGCTGATGTTCGCATCACCACTGCACGATGTGGGCAAAGTGGGTATTCCTGACGGCATTCTGAACAAGCCGAAACGGCTGGATGAACGGGAATGGGAAGTGATGAAAACCCATGCTGCCATCGGCTACGATATCCTGAAAAACTCCAAGCGTACTATCATTCAGGCCGGTGCCATTATTGCCCGTGATCACCACGAAAAATGGGATGGTACCGGTTATCCCGGTGGTAAAAAAGCAGAGGATATTCATATCTATGGCCGCATTGCAGCCATTGCTGATGTTTACGATGCTTTGCGCCACCGCCGTTGTTACAAATCTGCCTGGCCGTTGAATAAGGTCATTCAGTTGATCGAGAGCGAGTCTGGCAAGCAGTTTGAACCAAAGTTGGTAGACGTATTTAAATCCAAAGTGGATAAGCTGGAAGCGATCCTGAAAAAATACCCTGATTCAGAGGAAGATGATCTTCGCTAAGTCGTTTAGCCTTACATATTCGCTGCAATAGCAGTACACTGTTTTTTTTATTATGGCGGCGCTCAGCCAGCCCTGTATTTCCCTGTTTGTGACTCCACGTCATCAGATTATTGCGATCTGCAAACGGGGCAGGCAGGGTGCTCTCTTATTAAGGTTTTTTATGACGAAACATAGCATTGAACTTGGGGATATTCGGGTAAATAACAGCCTGCCTTTTGTATTATTTGGCGGCATGAATGTATTGGAGTCGCGTGATTTAGCACTGCGGGTTGCCGAGCATTATGTGCAAGTAACTGAGAAGTTGGGTATTCCCTACGTATTCAAAGCCTCCTTTGATAAAGCCAATCGCTCTTCCATTCACTCCTATCGTGGACCAGGCCTTGATGAAGGCTTGAAAATTTTTGAAGAAATAAAGCGTACCTTTCAGGTGCCGCTGATTACCGATGTGCACGAGCCTGAACAAGCTGCAGTGGTTGCTGAAGTGGTGGATGTATTGCAATTGCCTGCTTTTTTAGCCCGCCAAACGGATCTGGTGGTAGCAATGGCAAAAACCGGAGCTGTGATCAACGTAAAAAAACCTCAGTTCCTGGCTCCGGCCGAGATGCGGCACATTCTGACCAAATTCGCTGAAGCTGGCAATGAGCGGGTGATGTTGTGTGAGCGTGGCTCCAGCTTTGGTTACAACAACCTGGTTGTGGACATGCTGGGTATGGATGATATGAAACAATTTGCCCCTGTTATTTTTGATGCGACCCACGCATTGCAACGTCCGGGCGGACGGGCAGACTCTGCCGATGGGCGACGGGCGCAGGCTGCACAGCTTGCTCGTTCAGGGATGGCGCTTGGTTTGGCAGGCCTTTTTATTGAAGCGCACCCCGACCCAAACCAGGCCAAATGCGATGGACCCTGCGCCTTGCCGTTAGCAAAGCTGGAACCTTACCTGGCTCAAATGAAGGCTCTGGACGAACTTATTAAAAGTCTGCCAGCGCTCGATACTTCAGCCAACTAAAGCCATCAGCTGCGTTATGTCTGGCGGCTAATAGCGCCGCCGGACGTACGCTTCTACGCTAAGAAACTCCTCCTGCAATACTCGATAATACTCCTGCAAACTGGCCCAGTCTTTTTCTGCGCTGGCATTCTCCAGTGTCAGTGCATGCTCGGCCATCTGCAGGGCACCGATACTTTTTGCCATAGCTTTTAGTTGGTGGCTTTGCTGGCGTGCCAAGGAACGCTCGCGTGTTTGGATGGCCCCCTCCAGTGTCCTCAGTAAGGGCTTGGTCTGTTGGACAAAGAAATTCAAATGCTCTTCATGCTTGGCGGGATCATTGCCCAAGTAGTTGGCGATGGTGGTAAAGCAGATAGGCGTCTGGTGATTGGTTTCCCGGGCGCCTTGTTGTTCGATCAACTCTTTATTGGGTGCTTGTTGCAACGGTAGCCAACGATTGAGCATGCTTTCAAGAATATTCAACTCAATAGGTTTTGTGATGTAGCCATCCATGCCCACACTAAGACACTTTTGCTCCTCCCCCTTCAAGGCGTTGGCTGTTACCGCAATAATGCGGGTAAAGTGTTGCTCTTCATCGGTTTGCAAGGCTTCTTTACGGATTGCTTCTGCTAAATCGTAGCCACTCATGTTGGGCATATGCAAATCAGTCAGCACCAATGGATAGCGGTACTCTCGCCACATAGCCAACGCCACAGCGCCATCATTGGCAACTTCCGCTGCATAACCCAGTGCATTGAGTTGATCCAACATAACCTTTTGATTCATCTGGTTGTCTTCCGCCAATAAAATAAGCTGCTGGTTGCGTTTGGCAGTATCAATGGCCGGGGCTGTTTTCATGGCGCTTTCTCTATCGTAACCAGCCTTGAAAGGCATGGTTTTTTTACCGGAAGCAACCAGGATGGCATCAATCAGATGGCTGCGACAAATAGGTGAGCTGTGTAAGTAGAGTATGCGCTCGTTACTTTGCTCGGTGAGCTCTACCAGGTTGGTGATCACAATAAAGCGTACTTGGTGCAAGTTCGGGTGATGGTTCAGGGCTTCTATATGGGCGGCGCTGATTTGCTCGTAGGTAGCGTCCAGCAGCCAGACTCCTTTGATTTTTGGTGGTAATCTATGTTGCTCGGCAGCTCGCTGGCGTAATTGCTCGACATTCTGGTAACCGTAGTAGTCGGCTCCCAGATAGCGGGCGTAACTTTCAAGGTGCTGATAGTTATCCTGATCCTGACTAAATATCACCAGTTGAATATCACGTAACAGCTCTTTATCCAGTGCTTTGGTTTCATCAGAACGTCGCATTGGGATCTGTACCCGAAACTCTGTGCCTTTATCGAGCTCGCTTTGTACCTCAATCTGCCCATACATCAAGGAGGTTAAGCGCTGGCAAATGGATAGACCTAGCCCCGTGCCACCAAACTTGCGTGTGATGGATCCCTCGGCCTGATTGAAGGGTTGAAAGACATAATTGATTTGTCGTTTGGTCATGCCCTTGCCATTATCCAGCACACTAAATTGGATGTGGCAGTACTCCATGGTTTCTTCCAATAAATCGGCGCGAACAATGACCAAGCCGGTTTTTTCCAAAGAGGTATGGGTGAACTTAATGGCATTACCTGCCAGGTTGTATAAAATTTGCCGTAGGCGGACCGGGTCGCCATAAAGACCATTCGGGATCCGCGGATCAATAAAGATCTTCAAGTCGATTTGGCGCTGATGAGCAACGGAGACCAAAATACGTCCTACGGCTTCGATGATATCTGCAATGGAGAGAGGAATGCTTTCAAGCTCCAGCTTGCCAGCTTCAATTTTAGAAAAATCAAGAATATCATCCAGTATACGAAGCAGAGAGAATGAGGACTCGCGGATGGTATCGGTCATACGAAACTGCGTGGTACTTAAGGCTGTTTTACGTAATAAGTCCATGGTGCCGATAATGCCATTCATTGGGGTGCGGATTTCATGGCTCATGGTAGCGAGGAAGGTTGATTTGGCCTCGTTGGCTTTCTCGGCTGTGACTTTGGCTGTTTCCAACGCATCAGTGCGTTCTTTGATACGTTGTTCAATTTCCTGGCGCAATTGAAAGATATTTTGCTCCGACTGCTGGCACTGCTGCTCTCCTTTTTCAATACGTTGGAACAGGCGGTTGACCAGACTGGCCAGTAGACCAAAATCATCCTCTAAGTGCTCTGCAAAACGTTGCGTAAATTGCTCCTGCCGTAAAGCCTGTTGCAAGGGAGCCATCAGTCGTTGCAGGCGATGTTGCAGCATCCGGTTCATGACAGAACTGATCATAACTGCAGCGAGTAACGCTATAAATATATTGGCAACGACCAGAAATATCAGACTAAGCTTTGACAATGAGGCTGTGTTTATCAGCCACAGCATTAAACCCGTTATCAGCAAGCTGGATATCAGGCAAAAAGGCAGGCTTCGCCAGAAGATGGAACCGAAGAAAGAGGATTTTTCCATGTAACTTCCAAGGCTATTTATCGTTGGGGCTGGTTGCATGCTACCGGCTGATTGTAGCATAGACAACTTGTGGACAGAGAATTGGAATTACAGCGCTAAAGTCGTGGCTTTGCTCAGAGAATAGGCGAACACTCTGTGGCAGTAAAAAAATGATTGACTTGGTTCGTCAAAATCCGTTTAATACCTCCCCGTTGCCCAGATAGCTCAGTCGGTAGAGCAGAGGATTGAAAATCCTCGTGTCGGTGGTTCGATTCCGCCTCTGGGCACCATTCTTCCCCTTTGAATGGTGTCGGCAATGTTCGTTCAGGCTTAACAGCCAGCAGTATGCCCAGATAGCTCAGTCGGTAGAGCAGAGGATTGAAAATCCTCGTGTCGGTGGTTCGATTCCGCCTCTGGGCACCATTTTAAAGCCATCCCTTCGAATTATTTCTGCATTCCAGCTTGTATAATCCAGATGCGTATTCTGATTGCATAACGCCCCTGTTAACACCATTTTTGGTAGAAACTTGATATACTGTGCAAAGAATCCCATCAATGCTGACATGAATCTATCAGCAAATAGAGGCAATGATGACAAAAGCTGTGATCCTGGTATTGGATAGTTTTGGCATAGGCAGTGCGCCTGATGCTGAGCGTTTTGGCGATCTTGGCGCCAATACGATGGCCAGTGTGGCCAGCGCTTTTGCTAAAGCGAAAGGTCGCCAGTTGGCATTGCCTAACCTGGCAAAGCTTGGATTGGTGCGTGCTGCCAAAGCCGCATCTGAGCAGGCGATTCTGGTCGAAGATGCCAGCCAGGTACGTGGAGCCTACGGCTATGCGGCTGAGCTTAGCAGTGGTAAAGACACACCGAGTGGCCATTGGGAGATTGCTGGTGTGCCTGTGCTGTTTGATTGGGGCTACTTTCATCAAAAGACCGATAGCTTCCCCGCAGAGTTACTCGATAAATTATGTGCCGAGACCGGTGTCCCAGGCATTTTAGGCAACTGCCATGCCTCAGGTACGGATATTCTGCAAAAGCTTGGTGATGAGCACATCAAAACCGGCAAACCTATCTGCTACACCTCAGCTGATAGTGTGTTTCAGGTAGCGGCTCATGAAGAATATTTTGGCTTGCAGAAGCTGCTGGATTTTTGTCAGGTGGCGCGCCGTTTGCTGGATGAATACAATATCGGTCGTGTTATCGCCAGACCCTTTCTTGGCGATAGCCCCGATAACTATGCCCGTACCGGTAACCGGCGCGATTATTCGGTCTTGCCTCCGGCGCCAACAGTGCTGGATAAACTGACACAAGCTGGTGGCGAGGTCATTAGCATTGGCAAAATTGCTGATATCTATGCGCATCAGGGCATCAGCAAAGGGGTTAAGGCTACCGGGCTTGCTGCGCTGGTAGATACTACCTTGCAGCAGATGGCGCTGGTTGGAGCCAACAGTCTGGTTTTCACCAACCTGGTTGATTTTGATCAGAATTATGGCCATCGACGCGACCCTATTGGTTATGGTGAGGCGCTGGAGTATTTTGACAGCCGTTTACCGGAATTAATCGATGCTTTGGATGACGATACATGGCTGTTGCTGACAGCCGATCATGGTTGTGATCCTACCTGGCCAGGCACTGAACATACCCGTGAGTTTATTCCTGTGTTGTGTTATCGCCGGGGTATCGCTGAGGTCGACTTAGGCATGCGTCATAGCTTTGCCGATATAGGCCAGACCTTGACCGACTTATTTTCGTTGGAAGCCATGTCTTATGGCGATTCTTTCTTTGCACAATTGACTAAATAATTAAGAGAACATCCGTATGACAACACCCCATATTGCTGCTAATCCTGGTGATATTGCCGCTACTGTGCTGATGCCAGGTGATCCATTACGTGCTAAGCATATTGCCGATACTTTTTTGCAGGATGTACGCTGCGTCAATGAAGTACGAAACATGTATGCATTTACCGGCAGTTATCATGGCAAGCCAGTGACTGTTATGGGCTCAGGCATGGGCGTGCCTTCGATGTCAATTTATGCGACTGAGTTGGTCAAGTTTTACGATGTAAAACGTATCGTACGTATTGGCTCCTGCGGTGCCTTGCCACATGCGGTTAAAGTTCGTGATGTAGTGATTGCTATGGGTGCCAGTACCGACTCGGCGGTGAATCGTAACCGCTTGCAAGGCATGGACTTTGCTGCTTTAGCCAGTTTTAATCTGATTGAAAAGGCCGTAGCGGCTGCACGGCAGAAAAATATTCCGGTGCAAGTTGGCAATGTCTTTACCTCGGATCTGTTCTACAACCCTAATCCAAGCTTGTTTGATACCTTAGAAAAATACGGTGTTTTGGCTGTAGAAATGGAAGCCGCAGGTTTGTATGGCGTGGCGGCTGAATACGGTATTGAAGCTCTGAGTATCCTGACGGTAAGCGATCACATCCGAACTGGTGAATCGCTAAGTGCCGAGCTACGGCAAACCTCCTTTAATGATATGGTTGAAATTGCTTTGGGCATGGTGGATTAACGGCCATGTCGATGACCAACCATAAGATGTTTTATGTCTCCTGGGAGGCATTTCACCGGGCCAGTCGTGAACTGGCGGCTAAATTATTGACTGGTCGCTTTGAACGCATTCTGGCGGTTAGTCGCGGTGGTTTGGTGCCAGCGACCATCCTTGCACGCGAGTTGAATATCCGCTTGCTGGATACCATCTGTATTGTGAGTTATCAGCACGATCAGCAGGGTGACCTATCCGTTGTTAAAGGCTGCGATTGGCCGGATGATGCGAAGCTGCTGATTGTGGATGATCTGGTGGATACCGGCGAGACCGCCAAAGTACTCAAGCAGCAGTTTCCTCAGGCAACCCTGGCTACGGTCTACGCCAAGCCTCAGGGCAAGCCATTGGTGGATGTGTATGTCACCGATATTGAGCAAGACACCTGGATCCAGTTACCCTGGGATACCGAGCTTAGTTACACCGCACCACTGGTGGAGCAGCATAGCTAGTTTTATTTTAGTCGCATATCTACCCAGACCAGCCGGTGATCCGAGCTGGTCTCTCGTTTTTTCACCAATGAGTAGTCGGCTTCATCGGCTGCAGGCCAAAACACCCCGCTCGATAATACTTGAATGCCTGCTTTACTTGGCAACACATAATCTGCCCGCATGCGCCAGACAGCCGTATGCTGGGCAGCAAAAGGATTGTCTGGACTGTGCTCTGCCGCACCGCGGCTACCTGGTTGTGGATCTTGTATGCGAGGGTGTTGCAATAAGCTTTGGATCCCGGCAGCGATGGCATCTCCTTCTACGGTGGATGCATTCAAATCCCCCAGCACCACAAAGGGAGCCTGACTGTCAAAGCCACCAGCCAGTCCGGAATCATCGTAAATGTAATGTCCTTGTTCGCCACTGATGTAATCGACCCAAAAGCGGATTTCATCGTGATTGCGTTTGCCATTGCGGTTTTCCGGGCCATCAAACACTGGCGGTGTTGGGTGGCTGGCAAATACATGCAGTCGTTTACCATCTATAGTTAGTGGCACATCCCAATGCGATTTAGACGATAACGGAAATTGTTGCCAGGCAGCGTCTTCATACCAGGGGCTGCCATCTGCTTGAACCGTTGTAAGATGCCCTGGCATATCCTGCCATTTAAACTGACGAAATGTCCGTACTTCATCCTTCAGGATAGGGTAACGCGACAGCAACAACATACCGTACTGGCCCGGATAAAAACCGAAACCCCAGGCATCAGCACCTACTCCAGTAGATTGACCATCGCGATTTAGATCAAAGGGGCTGGGCTGGCCAGTATTCACTTCGGCATAAAAGTAGTAAGGGTAATCGATTGGCGCTGCACCTAGTTGCGATACGGCCAGGTAGTTCTGCAAAAAGGCTTCGACTCCCTGCGCAGGTGACTCAATGTAGTCGAATTCGGTCAGAAAAATCACATCCGGCCGGGTTAACTGGATAATACGGGCGATGGCCTGGATTTGAGGCTCCTTGCCATCGGCTAGTCGATCAATCAAAACCTGTTGGTTACCTCGTTGGCCTTTTGGCAGGTAATTCTCGGCCTCCATGCTGACATTGAAGGTAGCGATACGTATTTCTGTAGCATGAATGGACATAAACAAGCCTGTAAAAAAGCTGACAGATAGAATGATGACAGGTATATGCAACATGATTTTGCCAGTTAAATAAAGTTGGTAGTGGGATCATACCTCAAGCTGTAATCAGCCAGCAAAACTGAAAACGAATCCATAGCTGAAGAAATTTTCTGCAAAATTACTGCATTAGCAAGTACGCAACTCAGACCAGTCATGTTACAATTGTATGACCAAACGAGTTAGATGCGCCGTTCGGGAAAAAGTTCCGTTGTTGTTCGGTCCGGCGTAAAAAAAACGTCACAATCATTCGTTAGGATGTCTTCCCAAATTGAAGACAGCAATTGTTTTCTAATGGATTGGGTATAAATTCGGAAACTACCAGGTGAAACGATATGAAAATTAAACATTTAGCTTTGGCTGTAGCTCTCGGGCTTGGGGTCAGTCAATTAGCCTATGCGGATACAACTTCATCAGTTCGGGGTAATGTAGTCACTGAAGCCGGACAAGTAGCAGCAAATGCCAGAGTAGAAATTCTACATGTTCCGACCGGCACGCGTACTACCACCACTACGAATGATGCAGGTGCTTTCTCAAGCACTGGTCTGCGGGTTGGTGGCCCTTATGTGATTACCATTCGTGGTGATCAAGGTTCGGTAACTTACGACGAAGTGTATCTGACACTTGGTGATGGTTTACGTCTTAATGCACAGCTTGCTTCATCTGTAGAGCGGATAGCAGTAACTGGCTCTTCGATCATGGTTGTAAATAACACTGGCTCAAGCAGTTTCTTTGGTGCCAGAGATATCGAAAATGCGCCAACGTTTAATCGTGATCTGAAAGACATCATTCGTAACAACCCATTGGTAAATATCAATGCCGCTGATGGCACTATCTCTGTTGCTGGAACGAACCCACGTTTTAACAGCATTTCTGTGGATGGCATCGGCATCAATGACGATTTTGGCTTAAACTTTACCGGCTATCCAACGACTCGTTCTCCTATTTCACTGGATGCGATTGAACAGGTCATTGTCGACACATCACCTTTCCATGCCAAAGACTCTGGCTTCCAGGGTGCAAAAATTAATGCGGTGACAAAATCAGGTACCAATGAGTTGTCAGGCTCTTTCTTTTTTGAAAGGCAAAACGACTCCTGGGCCGGAGAATACAAGCACAACAATTCCAGAGACTCGTTAGACTTCGATGAAAAGACCTGGGGTGCTACTCTGGGTGGTGCTTTAGTACAAGATAAATTGTTCTTCTTTGCCTCTTATGAGCGCTACAGTTCGCCACAGGCTTCTGGCTGGGGTCCAAGTGGTGTTTCTGGCGTGGCAAACGCAACCAATGTCACTGCTGAAGAGTTGCAATCTGTTGCTCAGATAGCCAATGATATTTATGGTGTTCAGGTAGGTGATTGGGCAGTAAGCCCGACCACAAAAGATGAAAAAATCTTGCTAAAGCTGGATTGGAACATCAACGATGATCACCGGGCTGCATTGACTTACCAACGCAGCGATGGCAACAAAATCCAAAATACCACCGATGATCCAAGAACTTTGAAGTTATCCAGTCATTGGTATGATCGTTCTGAAACGATGGACAGCTATGCTTTCAAATTGTTCTCTGATTGGACACATGATTTTTCAACCGAAATTTATGCCACCTACCAGGATCGTAGCACTGGCCAAAACTCGTTAAGTACTTTGCCGCAAGTTTTTGTCGATATCGAAGGTGACTCCAATCGTCGTATCGCTTTTGGTTCGGACCATAGTCGCCACGCTAATGAGTTAAGTAATAAAACGCTGATTTTGGGTATCGATGGTACTTATTTGCTGGATGATCACAAGCTGAGCTTTGGCTATCAGTTTAAAGAGACTGAGGCGAACAATCTTTTTGTGCAGTACGCCCGGGGTAGCTACCGTTTCAACAGCATTGAAGACTTTGAGAATCGTTTAGCGACGGAGCTGCGCTATCAAAATGCACCATCATTGGATCCGCGCGATGCCGCAGTTTCCTTCAAGCGTGGCGAGCATGCATTTTATATTCAGGATGAATATGCAATTACTCCGGATGTGCTGTTAAGCTTCGGTTTACGCTATGAGCGCTTAACCACCAGTGATGTTCCAGCATTCAATGAGTCTTTCCTGACTCAAACCGGCTTTGACAACCGGGAAAACCTGAACGGTCTGGATATCTGGCTACCACGCTTTGGTTTTAAGTGGGATGCTGCTACTGATTTGGTAGTGCGCGGTGGTATTGGCCGCTTCTCTGGTGGTCAACCAAGTGTATGGGCCGGTAACGCATACGGTAATAATGGTATCAACAAAGTTGATACTGGGAATGTGACTTCAAACCCTCGTTTCCCTGAAGACCTGCGCAACTCTTTGGTGGGTGTTGATATTACGACGGTACCTGAATCTTTTGAAGAATATGTCCGTTCAGGTGCAGATTCACCAATCAACCTAAACGATCCAAACTTTAAAATTCCTTCTGATTGGCGTTTCCAGTTGGCGACAGATTATCGTTTTTCTTTGGGGGATTACTTACAAAACGTACTCTGGACCACGGAGTACAGTTACGTGAAGCCTGAAAACTCAGTGTTCTGGAAAAACGTCACTATCGGGGATGTGTTTTACGAAACTACTGATGGCAGGAAATTGTATCAGGATGCAGGTTTACCGGCACTGATGATGACCAATGCGGATTCTGAAGGACGCTCGCATATCATCACTACGTCGTTGTTTAAGCGTTGGGAGTCTGGTTTAAGTGTGAATACTTCATACACTTATCAGGATATTACCAGTGCTACGGTGGGCTCAGCTTCAACTGCTCATGGTAACTTTGGAAATAACATTGCGATTAACCGTAATGAAACCCTGGTTGGCACCTCTCCGTACGAAACCCGTCATCGGTTTGTGTTAAACATCTCGTATGAAACCGAGATTTTCTCTGGTTATACCACTACCTTTAACTCATTCTTTGAGCGGAAATCAGGTAAGGCTTTGACTTATTTGGCGAATATTTCAGCGCCTGGTCGTGAAGCATTTGGTTATGGTGATGGCGGCGGCGGCATTTTAGCTTACATTCCATCACCAGATGATGCACAGTATGTGTTTGAAAGTGAAGCCAGAAAGCAAGAGTTTTATGATATTGTCGCGAGTATGGGCTTAAATGGTTATATTGGCGGCTACGTGCCGAAAGGCGGTTTCAACTCTCCGTGGGTAACTACCTGGGATGTTGGTGTCCGCCAGCAGGTGCCTGGTTTCCATAAAGACCACAAAGGGGAGCTGTATTTTACCATTTCTAACTTCCTCAATCTGTTGGATAGCTCGAAAGGTCATGTCCGTGATACGGAGTTTGGAACTATCAGCTTGTATCAGGTGCGCGATGTGAATCAGGACACCGGCGAGATTACTATCCGAGGATTTCAACCTCGTCAAGGAAGTAACTGGGAACGCTTTAATGAAAACGAGTCGACCTGGCGCTTGAAGCTAGGTGTACGCTACCGCTTCTAATTAAGCTTTATCCTGACAAAACCGGCCTTCGGGCCGGTTTTTTATTTCTATATCGGGCATTTTTAGCGATAATTGCTTTTTGTGTGTATTGGAAAGTGACTACGACGTGGGTAAGAACACCATCATTGCCATAGCCGGCGCTTCTGCTTCCGGGAAAAGTTTATTTGCATCAACTGTTTATCAGGAACTGGTAGAGGAGCTTGGCGGGGAGCGCATTGCTATTCTGGCTGAAGATGCTTATTACCGCGACCAAAGCCATTTGTCGTTTGAGCAGCGTACCCTAACCAACTACGATCATCCGTCGGCGTTCGAGCACAAACTCTTGGGGCAGCATTTGCAGGAGCTACGGGAAGGTAAAGCCATTGCTATGCCTCAGTACTGCTACAAAACCCATACCCGTTTACCAGATACTATTCAGGTGCAACCAGCCAAAGTGATTTTGGTAGAGGGGATTTTGTTGCTTAGCGATCCATTGCTGCGTGATGAATTTGATATTAGCGTCTTTATGGATACACCACTGGATATTTGCCTGTTGCGGCGTATTCGCCGTGATTTGGAAGACAGAGGAAGAAGTTTGCAATCGGTGGTCGAACAATACGAAGATACCGTGCGGCCAGCATTCTTTGATTTTATTGCACCCTCAAAACAGTTTGCCGATTTGGTGGTGACTCGAGGCGGTAAAAACCAGATTGCTATCGACATTATAAAAACAAAAATTCGTCAGTTGCTGGCGGAGTAATTAAAAGGATCAGGGGAATGATGGGATTAGTAGGTATCGCGGTGCTATTGCTGGTAGCCTGGCTGGCATCGAATAATAAAAAGCGAATTAATTGGCGTACTGTAGGGGGTGCTTTTGCTATTCAGTTAGCGATTGGTGCTTTTGTCTTGTACATCCCTGTTGGGCAGGATGTGTTGTACAGCATTTCACTGGTGGTTTCCAATGTGATTGGCTACGCCAGAGATGGTATCGAGTTTTTATTTGGTGATCTGGGCCGCCGCTCGCAAGGCTTTATTTTTGCCATTCATGTGTTGACCATTATTGTTTTCTTTTCATCCCTGATCGCCGTGCTCTATCACATCGGCATTATGGCCTGGGTTATTCGCCTGATTGGTGGCGGCTTGCAAAAGCTGCTCGGAACAAGTCGGCCAGAATCCATGTCTGCGGCAGCCAATATCTTTGTTGGGCAGACCGAAGCACCATTGATTGTTCGGCCCTTTGTGCCAACGATGACCCGCTCTGAACTCTTTGCCGTGATGGTAGGTGGACTTGCTTCGGTGGCTGGCTCGGTGCTTGCTGGTTATGCCGAGTTGGGGGTGGAATTAAAATACCTGATTGCGGCCAGTTTTATGGCAGCCCCTGGCGGTTTTTTAATGGCGAAAATGATTTTGCCGGAAACAGAGCAGCCGAAAAACGAACTGACCGAAATTGCGCAGGAAAAACCTCATACCAACGTGATCGATGCCGCAGCCGCGGGTGCTTCCAGCGGTATGCAACTGGCGCTTAATGTGGGGGCCATGTTGTTGGCATTTATCGGGATTATTGCACTGATAAACGGCATGGTCGGTGGCATCGGTGCTTGGTTTGGCAAAGATGATCTGACCTTGCAACTGATTTTTGGCTATGTCTTTCAGCCGCTGGCCTTTATTCTGGGCGTATCCTGGGAAGAAGCGCGGGTGGCAGGCAGTTTTATTGGCCAGAAACTGGTGATCAATGAATTTGTTGCTTACCTTGATTATGTAAAGGTGAAAGAAGAGCTAAGTGCACATACCCAAGTGATTGTCACTATCGCGCTGTGTGGCTTTGCCAATTTCTCCTCCATTGCGATCCTATTAGGTGGTTTGGGCGGTATGGCGCCCAGTCGCCGGGCTGATATTGCGGCACTGGGTTTAAAAGCCTTGCTGGCAGCAACATTGGCTAACTTAATGAGCGCTGCTATTGCAGGGTTCTTTTTTTCTTTAGGCTAAAAAACAGGTCTTTTATATGACACAGCAAGTTCCAACGTTAGATATAAGACGGTTTGCCACCGACAAAGATAACTTTGTTGCCGAAATTGGCAAGGCCTACACTGAATTTGGATTTTGTGGCATTAGCGGTCACGGAATTTCAGACGACGTGGTAGCAGATACATACACCGCCATTAAGCAGTTTTTTGCGCTGCCCAATGAAGTAAAAGCGAAGTACCATATGCCAGGGCAGGGCGGTGCCCGCGGTTATACCGGCTTTGGCGTGGAAAAAGCCAAAGATTCCAAGCATCCGGATCTGAAAGAGTTCTGGCATGTTGGCCGTGAACTGGACGGTCCTGCACCACACCCAAGCTTGTACCCCAATGTGTGGCCTACCGAAGTGCCGGGTTTTAAAGAAGCTACTTATCGGCTTTACAGCGAGCTGGAAAAGCTAGGCAATCGGGTACTGGAAGCGCTGGCGCTCTACTTAGGGCAGCCACAGCACTATTTTGCCGATAAGGTTAATTTCGGTAATTCGATCCTGCGGCCTATTCATTATCCACCAATTCAGGATACCAGCACTCAGTCGATCCGAGCAGGTCAGCACGAAGACATTAATTTGATCACCTTGCTGGTTGGCTCGAACGAGGCTGGTTTGGAAATATTGCGTCGTGATGGCAGCTGGCTGCCGGTCACAACCATTGAAGGCACCATCGTCGTGAATATCGGTGATATGCTGCAGCGGTTAACCAACCATGTGTTGCCATCTACCACCCACAGGGTGGTGAATCCGGCTGGTATGGCTGCGGGCGAGCCTCGATACTCCATTCCTTTCTTTATGCATCCAAATCCGGATTTTGTCATTGAGACGCTGCCAAGCTGTATCAGTGCCGAGCGCCCCAATCGTTATCCGGAGCCAATTAATTCCAACGACTACTTAATGCAGCGTTTGGAAGAGATTGGCTTGCTAAAAAAGAACGGAAAATAGCCGCTTTGCACAGCAAATAAGCGAGTGACACAAAAGCCGTTAAATTGTGCCATATTGCAGTTGACAGCTTTTTGGAACTCGCTATACTGTGCGCCATGTTGAGCAGCGATGCGCAACATACCTCGCAGATGTGGTGGAATTGGTAGACACGCTAGCTTCAGGTGCTAGTGCTCGAAAGGGCGTGAGAGTTCGAGTCTCTCCATCTGCACCAAATTAACCGGCTTAAAGCCGGTTTTTTTTGTGCCTGCTATCCCTGCAGGCATCCCTCCGGGACCAGCCATTGGCTGTCCAAAAGCACTCCCGATGCTTTTGTGTTTTTAGATTTACCGTTTTAGTTCTATGCGGCGGATAAAGTCTTCCACCAGCAAGTCATAGAGCTTGTTGCCCAGATACAAATCTTCCACTCCATCATCGATGTTTGGGTTGTCATTGACCTCGATGACGTACACCTTATCCCCATCTTGTTTGATGTCAACGCCATAGAGGCTATCACCAATCGGAGCGCAGGCTCGAATAGCAGCATCAAGCACATGAGCCGGCACCTCGCTCACAGCGCAGGTGCTAAAAGCACCGCTTTGTGTTTTGCCGCTACCGTGCTTGTAAATCTGCCAGTGATTGCGCGCCATAAAGTATTTGCAGGCAAAAAGCGCCTGACCATTTAACACGCCAATACGCCAGTCAAACTCTGTGAAGGTATAGCGTTGGGCCAGGATGATGGCGCTTTGCTCAAACAGCTCGGTCATTTTTTGCCGCAGTTCGGTCATGGTTTTTACTTTCACCACCCCTCGGGAAAAACTGCCATCGGGGATTTTTAATACCATGGGTAAGCCTAGTAAATCTGCTGCCCGCTCCAGATTATCGGTATCGTATTTAAACAGCATTAAACCATCAGGTACCGGCACCTGATGCTGTTCAAACAGAGTTTGCAGGTAGATTTTATTGCTGCAGCGCAAAATCGAGTTCGGATCATCAATCACTGCCAGCCCTTCGCGTTCGGCTTTTAATGCCATTTTGAAAGTATAGTGATTGACAGCGGTGGTTTCACGAATAAAAAGGCCATCAAACTCCGCCAGCCTTTGATGATCGCGAGCACCGATGATCTCGGTATCCATGGCCGCCTTTTTGGCCGCTTTGCAAAACAATTCTATGGAGCGGGGGGTACAGGGGGGGAACTGCTCCTTGGGATCCATTAACACGGCCAGGTCGTATTTAAATTGCCGCCTGCTCGGTTCCAATCGCCATATTTTATGGCTAAAACGCTCCAGCGCTTCGGCAAACTGCGTTTGTTGTGACTCCGTCAGTTTGTGCAAACTGCCAATACGAATGGTTTTTACCTGCCACTGTTGCTTTTTGATCAAATCAACGTGCAGGATAGGAACGGAGAATGCTTCAAACAGATAATCGGCCACTTTCTTTAACGAGCGCTCACTGGTTTCGCCAAAATAAAGCTGGAAAGTTAGTTGCGTTTCCGGGTTATCAGCCAGAGCTTTATTGAGCTGTTTCGTTAATGTCACTGGGATATCATCAATGACATCGGCAATTTCGTCCCGGTTAAACTTATTAAATACCTTAATGGACGGGATGGCATGGTGATTACGCGCTTCGGCCAGTAACGAGCAGTAATACCCTGAACCCAGGTACTGGGATTGTCGACAAAGGTTAATGAGCCGTACGCGCTGGCGGGACTTACCCTGCCACTTCAGATAATCAGCCAGGGTCATAACGCCATCGTATTGAAAGAAAGGCCCCCAATCTTGCAGCTTATCTACTACGATTAATAACTTAGACATATCCTGTTCCGGAAAAATGCATTTCTTGTATTGTAGACACTAGTGTTGATTGCTGCCTAATGAAATCCTTTACTCGTGAGCAGCAAAATAATTGTCTTGCAAGATAGCTGGAAACAACGTGCAATGCCTGGCGATGAAACAAGGGATTAAGGTGCCTATGCAGAATAAAGATCTTTGTATCCGTGATGCCGTGTTGCCGGACTTAGCTGATTTGGTGCAGTTGGAGCAAGCCTGCTTTGATGCTGATCGTTTGAGTCGCCGTAGCTTCAGGCACTTTATTTTGGATAAGCGCAGTGATTTACAGGTGCTGGAAAAAAATGGCCAGTTGGTCGGTTATTTTCTGGTGTTGTATCGTCGGGGGATTAGTCTGGCCCGGTTGTACTCGCTTGCGGTATTACCCACCGAACGAAAGCAAGGTTTTGCACAGCTGCTGTTAAATCAGGCAGAGTTATCTGCCCGGCAGCGGCGCTGTGTTTTTTTGCGTCTGGAAGTCAGGCCGGATAATAGCGGCGCCATTGCCTTGTATCGGCGTCAGGGCTATCAGGAATTTGCTATCCGCCATGATTTTTATGAAGATCACTCGGATGCACTGTGCATGCAGAAGCGTGTGTTCAGCTATCAGCAACAGGATACCAATAAAGGCATCCAATTTATTCCGCAAACTACGCCTTTTACCTGTGGGCCTGCTAGTTTACTGATGGCAATGAATTACTTTGAACCAGGCCGCTACGATCCCTTTATCGAGGAGTTGGAGATTTGGCGTGAAGCCACGACCATATTTATGACATCCGGTCATGGTGGTTGCAGTCCCAGAGGTTTAGCTTTGGCTGGTGCGAGACGAGCCTTTGACGTTGAAGTGATGCTTAATCAATCCGGGCCTTTGTTTGTTGACTCGGTGCGAAGCCAACAAAAGAAACAGTTACTGCAGCGTGTGCATCAGATTGAACAACAAAAATGTACCCAGGCTAATATCCCGGTTCAGATTGCCGATTTCACGCTAACCGATGTACTGGATAGATTGCAGCAAGGCTATGTGGTGTTATTGCTTATTAGTACCTGGCAGTTCGATCGCAGCAAGGCACCGCATTGGGTGGTGCTTTGTGATGCTGATGATGATTTTGTTTATCTGAACGATCCTGATGTCGATACTGAAGCTGGCCAAAATGCTGCGGATTATCAGTACATCCCTGTAAACCGTGACATCATGACCAAAGCTTTTCTCTATGGCAAGCAGCGCTTAAAAGCAGCTGTTGCGCTGAAAAAGCACAAAGAGCCTGATTTTTAGGCAAACACACCAAAAGAATCAAATAAGGCTTGCAGCTTTATCTT